>CAZYPY010000044.1:0-12795 GCA_964649545.1 uncultured Microthrixaceae bacterium | reverse complement strand
CGAGCTCCTTGGGGCTGTAGGTCACACCGATGCGAACGTCCATGGTCTTCCTCTGTCAGGCGGGTCAGGCGGGTCGAACGGGTCAGGCGAGGTCGGGGCGGGTCCGGGACGAGGTCGGGCCGCTCAGCCGTGCCGATGACGCAGCTCGAGCCCGGGTCCTCCGGACCGATGGTAGGCGGCGACCCGCCGATCAGACGATCCGGAGCTCGCGATGGCGCCGCTTGGTCGGGGCGAGGTCCTCGTCCACGACGCGGGCCATCTCCGCGAACGCGGCGCCGGCCTCGCTGGTGGGGTCGACGGCGGCGATGGGCTCGCCCTCGTCACCGCCCTCGCGCAGCGCGGGCACGAGCGGCACCTGGCCCACCAGGGGCACACCCAGACGGGCCGCCAGGGCGGCACCGCCCCCGGCGCCGAAGAGCTCGTAGCGCGTGCCGTCGTCGCCGGTGAACCACGACAGGTTCTCGATGACGCCCTTGACCTCGAGGCCCACCTTCTGGGCCATGAAGGCGGCCCGCTGGGCGACCCGCTCGGCCGCTTTCTGGGGGGTGGTCACCACGTACACCTCGCTCTGGGGCAGGAACGACGCCAACGAGATCGAGACGTCGCCCGTGCCCGGCGGCAGGTCGACCACGAGGAAGTCGGGCTCACCCCAGTAGACGTCGGTGAGGAACTGCTCGAGCGCCTTGTGCAGCATCGGGCCCCGCCAGATGACGGGCTGGCTCTCGTCGGCGAAGAAGCCCATGGAGATGCACGCCACGCCGCTGGCCCGGGGCGGCACGAGCATCTCGTCGATCAGCGTCGGCGGCCGGTGGATGCCCAGCATGCGGGGGATCGAGAAGCCCCACACGTCCGCGTCGACGATGGCGGTGCGCCGGCCGCGGGCCGCGAGGGCGACGGCCAGGTTCGTGCTCACCGACGACTTGCCCACCCCGCCCTTGCCCGACGCGATGAGCAGGACCCGCGTGGTGGACCCCGGGTCGGCGAAGGGCACCGCCCGGCCCTCCGCGCGCCCGTGCGCGGGCTGGCTGCCGGCGGTGGCGTGGGGGTCGCCGAGGAAGCGCCGGCGCATGGCCTCGCGCTCGTCGTCGGTGAGCACCGAGAACTCGATGTCGATGCCGGTGACGCCCTCGACCATCCCGACCGCGTCGGTGATGCGTTGCGCCAGCTCCGGCGCGGTGGGGTTCTCCGGCGTGGTCAGGGCCACGACCGCGTGGACACGCCCACCGTCGACGGCCACGCCCCGCACGAGGCCGAGGTCGGCGAGGGTCCGCTCGAGCTCGGGCTCCAGCACGGCGTCGAGGGCGGCACGGACGGGAGGAAGGAGGTCGTTCATCACGGGTTCCGGGGCGGCGGGCGGGGGGTGGCGGAGGGTGGCGGGGGATTTCACCTACGCGGATAGGTAGAATACCGAGGTGGACCGAGCGGCCCTCACCGCCACCGAGTTCGCGTCGGCGGTCACCGCCATCACCTCGGCCTTCGGCGACCCGACCCGGCGCGACATCTACCTCTTCGCCCGCGAGCACGCCCAGGGCGTGACCGCCGCCGAGGTCGCCCAGCGCTTCGAGCTCCACGCCAACGTGGCCCGCCACCACCTCGACAAGCTGGCCTCCGGCGGCTACCTCGAGGTGGCGGTGGCCCGCAGCGAGAACGGCGGCGCGGGCCGGCCGTCCAAGCACTACAAGGTCACCTCCGACGCCATGCCGCTCGAGGTGCCGGTGCGCCACGACGACGTGCTCGTGACCCTGCTCGGGCGGGCCCTGGAGCTGCTCGGCCCCGAGACGGCCCAGCAGATGGCCGAGGAGGTCGGCATCGAGTACGGCCGGGCCATGGCCGACTCGATCGGCGCCGGCAACGACCAGCCCCGCTCGTTCCGCGCCGCCCTCCACTCGGTGGCCGACGCCCTCTCCGCCCACGGCTTCGCCACCCGCGCCGAGCAGCGCGACGGGCGCCTGCGCCTCGTCTCCGAGCACTGCCCCTTCGGCGACGCCGCGGTCGAGCACCCGGTGATCTGCGCGGTCGACCGCGGCATGGTCAAGGGCATGCTCGGCGCGCTCTACGGCGAGACCTCGCCCGCCACCGAGGCCTCGCTCCCCATGGGCGACGCCCGCTGCGTCACCGCCGTCCCCGAGTGAGCCGGTCCCTCGTTCTGGCTCCCGATTTCGGTGCCAGGGCACCGAAATCGGGAGCCAGAAGCGGCGGAGGGGTTCGGGCGACGTGAGCCGGCGCCACTACCTCGACCACGCGTCGACGTCGCCGCCGAGGCCCGAGGTGGTCGCGGCCATGACCGGGGCGCTCACCGAGTCGATGGGCGACCCGGGACGCATCCACGCGGAGGGGCTCAACGCCCGGGTGGCGGTCGAGCAGGCCCGAGAGCAGGTGGCGGCCCTCTTCGGCGCCCGATCCCGTGAGATGGTGTTCACCAGCGGTGCCACCGAGGCCATCGCGACCGCGGTCTGGGGGGCGGCCGAGCGCGGCGCCCACCAGGTCGCCCCGGCGGTCGAGCACTCGGCGGTCCGCGAGGCGGCGGCGCGCGCCGGCGAGGTCACGCTCGTCGGGGTCGACGGCCTCGGACGCGTGGATCCGGCCGAGGTGCTCGCCGCCGTTCGGCCCGACACCGCGCTCGTCCACGTCCAGTGGGCCAACCACGAGGTGGGCACGATCCAACCGGTGGCCGAGGTCGTGGCCGGGTGCCGCGAGCGGGGCGTGCTGGTCCACGTCGACGCGGCACAGGCCAACGGGCACGTCGAGATCGACTTCGCGGGTCTCGGCGCCGACCTGATGTCGCTCAGCGCGCACAAGTGCGGCGGCCCACCGGGGGCCGGCGCCCTGCTCGTGCGCCGCGGCCTGCGCCTGCGGCCGCTGCTGCTCGGGGGCGACCAGGAGCGGGCCCGCCGCGCCGGCATGGAGGACGTCCCCGCGGTGGTGGGCTTCGGGGCGGCCTGCGCGGCGCTGGCCACCGACGGGGGGCTCGCCAGGGAGGCGGCGGAGGCCCGACGCCTCACCGACCGGGTGCTCGCCGCCGTCGCCACCGACCCCGCGCTCGCCAGCGTCCATCCCTACGGCGACCTCGAGCACCGGGCGCCCCACCTCGTGTGCTTCGGCGTCGAGGGCATCGAGCCCCAGGCCGTGCTGCTCGGGCTCGACCGGGGCGGCGTCGCCGCCCACTCGGGCAGCGCCTGCTCGTCCGAGTCGCTCGAGCCGTCCCCCGTGCTCGAGGCCATGGGGGTGGACGCCCACCGGTCGCTCCGGGTGTCGGTGGGCTGGAGCACGACCGACGCCGACATCGACGCGCTGCTCGCCGTGCTGCCCCGAGTCCTCGCCGACCTCCGAGCGCTGCGCGGCGGCTGAGCGCGGCGCGGCGGCTGATCGGCTCCGCTCAGCGGGGCAGCGGCGCCCGCGCCCGTCGGCGGGCGCCCTCGGCGACCTCGTCGGGGACGTCGATCCACAGGCGCAACAGGTTCGCGCCGAAGGTCTTGCCCAGGTTGTCGGCCCGCAGCGACCGTGGCGCGCCCCCGCCGAGGGCCTCGTACAGCACGAACTTCAGGGCCAGCACGTTCGGGGCCTCGAAGCGCTCGACCGGCCCCTGCACCAGGTCGCCGAAGTGCGCCTTCACCCGGGCCGCGGTGACCTCGGCCCGGATGGCCTCGTAGGCGGCGGCGTCGTCCGCGAACAGGGAGACGTCGCTGATGTCCCCCTTGTCGCCCGAGCGGGCCCCGCAGAGGTCGCGCAGCTGGATCCGGGCCACCGGTTCACCCTATTCGGGCGACGTGCCGGGACGGCGCCGGTGTCACCGTGGACGCGCACCGCCGATACGATCGTGCGACCTCTCCCGAGCCTCGCCTCGGCGCCCCCACGCTCCCCCGTGACCGTCTACCTCGTCCGCCACGCCGACGCCCTTCCCCGCCAGGAGTGGGCCCACGACGACCGTCTCCGGCCCTTGACCGAGAAGGGGTTCCGCCAGGCGCGCGCCCTGGTGGACCTCCTCGGCGACGAGGGCATCACCCGGATGCTCACCAGCCCGGCGGTGCGGTGCCGCCAGACCCTCGACCCGCTGGCCGCCCATCTCGGCCTCGTGATCGAGGACGCACCGGCGCTGCTCGAGGGCTCGCCCGTGCGTGGGGCCCACGATCTGCTCGACGAGCTGGCCGGGGTCGACGTGGCCCTGTGCAGCCACGGCGACCTCATCCCCGACCTGGTGAACCGCCTCATGGCCGAGGGCATGCAGGCCCACGGTCGAGACGCCAAGAAGGGCTCGACGTGGGTGCTGACCCACAACGGTCGGCGGTTCGTCAGGGGGCGGTACCTGCCCGCCCCCTGACGCCCGCTCGCTCGTGCTGCGGTGCTAGTCCGTCAGCGGCCGACCCTGCGCGTCGGTCGAGAAGCCCTGGTTGCCGACGAGGATCAAGATGCCCTCGATGGTGCCCCAGATGGCGCCGATGCCGCAGGTCACCAGGGTCACCACGATCTGGATGATCCCCTTGTTGGTGTTGCCGAGGTAGAAGTTGTGGACGCCGAAGCCGCCGAGGAAGATGCCGAGCAGGCCGGCGACCATCTTCGACTTCAGCGGGGTGCCGTCGGGGCCGACGGCGGGAACCTGGCCACCGGCGGGCGGCTGGTAGGCCGCGGCCGGCGGCGGCTGGTAGCCCGCAGCGGGCGGCGGCGGGACGCTGCTCGGATCGGGACCCGGGGGGGGCGGCGGGGCATCGGACATGGGTGGTCTCCTTCACCTGGTGGCCCGCGGGACGGCCCGCGGGGTGGCTCGCCGCGAACCCTAACCGCTGCCGGCCGCGCCGTGAGCGACGGAATCCCCGCCCCCGCCGGCCGACGGGTGGTCAGATCACGCTGACGTCGACACGGACACCGGCGTCGACCGAATCCCGGTCAACGGCGAAGGGCTCGACCGCGAGGAGCTGCGTCGGCTTGCCGTCGCGGGCGCGGCCCGTGCCGGTGATGGTGGGCGGCCCCGAAAGACCCAGCACGCCGGCGTCGCGGCCGACGGACGCCGCCGTGTCGCGGTCGGCCGCCCGCCAGGCCAGCCGGCCGATGACCTCGGGGGGCTCGTGGCCCTGCTGGGCGCGCTCGCTCAGGTCGACCGTGTCGCCGCCGTAGGCGTTGACCCCGAAGTACTCCTCGTGCCACTCCTCGACGACCAGCCCTGCGGCCTCGGCCCGGTCCCGGACGAACGCGAGCGCGGCCCGGGCCTTGGCTTCGGCGTCCGGCCACGAGTAGCCGAACCGGGCCTCGCCGGCCCAGCCCGCGGGTGTGCACACCAGACCCTTGTAGGTCTCGGGAGGAGGACCGCCCCGCGCCCCCGAGACCCGCACCCGGTCGTCGCCGAGGTCGTCGACGGCGACCGCGGTGAAGTCCGCGGTCGCGTCCGGGTTGAGGTACCGCGTCGGGTCGTGCACCTCGTAGAGCAGCTGCTCGCGCACGGTGTCGAAGGTGACCCTGCCGCCGGTGCCATCGGGCTTGGTCACCACCAGGGTGCCGTCCTCCTCCACCTCGCCGATGGGGAAGCCGATGCGCAGGGGGTCGGGGTTCTCCCACCACGCCCCCGAGTAGTTGCCCCCGGTCACCTGACCGCTGCACTCGAGCAGGTGGCCGGCGGTGACGCCGGCGGCGAGGCGGTCCCAGTCGTCCCAGGCCCAGCCGTGCTCGTACACGAGCGGGGCCAGGAACAGCGACGCGTCGGCGACGCGCCCGGTGATCACGATGTCGGCGCCGGCGGCGAGGGCCTCGACGATGGGCCGGGCGCCGAGGTAGGCGTTGGCGAAGAGGGCGTCGTCCGGAAGGCCGAGCTCGGCGGCACGGGGCCGGACGTCGTCGCCGACCACCGTGGCGATGCGCAGGCCCCCGGCCCCCGCCTCGCGGGCGAGCTGGGTCACGGCCCGGCCGGCCGCCACCGGGTTGATGCCACCGGCGTTGGTGATCAGCTTGGTGCGACCGTCGAGCAGGTAGGGCGCGGCCTGGGCCACGTAGAGCGGCAGGTCACGGGTGAAGCCCAGGGTCTCGTCGCGGAGGCGATCCTTGGCGAGGATGGCCAGGGTGAGCTCGGCCAACGCCTCGCAGACCAGGTAGTCGACGCCCGCGGCGAGCAGGTCGTCGACCGGGCCGTGGCCGTCGCCGTAGAAGCCCTGGCCGCCACCGAGGCGCACCGTCCGATCCGTCATCGCCGGTCCGTCCCACTCGGGTGGAGCCCCCTCTGGGGACTGGCGGTCGTCGTCACGCACCCGATCCAGTACCCAGAACGGGCGGGAGGGGTGGTCCGGGGGGCAGGATCACCCCGTCATCATGGCGCAGCGGTGGTCGACGTGGCCGCCCCGGCGCCGTTCGCCGCGTCGCCGGCCGCGAGCTGTGCCTCGAGCTCCTGACGGAGGTTCGTGACGAGGCCGGCGAAGGCCGACAGCTGGGTCTCGTCCACCGCGTCCAACTCGGCGAGGGCGCCGGCGGGGTCGCCCGCGTTGCGGAGCGCCACGGCCTTGAACACGTGGGGCGCGGCGTACCCCGGTTGCAGGGAGATGGCCTGGTCGAGCAGCACCATGCCCTCGTCGAGGCCGGCCCGGGTGAGGAGCCACCCCTTGTAGGTGAGCGCGTCGACGTTCTCGGGGTCGCTCTCGAGGACCTCGTCGTAGAGGCGGGCCGCCTCGGCCAGCCCGTCGGGGTCGCCGCTGGCCTCGAGCTGCTGCGCCTGGGCGATCTTCTCGCGGTTGGAGCTCGGTTCGGTCGCCACCAGGCTGTCGCCCGACGTCCGCGTGCCGAAGTTGTCGGCGATGACGAAGCCCGCGGCGAGCGCGAACACCACCACGAGGGCGCTCACGGCCACGGTGCGGATGCGCCCGCCGCCCTTCGCCCCGTCCCCGACCCGGTCGGCGTCCGCGGCGACGACGGCGTCGTGACCCTCGAGGGCCCGGACGACCGCGGCCGCGCGGACGGTGTAGTCGTCCTTGAGCGCCTGGTAGTCGTCGTCGCCGATGTCGCCGGCGGCGTGCTCGCGGTCGAGGTCGTCGAGCGAGGCGAGCAGGAAGTCGCGCTCCTCCACGAGCGCCGCCCGGTCGGCGGCCGACGGGGCGCTCACGGTGCTGGTTCCCCGCCGGTGACCTCACCGGCGCGCGACCGCCGCACCTCCTCCACCAGGGCACGGTCCTCGTCGGTCACCTCGACCGGCGAACGCCGCCGCCAGCGCCGGAAGGCGAAGCCGAGGGCGACACCGCCGGCCACCACCACCACCACCGGCAGCACCCAGACCAGACCGGTGACCCCCGTCGCCGCCGGCGTGAGGACGACGTCGTCGCCGAAACGGCCCACCAGGTAGGCGCGGATGGCCTCGTCGGACTCGCCGGACTCGACGCGCCGGGTGATCTCGGCCCGGATCTCCTTGGAGACCGGCGCGTCGGAGTCGGCCACGGACTGGCTGCGACACGTCGGGCACTTGAGGCCGTCGGCGAGCGCCTGGGCCCGCTCCTCGTTGGTGCGGGGGGTGTCGTCGGGGCGGGTGCCGACGAACAGCGCGAGGGCGATGACGACGCCCATCAGGACCCAGACCCACGGGGTGGCCGACCAGTCCCGCCCACGGCTCGACACCGCCTCGGGTGATGCGACCTCGGAGGAGACGTCCGTCGCCACGCCCCTCGCGTCGGCGCCGGCGTCGGTGGGCTCGGTCGTGGCGCTCACGGCGCACCGGTGGTGGGCGTGGACCCGGACCCCGAACCCGAACCCGCCTCGGGGCCCTCACCGGACAGCTCGGCGATGAGCTGGTCGAGGCCGACGCTCGTGACCCCCCCGGTGACCTTGGCCACGACGTACCCCGACGGGGAGATGACGAAGGACTCGGGGACGGCGGACACCGCGTAGTCGATGATCACGCCCGACCCGGTGCCGTCCACGACCGGCCAGGTGCTGTCGTTCTCCTCGAAGTAGCGCTTCACGGCCTGGGGGTCGTCGTCGAACACGACGCTCACGACCGAGGCATCCCCGATCTGGCCGTGCCGCCGGCTGAACGAGAGGAGCTCGGGGTGCTCGACCCGGCACGGCACACACCAGGTGGCGAAGAAGTTGACCACGACCCACTGACCGCGGAGGGCGTCGAGGTCGAAGGGCTGGCCGTCGGTGAGCGAGGTGCCGGTGATCGGCGGCGCCACCTCCCCGACCAGCGGGCTGTCCGCGGTGCGGTTGGCGGACGGCTCGCGGGTGGCGAGCACGCCCACGAACACCGCGAGGACGACAGCCACCCCGAGGGCGATGAAGAACACGGGCCCGCGCCGCCGGCGGCCCTCGCCCGTCGACGCATCGGCGACCTCGTCGTCCGGGCGGTCGTCGGCATCGGTCTCGAGCACCCGCCCGTGGCGGCCACCCGGCTCGCCGGCGGCGTTCACGTGCGGATCTCCGCGGGCTCACGGTCCGCCGGGCCGCCGCCGTCACCGCGGTCGCCCTCACCGGCGTCGCCGGCGTCCCCGTCGCCCGCGGTGGTGCGATCGAGCGGGGCCGACACCGGGTCGGTGGGTCGCCGCCGGCGGCCCGGCCACGCAGCCAGGAGGGTGCCGAAGGCCATCACCCCACCGCCGATCCAGAGCCAGACCACGAGCGGCTCCACGATGACCCGCAGGAGGATGGCGTCGGGGGGCAGGTCACCGCTCGCCGTGGCATCACCGTCGTCCGCGCCGTCGGGATCGGCACCCGGCACGTCGCCCGCGGCGTCCGTGCCGTCGGTGACGGTCTGCTCCTGGCCGGGCAGCGCGAGCAGGGCCAGGTAGACGTCGTCGGCGAAGCCGACCCGCACCGACGGGGTGCCGATGGCCTGGCCACCGAACTCGAAGCGGTTGAGCGCCGGGGTGAACACGCGGTCGCCGTCGACCTCGACCCGGGCCCGCACCACGACCTTCTGGGGGTGCTCGATGGTCTCCATGCCCAGGTAGCGCACGGTGTGGCCCGCGACCTCGGCGGTGTCCCCCGGCGAGAGGCGGAACTCGCCCCGGTGGGCGAAGCTCTGGCTGGCGGCGAAGGCCACGGCGATGATCACCACGCCGATGTGGACGATCATGCCCCCGTTGGCCCGGCCCACCAGGCCCCGCCAGCCCTGGCGACGGGTCGCCAGCACGATCTGGCGCAGGGCGGAGCCGGCGGCGAGGCCACCGAGGAAGAACGCCAGCAGCGGCGCCAGGCCGCGGGCGCCGACCGCCACCGCGAACACCAGTGCGCCGGTGGCGACCCACAGCGGCCAGTAGAGGCGGTGCCGCAGCAGCTCACCGCTGGCTTTGCGCCACGGCAGCACCGGGGCCACCGCCATGAGGAACAGCAGGGTCAGCCCGATGGGCATGGTCATGCGGTTGAAGTAGGGCACGCCCACCGAGATGCGGTCCCCGTTGACCGCCTCGACGAGCAACGGGAAGACCGTGCCGAGCAGCACGACGAAGGCGAAGGCCGCGAACAGCAGGTTGTTGGCCATGAAGGCGCCCTCGCGCGACATCGGCGAGTCGATCCGGCCCGGTGAACGGAGCTGGTCGCCCCGCCACGCGATGAGCCCCACGCTGACGGCCACGATGACCGCGAAGAACCCGAGGATCGCCGGGCCGATGCCCGACTCGGTGAACGCGTGCACGGAGTCCAGCACGCCCGAGCGGGTGAGGAAGGTGCCGAGGATCGTCAGCGAGAAGGTGGCGCAGAGCAGCGACAGGTTCCAGACGCGGAGCATCCCGCGTCGCTCCTGGACCATCACCGAGTGCAGGTAGGCGGTGCCGGTCAACCAGGGCAGGAACGAGGCGTTCTCGACGGGGTCCCAGGCCCAGTAGCCGCCCCAGCCCAGCACCTCGTAGGACCACCAGGCGCCGAGCACGATGCCCACGGTGAGGAACCCCCAGGCGAACAGGGTCCACCGCCGGGTCTCCACCAACCAGCCCTCACCGAGCCGGCCGGTGGCCAGGGCGGCGATGGCGAAGGCGAACGGGACCGTGAACCCGACGTAGCCGAGGTACAGCATCGGCGGGTGGAAGGCCATGAGGATGTGGTTCTGCAGCAGCGGGTTCGGACCGGGGCCGTCGAAGCCCGGCGTGGGGTCGAAGGGCACGAAGGGCCGGGCCACGGTGACCATGAGCCCGAAGAAGAAGATGCAGACCACGAACATCGTCAGGTTCGCCCAGCCGACCAGGGGGTCGGTCTGGCGATGGCGGAACTTGCGCATCATCGCCATCAGGTAGCCCGTGAGCACGAGGGCCCAGAGCAGGATCGAGCCCTCGAGTGCGGCCCACAGCGTGGCCACGTTGTAGAGCGCGGGCGTGGTCGAGCTGCCGTTCTCGGCCACGTAGGCCACCGTGAAGTCGCGGGTGATGAGCGCCCGCTCCATGACCACGAAGGCCACCAACGCGCCCACGAAGGCGAGGACGGCGTAGCTGCGTCCGAGCAGGAGCAGCCGGGGCCGGCCCTTGATCAGGCCGACCGCGAGAGTGCCGACACCGAGGACGGACGCGCCCAACCCGAAGAGCAGCGCGGCGGAGCCGAGGGCGACGTTCACGGGTGGGTCACGGACTCGTGTCGGTGCGGTCGTCCCCCGACGACCCGGTGTCCCCCGACGACGTCCCCTGCCCCGCCTCGACGCGACCGTCGTCGGCGGGCGCGTCGACGGGCGTCAGGTGATCGGGGTTCTCCTCCGCGTAGGAGGACGAGTGCTTGACCATGATGCGGTCGCTGGCGAAGTGCTCGCCGTCCCAGTTGCCCTCGAGGACCACGGGGATGTTCGGCTGGAAGAGCTCGGGCGGGTCGCCCTGGTGGACGACCTCCACCTCGGAGCCGCCGTAGAACACCACGAACTCGACGCGGTCGTCGGCCAGCTGGACCGAGCCCTCTTCGACCGTGCCCTGGAGGCGGAAGCGGCGGTCACCCAGGTCGTCCCGGTTCGCGACCGCCTCGTCGGCGTTGTAGAAGAACATCGAGGCGGAGCCCAGGCTCTGCACGGCGATGAAGACCAGTGCGCCCGCGACCGCCACGAGGGCGATGATCACCGGGAGGCGACGCCGGCCCCGAGCCCGCGGGGCACGGGGGGTGAGGTCGACCGGGGGCAGGTCCTCGTCGGCCTCGTCGGCGGTGGCCGACGGTGGCGGCGGGGGCGGGGTCAGAGCCATCGACGGTCCTCCGGGGGCACCTGGCGGCTGAGACGCCGCCCCTTGACCAGGATCCAGGCGGCGTACAGCGCGGTGCCGCCGAGCACGAGCACGTACGAGACCGCGACGTAGCCGGCGTGGCTCATCGCTCCTCCCCCAGGGTCACGAGCGGGGCCGGGGCCGGGGACCCGGCGGGGCGGGCGCCGCCCTCGGCCCGGCGCTCGGCGATGGCCACGTCGAGTCCGCGGTCCTCGAGTTGCGCCTCCAGGTAGGCGACGCGGAAGCGGTGCACGAGGAGCCAGAAGTAGATGGCCAGGAACACGACCATGCCGAGCATGAGGCTGAACAGCATCAGCCCGTCGATCTGGGGATCGAGGCGGGTGATCGTGGGGCCCTGGTGGAGGGTCCGCCACCACACGGTGGAGTAGTGGACGATGGGCACGTCGACGAAGGCGATGAGCCCCGCGATCGCGGCCCGCTTGGCCCGGACCTCGGGCTCGGCCGGGAGCCGCCGCACCGCCAGGTAGCCGAGGAAGAGCACCAGCAGCAGCGCGGTGGTGGTCAGGCGGGCGTCCCACACCCAGTACACACCCCAGGTGGGTCGGCCCCAGAGCATGCCGGTGACGAGGCACAGGACGGTGAAGACGACCCCGATCTCGGCCGACGCACCGGCGGTGAGATCCCAGAACTGCGAGCGCCGCCACAGGTACATCACGCTGCCGAACGCGGTGACGGCGAAGGCGAAGAAGGCCACGATGGCCACCGGCACGTGGATGTACATGATGCGCACCGAGTCGCCCTGGAGGACGTCGGGACCGCTCCACCAGAGGCCGAAGGCCAACAGGGCGGCCACCCCGAGCAGGCAGAGGATGCCGAACACCCGGGTGAACGGCGACGAGGTGCTCGTCGGGCCCTCGCCCTCGACCGTCGCCCCCGGCGTAGGTGTGGTCATGAATCCTCCAGGAGGGGCCCGAAGGCGAGCACCCCGAACACGATGTAGACGGCGGCGAAGATGGCGAGCAGGGTGCACCACGACCAACCTTCGCCCGTGGTGCCGGAGAACGCGGCCTCGAATGCCCGGGTCGCCCCGATGAGGACCGGCGCCGCCACCGGGAGGAACAGGAGCGGGAGGAGGGTCTCCCGCACCCGCACACCGGCGGCGAGCACGCCGTAGAGGCTACCGCTGGCCGCGAGCCCCGCGGTCGCGAGCACGCACGTCGTCACGAGCAGTCCGATGCCCGCCACGTCGGCGTTGTAGAGCACGACGACCCCGACGAGCAGCAGTGCCTCGAGGGCCAGGAGCTCGACCCCGATCGCCGCGACCTTGCCGAGGAAGATGCCGGCCGGATCGAGGCCCGAGAGGCGGAGCGCGTCCCGGTTCCCGTCGGCGGCCTCGATGGAGAAGGCGCGGGACAGGGCGAGCAGCGATGCCAGCAGGACGGTGACCCAGTAGAGACCAGGGGTCGCCCGGGTCAGCACGCCCCGGTCGGGGTCGAGGGCGAAGGCGAACAGGATGAGCACCAGGATCGCGAACGGGGCGACCTGGTTGGTCGCGACCCGGGAGCGCCACTCGAGGCGCAGGTCCTTGCCGGCGACGAGGGCGGCGTCACGCAGCACCGCTCGCCTCCCCGGTGACAGCCGCGGGCCCAGCGGCTGCGGGCCCGCCCGACCGCTCGGCGGGCCCCTCGGGGGAGGGTGCCGGCTC
>CAZYPY010000043.1:0-20573 GCA_964649545.1 uncultured Microthrixaceae bacterium | reverse complement strand
CGCGAGTCGCGGGTCATCAACATCAACCGCGTCGCCAAGGTGGTCAAGGGCGGCCGCCGGTTCTCCTTCACCGCCCTCGTGGTGATCGGTGACGGCGCCGGCCGCGTCGGCCTCGGCTACGGCAAGGCCAAGGAGGTGCCCCTCGCCATCCAGAAGGGCACCGAGGAGGCGCGCAAGAACCTCTTCACCGTGCCCCTCGCCGGCAGCACCATCGTGCACCCGGTGATCGGCGAGACCGGCGCCGGACGGGTCATGCTGAAGCCCGCCGCACCCGGAACGGGCGTGATCGCCGGTGGCGCCGCCCGCGCCATCCTCGAGGAGGCCGGCATCCACGACGTGCTCTGCAAGTCGCTGGGCTCGGCCAACCACATCAACGTGGCCCGCGCCACCATCGCGGGCCTCAAGGCGCTCAAGCGCCCCGACGAAGTGGCCCGCCTGCGGGGCCTCGACCCCGAGGACTTCGTCCCCAAGGGCCTGCTCGACGCCTACAAGGAGGCCCAGCGCGGCCCCGCCCCCCAGCCCGAAGAGGTGAAGTAGCCCATGGCCGACGCCACCTTGAAGGTCACCCAGCACCGCTCGGCGATCGGCGCCAAGCCCAAGCAGCGCGGCACGCTCCGCGCCCTCGGGCTCGGCCGCATCGGCCGCTCGCACCTGCTGCCCGACCGCCCCGAGATCCGCGGGATGCTGGCCAAGGTCCCCCACCTGGTGACGGTGGAGGAGGTCGCCCCCGCCAAGGTCGCCAAGAAGGCGGCCAAGCCGGCCGAGAAGGCCCCCGCCGAGAAGGCCACCGCCGACGAGGCGCCGGCCGCCGAGGAGACGGACGCATGAAGGCCCACGACCTGACCCCCGCACCGGGGTCTCGCAGCTCGCGCAAGCGCGTCGGGCGCGGCATCGGCGGCAAGGGCGGCAAGACCGCCGGCCGCGGCACCAAGGGCCAAGGCGCCCGCGACACCATCCCCGTCGGCTTCGAGGGCGGCCAGATGCCGCTGCACATGCGGGTGCCGAAGCTGAAGGGCTTCAACAACCCGTTCCGTGTCGAGTACCAGGCCGTGAACCTGGACACCCTCCAGGACTCGGGCCTCGACACCATCGACCCCGAGGCGCTCCATGCCAAGGGCCTCGTACACAAGGGCGCCCTCGTGAAGGTGCTCGGCCGCGGCTCGATCGACCGCAAGGTCACGGTGAAGGCGCACGGGTTCTCGAAGGCCGCCGAGGCCGCCATCACCGCCGCCGGCGGCACGGTCGAGGTGCTGCCCCTGCCCTGGGGCGACCGACGCCCGCCGGCCAAGGGCAACGCCCTCACCAACCGGTAGTCACCACCCCGCCCGGCGCGCGTGCGCCGGGCGAGGCGGCCGCAGCCGCCGGCCCCCTCAAAGGAGGCGGACCGGGCGGTCGACGATGCTCCCGAACCCGTCGACGACCTGCACCCCCACGCCGGGCGGCAGCCCTTCGACCACGACGGCGGGGTCGTTCGCGGCGGTGCGGATCGTCACGGCGCGGCCATCGACCCGCGCCACGCCGCGCCAGTTCGCCCCGGCGGTCGGGGTCCCCGCTCGCAGCGTGAGCGCGTTGGTGGGGCGGGCGCCGACGTGGGCCATGGTGGGCCCGAGGGGGATGAGCGACGCCGCCCGCTGGTAGAGCGGGAAGTGGTCGATCGGGCTGTGGGTGTCGAGCCACATGGGCCCGTGGTGGTGCTCGCCGGTGAACCAGTGGACCCAGTCGCCGTCGGGGAGGTAGACGCGCCGGTTCCCGTCCGGGTGCGCGACGGGGGCGACGAGGAGGTCGTCGCCGAGCAGCCACTGGTCGGAGAGGTGCCAGGTGGTCGGGTCGTCGGGATGGTCGACGACGAGGGGTCGGGCGAGGGGGACGCCGGCCTCGGCGGCACGGTGGGCGTGGCCGAGCAGGTAGGGGAGGAGCCGGTACCGCAGGTGGAGGAGGTCCCGGGCCCGGTCGGTGGTGGCGCCGCGGTCGTAGAGTTCCCGGTTGCCGAACCCGTGGATGCGGCTGTGGGAGAGGAACAGGCCGGCCTGGAGCCAGCGGAGGAGGAGGTCGTCGTCCGGCTCGCCCATGAAGCCACCGATGTCCATGCTCCAGAACGGGAACCCGCACAGGCCGAGGGACAGGCCGCCGCCGACGTTGGCGAACAGGTTGTCCCACCGCGCCGAGGAGTCGCCGCCCCAGTGGAGCGGGTAGCGCTGGGAGCCGGCGAAGGCGGCGCGCGCCCAGATGATCCACTCACCCGTCCTCGCATTGGTGGCCTCGGCGACGGCCCGGTTGTAGAGCAGCGGGTACCGGTTGTGCATCCGGTGACCGGGCGTGCCGTCGTGGTAGACGCCGTCGACGGGGGCCTGCTCGCCGAAGTCCACCTTGATGGCGCTCGCGCCGAGGTCGAACAGCCTGCCCAGCCACCGCTGGTACACCGCCACCGCCTCAGGGTTCGTGACGTCGAGGCAGCCGACCCGTCCGCCCTCCCAGTCGGGCGTGTAGCAGAGCCCGATGTCGTAGAGGCTGCCGTCGTCCCGCCGCACGAAGCCGTCGACCGCCGCGAGGTCGTCGAAGAGCGCCGAACCCTCGGGGATGTAGGGGAGCTGCCACAGCGACACCTTCACCCCCATCGCGGCCATTGCCGCGAGGTAGCCGGGGGGATCCGGGAACCGGTCGGGGTCGAACTCGAGGTCGCAGAACCAGTCGCGGCGGAACCAGTGGGTGTCGAGGTGCAGCACGTCGAAGGGCAGGTCCTCGGCCCGCATTCGCTCGGCGACCTCGAGCGTCTCGGCGGCCGAGGAGTACGAGATCTTCGACTGCCAGAAGCCGAACGACCAGTCCGGCGGGACGTTGGGCCGACCCGTCAGCTCGGTGTAGGCCCCGAGCACCTGGCGGACGTCACCCACGAACACGAACGCGTCGAACCAGTCGTCGTCCACCGCCACCTGCAGCTGGGGCGCGGCGCGGCTGCCGATCCAGGCGGTGAGCCGGGCGTCGTGGTTGGCGAACACACCCCACCCCGCGGAGGTGACCCAGAAGGGCACGTTCTTGTAGGCCCGCGGGGTGACGGTGCCGTAGGCCTCCTCCATGTTCACATCGATCGCCTGGCCGACCTTGTCGAGGCGACCGAACTGCTCCCCGAATCCGTAGACGCACTCGTCCTCGCGGAGCGAGAACACCTCGGTCGCCAGCCGGTGGCCCGGTACGGGCGTGCGGCAGATCCCGGTGGGGAACGTGTCCCACATGCCCATCAGGTTCGACTCGCCACCCCCCACCGTGCCGACGAGGCGACCGTCGCCGTCGCGGAACCGCACGATCGGCCCGCCGATCTCGGGCATCTCCACCTCGGCGGACGCCTCCCCGGTGGTGACGGTCGCTCCGTTCTCGGTCCGCGCCCCGCGGGCTCCCTCGGTGACCCGCGCGTGGGTGACGAGCATCGGTGTGTCGCCCGGCGGCACGTCGGGGCCGTGGGCGAACCGGTAGCGGAAGGTTCGGGGCCCGACCGCCTCGACGCGCAGGGTCAACGAGCCCGACTCGATCGGCGCGCCGGCGAGGGCGACGCCCGATGGCAGTCGGGTGGCGGTGGTGATCGACGAGCCGGTGGCATCGAGGACGAGGTAGCCGTCCCCGACCTCGCGGAGCGTCGTCGAGGTGATGGCGAAGCGGTCGACCTCGAGGTGTTCGAGGTGCCGGGTCGGTGGGTGCTCGAGCGCGGGGTCCATGGGTGGGCTCCTGGGCGGGAGGTGGGTCGGGCCGGCCGTCGACGAGTGGGGTGCACCGGCCGAGCGGGCGGTGGCGGATCGCCCGAAGAGCATGCACCGTGGGGCGGCGGCGCGGCGCGTGCCCCCGTCGAGCCCGGAGGAGCCCGGCGACCGGGTGCGGCCGATCCCGGGAAGCCCCGCCCGCCGGACGCGGACGGCCGACCGGCCGTACCGTGTCACGGTGCTGCCGTCTGCCGCTGCGAAGGGGCACGTCCTCGCCCCCACCGTCCTCGTCGCCGCGTTGGTGCTCGCCGCCCTGGGGTGCGGCGGCGACGGGGCCGGGCGCTCCGGCGCGTCCGGCACCGAGGCACGGGAGGCGGTGGGCTCGACCGCGCCCCGCCCGGCGGAGGGCGCGTACGGCCCGCCGCCGACGCACGCCAGCGACTGGGCGGCGCCCGAGATCCCGCTCCCCGACGTGACGTTGCCCTACGGTCCGAGCCCCGAGGCGACCGCCGACCCGTCGTTCTACGACGTCGCCACGCTGGATCCCGCGGTGGTGGCGGCGGCCGTGCCGGGCGACGTGCTGCGGTCCGAGCCGATCGACCTCGCCGGCCCGCTGGCGGGTGCGGTGGGGTGGCGGGTGCTCTACCGGTCCACCACCGCCGAGGGTGAGCCCGCGGTGGTCAGCGGCGCGGTGCTCGCCCCTGCCGGCGACGCGCCGCCGGAGGACGGGCGACCGGTGGCGGCGTGGGCCCACGGCACGACCGGCATCGCGGACCGCTGCGCGCCGAGCGCCACCGGCAACCTCTTCTACGACGACTACGGCGCCGTGGGGCGCGACCTGCTCGACCAGGGCTTCGTCGTGACCGCCACCGACTACCACGGCCTCGGTACGCCCGGCGTGCACACCTACCACCGCAGCGAGGAGCTGGCCCACGCCACGATCGACTCGGTGGCGGCGGCGCACGACCTCGTCGACGTCGCGCCGTTGCGACCCGAGTGGTTCGTCGTCGGCCACAGCGAGGGCGGCCTGGCCGCGCTCGCCACCGACGCGGCCGCTCCCGAGGCGCGGCCCGACCTGGACTACCTCGGCGCGGTCGTCGCTGCGCCGACGCCACCGCTGGGCACCTTCGCACCCCTCATGTTCGGCATCGAGGGCCGCGGCTACGCGGTGCTGCTGCTCGAAGCCGTCGCCGGGGTCGCGCCGGACCTGGCCCCATCCGTCGCACTCGGCCCCGAGGCCGCGAGCCGCCAGGCGCTCGTGACCCACGGCTGTTGGGAGGAGGCCGTCCCCGGCTTCGACGACATCCCGGCGGAGCGCATGGTGGCCGAGCCCGGCGTGGGCCCGCGACTGGCCGAGGTGCTCGAGGTGTGGGCCGCCTACGACCCGGCCTCGGTCACCGGACCGATGCTGGTCGTGCAGGGTGAGGCCGACGAGTCGGTGCTCGCGCCCCTCACGGCGCAACTCGTCGAGGACCTGTGCGCGCACCGCCGGACGATCGAGTACCGCACCTACCCCGGCGCGGGCCACGACGGCGTGATGGCGGCGTCCAGCGCCGACACCGCCGCCTGGATGGCCGCGCGCCTGGCGGGGCGACCCGTGCCGAGCACGTGTCCCCACCGCTGAGCAGGGCCCGGGCCGGCGGGGCGACCGACCGCGACGGGGCGACTGGGTCGAGCGCTCGCGGTCCCGATAGGGTTTGACCTCCGGACGCCGGGCCGGTCACGTGTGCCGTGCCCGCCGAGCCTCACGTCGCGCCACCGAAGAAGGGGAGCCCCCGGGTGCTCACCAGCCTGAAGAACATGTTCAAGGTTCCGGATCTCCGGAACAAGATCCTGTTCACCCTGTTGATGCTGACCCTGTACCGGTTCGGCGCCTTCATCCCCGCGCCCGGCATCGACCTGGGCGCGATCGAGACCCTGAAGGACTCCGCCGAGCAGGGCGGCGTCCTCGGGTTCCTCCAGCTGTTCTCGGGCGGGGCGCTGACCCAGTTCGCGGTCTTCGCGCTCGGGATCATGCCCTACATCACCTCGTCGATCATCATGCAGATCCTCGCGGTGGTGATCCCCAAGCTCGAGGAGTGGCAGAAGCAGGGCGCGGTCGGCCAGCGCAAGATCACCCAGTGGACCCGCTACCTCACCGTGGCCATCGCGGTGATGCAGTCCACCGGCCTCGCCTTCCTGTTCCACAACGGCGGCGGCGGCTTCGGCCAGTCGAACACCTCCGGGCTCGACCTGATCCCGAACTTCACCGTGCCGCGGGTGCTGCTCATCGTGCTCACCCTCACTGCCGGCACCGCGCTGCTGATGTGGATGGGCGAGCTCATCACCCAGCGCGGCATCGGCAACGGCATGTCGCTGCTGATCTTCGCCTCCGTCGTCAGCCAGCTCCCCGCCCAGGGCGGCCGGGTCAAGGCCGAGGCCGGCAACGCCGCCCTCCTCGCCCTCGTGGGCCTGTTCCTCGTGCTGCTGGTCTGCATCGTGTTCGTCGAGCAGGGCCAGCGCCGCATCCCGGTCCAGTTCGCCAAGCGGGTGGTCGGCCGGCGCATGTACGGCGGCCAGAGCACCTACATCCCCCTCAAGGTGAACCAGTCCGGCGTGATCCCGATCATCTTCGCCAGCTCGGTGCTCTACCTGCCGCTGCTGCTGTCGCAGGTGCTGCCCTCCGACGAGGGCAGCTGGGGTGTCGGGGTCCAGAAGTGGGTCGACGACTACCTGGCCTCGCCCACGAGCCCCCTCTACCTGTTGATCTACGGCTTGTTGATCATCGGCTTCGCCTACTTCTACACGGCCATCACCTTCGACCCGGCGCAGCAGGCCGACACCATCCGCAAGCAGGGCGGCTTCATCCCCGGCATCCGTCCCGGGCCCCAGACCGAGAAGTACCTCGCGCACATCCTGTCCCGCATCACCCTGCCGGGCGCCCTGTTCATCGCCTCGGTGGCCCTGCTGCCGTCGATCTTCCTCACCCTGGTGCTGCCCGGTGACAGCGCGGCCACGTTCGCCTTCGGCGGCACGTCGGTGCTCATCGCCGTCGGCGTGGCCCTCGAGACCATGAAGCAGATCGACAGCCAGCTGATGATGCGCAACTACGAGGGGTTCCTGAAGTGAGCGAGGCCTCGCCCGTCCGGCTGGTCGTCCTGGGTCGCCAGGGATCGGGCAAGGGCACGCAGTGCGCCAAGCTCGTCGACCACTACGGCATCCCCCACGTCTCCACCGGCGACATGCTCCGCGAGGCCGTGGCCGAAGGCACCGAGTTCGGGCTCCAGGCCAAGGCCATCATGGACCGCGGTGACCTCGTGTCCGACGACGTGATCGTCGGCGTGGTCGAGGAGCGGCTGGCCAAGCCCGACGCCGAGGCGGGCTACCTCCTCGACGGGTTCCCCCGCACGGTCGGCCAGGCCGAGGCCCTCGCCGGCATCGCCCCGCCCACCGCCGTGGTCAACATCGACGTACCGGAGGACCTCGTGCTCGAGCGCATGTTGCTGCGGGGGAGGGCCGACGACACCGAGGAGGCGATCCGTCGGCGTCTCGACCTCTACGAGGAGCAGACCGCGCCGCTCGTCGCGTACTACGAGGGTCTCGGCATACTGGTCACCGTCGACGGTGTGGGGGAGATCGACGAGGTCTTCGCCCGCGTCACCAAGGCCGTCGACGCCGCCATCTGACTTTCCGATCGTCCGACCGACCGAGCGCCAGCAGTGAGGAGGGCCATCCCCGTGCGCCGCACGCCCGACGAGATCGCCATCATGCGACAGGCGGGCCGCGTGGTCGCGGAGATGCACGCGTGCATCCGTGAGGCCATCCGGCCCGGCGTTACCACCCTCGAGCTCGACAAGATCGGGCGGGACGTCATCGAGCGCCGCGGCGCCCGGTCCAACTTCCTCGGCTACCACGGCTTCCCGGCGGTGATCTGCTCGTCGCCGAACGACATGATCGTCCACGGCATCCCCGGCTCCTACCGGCTCGAGGAGGGCGACATCATCTCCATCGACTGCGGCGCCATCATCCAGGGCTGGCACGGCGACGCCGCCTTCACCGCGCCCGTGGGCCAGGTGAGCGAGGAGGCGGCCAAGCTCATCAAGGTCACCGAGGAGAGCCTCTACGCCGGCATCGACCAGATGGTGGACGGCAACCGCATCTCCGACATCGGCCACGCCGTGCAGACCGTGGCCGAGGAGGCCGGGTTCTCGGTGGTGCGGGAGTACGTCGGCCACGCCATCGGCACCGCCATGCACGAGAAGCCCGAGGTGCCGAACTACGGCGACCCCGGCAAGGGCCCCAAGCTCCGCGTCGGCAACGTGTACGCGGTCGAGCCCATGGTGAACGTCGGCGGTGCCGGCACCCGCCTGCTCGACGACGGCTGGAGCGTGGTCACCGCCGACGGCTCCCTGTCGGCCCACTGGGAGCACACCATCGCCATCACCGACGACGGCCCCGAGATCCTCACCCTCCCGTGACGGCGGTCTGAACGGGCCGCATAGCACGCGAGTTGGTGCGAGTGGGGGAGCGCCGCTAGCCTGGCTCTTCGGCTCATGGCCCGGTGTCGCGTCGCGCGTGACGGCCAGGGCGGAGCTCCGAGGTTCGCCGGCGTTCGGTGGCCCCATCGTCGCGAGGAATTCCTGTGAAAGTACGCCCCAGCGTGAAGAAGATGTGTGAGAAGTGCAAGGTGATCCGCCGCCACGGTCGCGTGCGCGTCATCTGCCAGAACCCCCGCCACAAGCAGCGGCAGGGTTGAGGGAGACGATCTGAATGGCTCGCATCGCCGGCGTCGACATCCCCCGCGAGAAGCGGTTGGAGATCTCGCTCACCTACATCTTCGGCATCGGCCGCACGACCGCGCAGCTCATCTGCGACCAGGTCGACATCGACCCGAGCACCCGGGTGCGCGACCTGACCGACGAAGAGGTCAGCCGGATCCGTGGCTGGATCGACGAGCACCTCAAGGTCGAGGGTGACCTGCGGCGCGACATCCAGCAGGACATCAAGCGCAAGATGGAGATCGGCTGCTACCAGGGCCTGCGCCACCGTCGTGGCCTGCCCGTGCGGGGCCAGCGCACCCACACCAACGCCCGGACCCGCAAGGGCCCGAAGAAGACCGTTGCCGGCAAGAAGAAGGTGATGAAGTAGTGGCCAAGCCCAAGCCCGGGGGCCGCCGCCCCCGCCGTCGCGAGCGCAAGAACGTCGCGTACGGCGTGGCGCACATCAAGAGCTCGTTCAACAACACGATCGTGGCCATCACCGACCAGGAGGGCAACGTCCTCGCCTGGGCCTCGGCCGGCAACGTGGGCTTCAAGGGCTCGCGCAAGTCCACCCCCTACGCCGCCCAGATGGCGGCCGAGCAGTGCGCCCGACGGGCCATGGAGCACGGCATCCGCAAGGTGGACGTGGTGGTGAAGGGCCCCGGATCGGGCCGAGAGACCGCCATCCGCTCGCTCCAGAACACCGGCATCGAGGTCACCGGCATCAAGGACGTGACCCCCGTGCCCCACAACGGCTGCCGCCCCCCGAAGCGGCGGAGGGTCTGATGTCTCGCTACACCGGTCCGCGCTCGCGCGTCTCGCGCCGCCTCGGCGTCAACATCTTCGGCACCAAGGGTGAGGTGATCGCCCTCGACCGTCGTCCCTACCCGCCGGGCGAGCACGGCCGCAGCCGCCGCCGGGGCAACGTCTCGGAGTACCTGTACCAGCTCCAGGAGAAGCAGAAGGCCCGCTTCACCTACGGGCTCACCGAGCGTCAGTTCCGCAACCTCTACGACGAGGCCAACCGCAAGGAAGGCGTCACCGGCGAGAACATGCTGCGCTTCCTGGAGCTGCGGCTCGACAACATCGTCTACCGGGCGGGCTGGGCGGCCACCCGGCCCCAGGCGCGCCAGTTCGTGAACCACGGCCACATCGACGTCAACGGTCGCCGGGTCGACATCCCGAGCTTCCGGGTCCGCAAGGGCGACGTCGTGTCGCTGCGCCCGAAGGCCCTCGAGATGATCGCCGTCCAGCAGAACCTGGACGTGCTCGACCGCGCCGCGCCGGCGTGGTTCGACGTCTCCGACGGCGGCAAGGTCGTGACCATCCGAGAGCTGCCCGTGCGCGACCAGATCGACGTGCCCGTGCGCGAGCAGCTCATCGTCGAGCTCTACAGCAAGTAGTCCGCACCCGCCGCGCCCCTGGGCCCCGGCCCGGTCCTTTTCCCCGACATCCCCCTGAGGTAGCCGCAACATGCTGGTCATTCAGCGCCCCACGGTCGAGCCCAGCTCCGAGGAGGAGGGCAACCGGCAGAAGTTCGCCGTCAGCCCGCTCGAGCCCGGCTTCGGCCACACCCTCGGCAACTCGCTGCGTCGCACCCTGCTCTCGTCCATTCCGGGGGCGGCGGTCACCCAGGTGCGCTTCGACGAGGCGCTGCACGAGTTCGACACCATCGCCGGCGTCACCGAGGACGTCACCGACATCATCTTGAACCTCAAGGACCTGGTGATGATCTGCCACTCCACCGAGCCGGTGATGCTCCGCCTCGACGTGCGGGGTCCAGCCGACGTCACCGCCGCGGTGCTCAACACCAACCCCGAGGTGGAGATCCTCAACGAGGACCTGCACATCGCCTCGCTCAACGGCAAGGGCCGCCTGGCCATCGACATCACGGTCGAGCAGGGCCGCGGCTACGTGTCGGCCGACCGCAACAAGACCTCGTCGACCATCGGTGTGATCCCGGTCGACTCGATCTTCTCGCCGGTGCGCCGGGTCAGCTTCGAGGTGTCCCCGACCCGCGTCGAGCACGACACCGCCTACGACCGCCTCGAGCTCGACATCCTCACCGACGGCTCGATCTCGCCCCGTGAGGCGCTGGCCTCGGCCGGCGCCACCCTGCGCTCGCTGGTGCAGCTCGTCGAGGAGATGAGCGACGAGCCCCAGGGCCTCGAGCTCGGCGAGGTGGCCACCACCAGCGCCGGCTCGCCCGACCTCGACCTGCCCATCGAAGACCTCGACCTGTCCGAGCGTCCCCGGAACTGCCTCAAGCGCGCCCAGGTCAACACCGTGGGCGAACTGCTCGAGAAGACCGAGGAGGACCTCCTGGCCATCACCAACTTCGGCCAGAAGTCGCTCGACGAGGTCATCGAGAAGCTCGACGAGCGGGGCCTCAAGCTCCGCACCCGCGACTGACCGTCTGGAACGACGAGGAGCCCCGCCGTGCCCGCAACACCCCCGAAGAGCCGCCGCATGGGCGGTTCCGCGTCCCACCACAAGCTCCAGATGGCCAACCTGGTGGCCTCGCTGATCGCCGCCGAGGCCATCGTGACCACCGAGGCCAAGGCCAAGGCCATGCGGCCCGTGGCCGAGAAGATGATCACCAAGGCCAAGAAGGGCGGCCTGCACAACCACCGTCAGGTGGTGGCCTACCTCAACGACAAAGAGGTCACGGCCAAGCTCTTCGAGGAGATCGGCCCCCGCTACGCGGAGCGCCCGGGTGGCTACACCCGCATCCTGAAGCTGGGCCCGCGCCACGGCGACAACGCGCCGATGGCTCGCATCGAGCTGGTCTAGGCCCCTGGCCGACGGCGCCGGCGCCCCCGGTCCCGAGCAGCCCTCGCTGCTCGAGGACCTACCCGGTCCCCGACCCGCGCCCGTCCCGGCGGACGCGACCGAGGCCGCTCCGGCGGGGACGACCACCCGCGTCCGCCTGACCGTCGCCTACGACGGCTCGGGATTCCACGGCTTCTGGCCGAACGAGGGCGTGACCACGGTGGGCGGCACCCTCCAGTCCGCCCTCGAGCGGGTGCTCGGCCACCCGGTCGTGATGACGTGCGCCGGGCGCACCGACACGGGGGTGCACGCGTGGGGCCAGGTCGTCACCTTCGACGCCCAGCGGGAGGAGCCCGCCCTCGACCTCGCCGCTCTCCAGCACGCGCTGAACGGCCTCTGCGGACCGACGGTCGCGGTGCGGGAGGCGGCGGTCGTGCCGCCGGACTTCGACGCCCGCTCGTCGGCGACGGCCCGGATCTACCACTACACCGTGCTCAACCGGCCGGTGCCCGACCCCTTCCTGGCGGCCACGTCCTGGCACGTCGCCCGCCCCCTCGAGCTCCCCCTCCTGCGCCTCGGTTGCGACGGCCTCATCGGCGAGCACGACTTCACCTCGTTCTGCCGCAAGCCGCCGCCGCTGGCGTCGGGGGAGCCGCGGTCGCTGGTGCGCCGGGTGGTCGACGCGCGCTGGCACGACCTGGGTGACGGGGTGCTGCGCTTCGACATCGAGGCGTCCGCGTTCTGCCACCAGATGGTGCGCTCCATCGTGGGCACCCTGGTGGCCATGGGCGAGGGGCGGCTGCGTCCCGGCGAGATGCTCGGGATCATCGCGGCGCGCGACCGTCAGCGGGTGCCCCAGCTCGCGCCCCCGCAGGGCCTCTGCCTCTGGGAAGTCCGCTACCCGGAGTTGTAGGCGGAGCGCGTCGCGCCGTATCGTGGTCGGTCGCCTGCCTGGCCCTCGACGGCCCGCGGGCGCACCCCGAAGCCCATCACCTCACCCGAAGGTTCCGCTGTGCCCACCTACACCCCCAAGGCCTCCGAGATCGAGCGGTCCTGGCTGGTCGTCGACGCCGAGGGCCTCGTGCTCGGTCGCCTGGCCACCGAGGTCGCCGCCCGCCTCCGGGGCAAGCACAAGCCGACCTTCGCCCCCCACATCGACACCGGTGACCACGTCATCATCGTGAACGCCGACAAGGTGGTGCTGACCTCGGGCAAGGCCGAGCGCAAGCTCGTCCACCGCCACTCGGGCTACCCGGGCGGCCTCAAGACCCAGACCTACGCCGACCTCATGGACAAGAAGCCCGAGGAGGCGGTGCGCCGCACCATCAAGGGCATGCTGCCGAAGAACCGGCTCGGTCGAGCCATGCTCGGCAAACTCAAGGTCTACGCCGGCCCGAACCACCCCCACGCCGCCCAGCGGCCCGAGCCCCTCGTGCTCGAGCACGCGCGGGCCCGCGACTGACGATCGAGAACGAGAGCACATCGATGCCCAAGCCCCTGGTGCAGACCACCGGCCGTCGCAAGTCCGCCATCGCCCGGGTCCGGGTGCGTGACGGCAGCGGCACCATCACCATCAACAAGCGCCCGGTCGAGGACTACTTCCCCTCCGAGACCCACCGCATGATCCTCGCCGAGCCCCTGCGGGTGGCCGAGCTGAGCGAGGCGTACGACATCGACGCCACGATCCACGGTGGCGGGCCGTCGGGTCAGGCCGGCGCCCTGCGCCTTGGCATCGCCCGGGCCATCATCGCCATCGACCCCGAGCAGCGCCCGGCGCTCAAGGCCGCCGGCTTCCTCTCCCGCGACGCCCGCGAGAAGGAGAGCAAGAAGTACGGCCTCAAGAAGGCCCGCAAGGCGCCTCAGTACTCCAAGCGCTGACGCCCCCACTCGATGACCCTGCGGTTCGGCACCGACGGGGTGCGGGGCGAGGCCGACACCGAGCTCACCGACGACCTCGTCGAAGCTCTCGGTCGGGCGGCAGCACGCGTGCTGCCGGCCGAGCGCTTCCTGATCGGCCGTGACACCCGCCTCTCCGGCCCCCGGATCGAGGCCGCGCTCGTGCGCGGCCTCGCCGCCGAGGGCGTCGGCGCCGACCTGCTCGGCGTGGTCCCGACCCCGGCGGTGGCGTGGCTCTCGGTGGCCGAGGGCCGCCCGGCGGCGATGATCTCGGCGTCGCACAACCCGGCACCCGACAACGGCATCAAGCTCTTCGCCGCCGGCGGCCGCAAGCTGTCCGACGAGGTCGAGGAGCGCCTCGAGGCCGAGCTCGACGGGCTGCTCCACGCACACGCGCCGACCACCGACGGGGCGCCCGCGGTCGAACCGGTCGAACCGGTCGACGCCACGGGCGAGGTGCAGCGCTGGTGCGACGCGGTCGCGGCCTCGATCGAGGGTCGGCGCCTCGACGGGCTGCGGCTGGTGGTCGACGGCGCCAACGGATCGGCGTCCGCCTTCGCCGGCCCGGTGCTGCGGTCCCTCGGCGCCGAGGTCGAGGTCCTGCACGCCGACCCCGACGGCACCAACATCAACGCCGGCTGCGGGTCGACCCACCCCGGATCGCTCCAGGCTCGGGTCGTCGAGGCCGGTGCCGACGCCGGCCTCGCCTTCGACGGTGACGCCGACCGGGTGCTGGCAGTGGATGCCGCCGGGCGCCTGGTCAGCGGCGACCACCTCATCGCGATCTGCGCGCTCGACCGCCACGACCGGGGGCGGCTCCCTGGGGACACGGTCGTCGTCACCGTCATGACCAACCTGGGCTTCCGTCTCGGGATGGCCGAGCGCGGCCTCCACGTGGTCGACACCAAGGTCGGCGACCGCTACGTGCTCGAGGCCCTCGAGGAGGGCGGCTGGGCCCTCGGTGGCGAGCAGTCCGGCCACATCATCTTCCGCGACCTCGCCACCACCGGCGACGGGCTGCTCACCGGCGTCCAGGTGCTCGACGTGATGGCCCGCACCGGCCGGCCGTTGGCCGACCTCGCGGACGACGCCATGACCGAGCTGCCCCAGGTGCTGCACAACGTGCGGGTGGCCCGCCGCGACCCGACCCTTGTCGACCGCCTCGCCGACGACATCGCCGCAGTCGAGGCCGAGCTCGGCGACCACGGGCGCGTCCTCGTGCGCCCGAGCGGCACCGAGCCCGTCGTCCGGGTCATGGTCGAGGCGCCGACCGAGGCCCAGGCCGAGGCCGCCGCCCATCGCCTCACCGCCGCCCTGCAGACAGCCGCCGGCTGACTCGGGCGGTCGAGGTCCCGAGACGGCGGACCTACACTGTCCGTCCGCGGGCAGGACGGAGGCAGCAGTCACATGTGCGGCATCATCGGGGTCGTTCGCCGGCCCGCCACCCGGGCCACCCCCCAGCCGGAGGAGATCCTCGATCTGCTGGGCGCGGCCGTGGCGGGGCTCGACGGATTCGACGGCGCCCCCTCTGATCCGGCCGCACGGCTCGACGCGTTGATCGCCACCGCCACCGGCCTCGAGGGGGCCGACCGCCTGCTGAGCGGGACGCCGGGAGTCACCTGCTTGCTCCAGCACCGCAGCCTCGGGGCCGAGGCCGGGGCCCTCGTCGAGACCGTCACCGACCGGCTCGTGGCCATCGAGCGCGAGCTCGACGCCGGTGCCGACGGCCTCGCCCCCGAGCACCTGGAGGCGGTCAACGCCGCGCTCATCCGGGTGAAGGACGCCGCATGGGCCGTGCAGCGCGACCGCCTGCCGACCGCCGAGAAGGTGCGGTCGCTCGCCGGCACCGACGCGGGCCGGTCCGCCATCGAGGCCTTCACCTCCGTCCAGCAGGCGCTGTCGGCCCTCGACCGCCTCGAGGTGCGCGGCCGCGACTCGGCGGGGCTGCACCTGCTGGTGACCGGGCACGGCCTCGACCTGGCGTCGCCGGCGGTCGCTTCCCTCCTCGGCGAGCGCGAGGGCGATCACCTCTTCGAGACCCTCGCCGTGCGCGCCGCCGCCGGCCACGACGGGACGAGCGTGCTCAGCTTCGTCTACAAGGCCGCCGCCGAGATCGGCGAGCTGGGGGACAACACCGCGGCGCTTCGGGCCGCGATCGAGTCGGACGAGCTCCTCCACCTCGCCGTGCAGGCCGACGCCGCGCGGGTGCTGGTCCTCGGCCACACCCGGTGGGCGAGCGTCGGCATCATCTCCGAGGCCAACGCCCATCCGCTGAACTCCGACGAGGTCGGTGCCGACGGCGGGCCGTACGTCACCGCGGCGCTGAACGGGGACGTCGACAACTTCGCGGACCTCAAGGCCGCGCACGGCCTCACCCTCGCCCCGGAGATCACCACCGACGCCAAGGTGATCCCCACCCTCGTGTCGCGCCGGGTGGCGGCGGGGGAGTCCCTCGACTCGGCCTTCCGGGCCGCGGTCGCCTCCATGGAGGGCTCGGTCGCCATCGGTGCGAGCAGCGCGACCGCGCCGGACCGCCTCCACCTGGCGCTCCGAGGCAGCGGCCAGGCGCTCTACGTTGGCCTCGCCGAGGACCTCTACATCGTCGCCAGCGAGCCCTACGGGGTGGTCGAGGAGACCGCCACCTACCTGCGGATGGACGGCGAGACCCCGGCGAACCCCGACAACCCCACCGCCAGCCGGGGCCAGATCGTCGTGCTCGACGGCCACCGGGCCGGCACCCTCGAGGGCATCGACCGCCACGCCTACGACGGCACGCCGCTGCCCGTCACCGAGGCCGACCTGGCCACTGCGCAGATCACGACGCGTGACATCGACCGGGGCGCGTTCCCGCACTTCCTGCTCAAGGAGATCACCGAGGCCCCCACCTCGTTCCGCAAGACCCTCCGCGGCAAGCTCCGGGAGCAGGACGGCGAGCTGGCCGTGGTGCTCGGCCCGGACACGCTGCCCGACGACCTCCGGGCCGACCTCGCCGCCGGGACGATCACCCGCGTCGTGGTCACGGGCCAGGGCACCGCGGCGGTCGCGGGCGAGAGCCTGGCGGTGTCGCTCGCCGAGGCGCTGGCGTCGACGCCGGTGCGCGTCGAGGCCGTCCTCGCCACCGAGCTCTCCGGCTTCGCCATGCGCCCGGACATGTCCGACACCCTCGTCGTCGCCATCAGCCAGTCGGGCACGACCACCGACACCAACCGCACCGTCGACGTGGTGCGGGCCCGCGGCGCCCGGGTCGTCGCCATCGTCAACCGGCGCAACAGCGACCTCACCGACAAGGTCGACGGGGTGCTCTACACCTCCGACGGGCGCGACGTGGAGATGAGCGTTGCCTCCACCAAGGCCTTCTACGCCCAGATCGCGGCCGGGTTCCTGCTCACCGTGGCGTTGGCCGACGCCTTCGGGGTCGAGGCCACCACCGACCGCCAGGGCCTGCTGGCCGCGCTGCGCGACCTGCCCGACGCCCTCGAGGCCACCATCGCCACCCGGCCGGTCATCGCCCAGGCCGCCCACCAGCTCGCCCCGCACCGCCGCTACTGGGCCATCGTCGGCAACGGCGCCAACCGGGTGGCTGCCCGGGAGATCCGGATCAAGCTCTCCGAGCTGTGCTACAAGTCGATCGCCTGCGACAGCACCGAGGACAAGAAGCACATCGACCTGTCCTCCGAGCCGCTGATCCTGGTCTGCGCCGCCGGCCTCGAGGGCTCCAACGCCGACGACGTGGCCAAGGAGGTCGCGATCTACCGCGCCCACAAGGCCGCCCCCGTGGTCATCGCCACCGAGGGCGAGGGTCGCTTCGCCGCCGCCCTCCAGGCTCTCACCGTGCCCGCGACCGACCCGCGCCTCGCCTTCGTGCTGGCGGCCATGGCGGGCCACCTGTTCGGGTACGAGGCCGCGCTCGCCATCGACGGGCAGGCCCGGCCGCTGCGCGAGGCCCGCGCCGCCATCGAGGGGACGCTCGCCCACGGGGTGGGCACGGCGGACGTGGAGCGCCTGCTCTCCGACCTGGCGCCCGCCCTCGAGCCCCTCGCCGGCCAGTTCTTCGACGGGCTGCGCTCGGGCGACTACGACGGCCACCTCGAGGCCAGCACCGCGGTGCGGGTGGCGTCGATGTTCCGCTACGCCCTCGGCATCACGCCGCTCGACCTCTACCAGGTCGAGAACGGCAAGGTCGGGACGCCGAGCGTGGTGCTCGAGGACCTCACCGCGGCGCTCGGACGGGCCATCGAGGAGCTCACCCGCCCGATCGACGCCATCAAGCACCAGGCCAAGACGGTCACCGTGGGCATCTCCCGCTCCGACGAGACGCTGCTCGCCGCCCCGCTGGTGCGGGCCGTCCTCGACGCGGGCGCGGCGCGCGACCGCCTCAGCTACCGGTCGCTGCGCACCCTCGCCGACCTCGACCCGGCCGTGCTCGAGGTCACCGGCTACACCCGCTACCGCATCGACGGCCGGGTGGAGACCGGCGAGGCCACCTCGGTGGTCGTCGACCGGGGCGGCATCGCCCGCGAGCTGCCGTCGCGGACCGACCGCGACCCGGCGCTGCGGGGCACCAAGAACCGCGTGGCCACCGACCGCGAGGTGCTCGTGGCCAAGGGTCGCCGTGACGGGCGGACGCTCGTCATCGTGCCCGAGATCAAGGACAACCAGGCCACCGGCTTGACGCTGCTGCACGTGCGCTTCGCCGACCAGCTCCCGGTGGCCACCATGCGGGCGGTGCTCCAGGGCTACCGGGGCCGATTCGCCGCGCTGCGCGACACCGTCACCGAGACCGAACCGACGTTCCGCGAGGACCTGCTCGGCGACCTCGACGTGGTCACCCTGTTGACCGAGCCGGTCACCGACCTCGCCGAGCGCTGGCGGACGAACGGCGCGGGCTGAGGCCACGGCCCGACGATGATCGGTATCGGCACCGACCTGGTCGACCTCGACCGCTTCCGGCAGGCCCTCGAGCGCACACCCGGGCTCGTCCCCCGACTGTTCTGCACGAACGAGCAGGCGTACGCCGAGCGGCGTCATGACCCGACCGAGCGCTACGCGGCGCGCTTCGCCGCCAAGGAAGCGGTGATGAAGGCGCTCGGCGTCGGGCTCGGGGCGTGCGAGTTCACCGACATCGAGGTCGTCCGCGACGACGACTCGGGGGCGCCGGCGGTGGCGCTGCACGGACGGGCCCGGGAACTGGCCGACGAGGCCGGCGTGTCCCGCTGGCTCCTGACCCTGACCCACAGCGACACCACCGCCCACGCCATCGCGGTGGCGTTGTGACGGCGGTGGCGCGGTGATCCCGGTCGTCACGCCCGAGGAGATGGGGGCCATCGACGCCGCCGCGCCCGAGCCGGTCGAGGTGCTCATCGGCCGGGCCGGCGCTGCGGTGGCGCAGGCCGCCATCGAGCTCCTCGGCGGCACCTACGGCCGCCGGGTCGTGGTCGTGGCGGGCAAGGGCAACAACGGCAACGACGGGCGCGATGCCGCGGCCCGCCTCCAGCGTCGCGGTGTGCGGGTGCAGGTGATCCCGGCCGACCTGGCCCCGCCGACGCTTCCGGCCACCGACCTGGTCATCGACGCCGCCTACGGCACCGGGTTCCGCGGCACCTACGAGGCGCCCGACCCCGCCGGCGCCCCGGTCCTCGCGGTCGACATCCCCTCGGGGGTCGACGGCCTCACCGGGGTCGCGGCCGGCCGGGTGCTGCCCGCCGTGCGCACGGTCACCTTCGCCGCGCTGAAGCCCGGCCTCGTGTTCAACGACGGCGTCGAGCTGGCCGGCGACGTCCACACCGCCGACATCGGCCTCGACGTGTCGTCGGCCACCGTCCACCAGGTCGAAGCGGCCGATGTGGCCACGTGGCTGAACGAGCCCGCGGTCGACGCCCACAAGTGGCAACGGGCGGTCTGGTGCATCGCCGGCTCGCCCGGCATGACCGGCGCCGCCCACCTCGCCGCCCGGGCCGCCCAGCGCGCCGGTGCCGGCTACGTGCGCCTGAGCTCGCCCGGGGTCGAGGACGATCCCCTCCGGCCGACCGAGGCCGTGGGCCACGCCCTGCCCCGCGAGGTGTGGACCCCCGAGGTCGGCCACGACGCCCACCGCTTCGGCGCCTTCGTCATCGGCCCGGGCCTCGGTCGCAGCGAGGAGGTGGCGACCGGGGTGCGGGCCCTGCTCCGCGAGCTCTCGCAGCCGGTCGTGCTCGACGGCGACGGGCTCTCCACGTTGGGCTCCCGGGCCATCCACTTCCTGACCTCTCGTCGCGACCCGCTGATCCTCACGCCCCACGACGGGGAGTTCGAGCGCCTGGCCGACCACGCGCCCGGGCCGGACCGGATCGCCTCGGCCCGTCTGCTCGCCCGCGACACCGGGGCCGTGGTGCTGCTGAAGGGCCACACCACGGTGGTCGCCGAGCCCGGCGGCGAGGTGCTGCTGTCGGCGGCCGGCGACAGCCGCCTGGCCACCGCCGGCACCGGCGACGTGCTCTCGGGGGTCATCGGCGCGCTGTGCGCGTCGGGGGTCGCTCCGTTCCTCGCCGCGGCCGCGGGCGCATTCATCCACGGCCTCGCCGGCACCCTAGGCTGGCGCCGTGGCCTGGTGGCCGGCGACGTCGTCGACCACCTGCCCGAGGCGATCGAGCTGATCACCTCGTCCGACGACCGACCGCCCACCCGACGGGGACCGCGATGCTGACCCAGGACCTGCCCGTACGCGACGTCATGACCCCCGAGGTCGTGACCGTGACGCCCGACCAGACCATCGAGTCGGCCATGGCGACGCTCGTCGACGCCGGCGTGGATGCCGCGCCGGTGGTGGACGCCGGCGGGGCGGTCGTGGGCGTCCTCTCGACGGGCGACCTCATCGTCCAGGACGCCCAGGTGCACGGGCCGACGGTGATCAGCCTGTTCGGGGCGTACATCGAGCTGCCGTCGTGGCGCAAGGAGTTCGAGGAGGACTTCAAGAAGGCGGTCGGAGCGGTCGTCGCCGAGGTCATGGAGGACGAGCCGGTCACGTGCGGTCCCGACGACACCGTCGGCACCGCCGCGACCCTCATGCACGACAACGACGCCTCGCGCCTGCCCGTGGTCGAGGGTGGCCGACTGGTGGGGATCATCGCCCGCGGCGACATCCTGCGCGCCATGGTGCAGGGCGGACGCACGGACGCGGGGCCGACCGACGCCTGAACCGTCGCCCTCGGGTGGTCCGCCGCCCGGGCGCCCCGCGTGGGCCGAGGTCGACCTCGGCGCCGTCGCCCACAACGTCTCGACGCTCACTGCGCGGGTGGCGCCGGCCGCCCTCTGCGCGGTGGTCAAGGCCAACGGCTACGGGCACGGGGCCGTCCCCGTGGCGGAGGCGGCGGTCGCCGCCGGCGCGTCCTGGCTGGCGGTGGCGCTCGTGGACGAGGGCGTGGAACTGCGCGCCGCCGGGAACCGGGCACCGATCCTCGTGCTGTCCGAACCCCGCCCCGAGGAGATGGCGCGCGTCGTC
>CAZYPY010000042.1:0-20614 GCA_964649545.1 uncultured Microthrixaceae bacterium | reverse complement strand
CTTCCATCCTGATGACGCGGGTTCGATTCCCGTCACCCGCTCTCCCCCCGACCGCACCGGGTGCGTCGTCCCCCGTGGCGGCGTCGGCCTCGTGGTCGGCTCGGGGGTCGTCGCAGTCCCGGGAGGCGAGCACCGCGCTGAGTCCCACCAACAGCCAGATGTAGCGCGTCCAGATGTGCTCGAGGAACGACGCGAGCACCATGTGGGCCACGAAGGTCAAGGTCACCGCGTAGAGCACGAGGTCATGCCCCGCGAGTCGGCGACGCACCCACGTGAGGTGGAACGCGGGGCGCACCGTCGACAGCGCGACGAGGAGCCAACCGGCGAGACCGATCGCCCCGAGGCCGACCCAGATCTCGAGGTGTCCGCTGTGGGGCCCGGTGGTCGAGCGGTTGACCATCCCGTCGCCCACGATCAAGGCGTGGTCCCCCGCCTGTTCGAGCCGGTCCTGGGCCAGCGAGAAGCGGGCGTCGGTGGACGTCTCGGCGAACTGGCTGGCCGCGGTGTCGGTGCGAAGCAGGAGGCGGTCGATCACCGGGAGCCGCACGAGGCTGGCGAAGCCGAGGACGAACACGATCAGGGCCGCGGCTCCCACCCCGGCGACCCAACGACCTTTGCCCATGCGCACGACGTGCACCGCGAGGAACATCAGGGCGACGACGACGGCGACCACGGCGCTGCGCGAACCGCTCCACAGCATCCCCCCCACCAGGGGCACGATGGCCACGGCGTACCAGCGCCAACGTCGTTCGTGAGCGGCCAGCACGCAGGCCATCACGAGGGCCAAGGCGCAGTAGACGCCGAGGTGGTTGGCGTTGCCGGTCAGTCCGGTGGCGCGATCGGTGGTGTTGGCCACGTCACGCCAGGGCTCGGTGAACGAGAGCCGGGTGATCGACGCGAACGCACCGAGCGCCGCGGACAAGGCCGCCCCGGCGATGAAGGCGTGGAGCAGGCGTCGCACGGTCCGCCAGTCGGGGTCCCACCAGGCCAGCAGCACCCAGGCCATCACCATCGTCGCCAGCAGCCGGCCGTGCAGCACCGCGCTGTCGAAGGGCGTGTCGGAGAAGCCCAGGCTCACCACCGAGCCGGTGACGAGGAGCAGCGCGCCGATGCGGAGCATCCAGGGGGCCAGCCTCCACGGCGACCGACCGAACGGCCCCCACAGCATCGCGAGGCCGGTGGCCAGCGCGAGCGGCACGTCGGCGCCGGCCACCGTCTTGGTGAGGCGAACGCTCACGAGGGGCATCAGGAAGAACGAAAGCCCCATCAACTGGGCGATGCGCTCGCGGCGACGAGCGGGGTCGGCGGGCCACGACGCCCCCGGCGGACGGTCGACCGCGAGATAGGCCACGACGGCCACGAGCAGCCAGAGGTACCGGTTCCAGATGTTGTTGACGGTCAGGGCGGTGACCACGAAGGCGAAGAAGGCGGCGCTGAAGGCGAACCGGACCCCCTCGCGCTCGTCGAGGCGGTCCCGGCGCCACGCGGTGCGAACGGCCGGGGCGCACGTCAGGACGCAGACCAGGACCCAGCCGAGCAGACCGAGCGCTCCGAGGCCCAGCCACACCTCGAAGTGGCCGTTGTGGACCGACGTCGCCGGCTGCTCGCGCAGACCCGAGCCCACCAGGAGGCTCTCGAGGCCTCGGTCGTCGAGGGCACGGTTGAACAGTTCGATGCGCACGTCGGTCGACTCCACGCTGAGCGAGCTCGCCGTGGTGTCCGTGCGCAGGAGCAGGCGATCGACCGTCGGGACCCGGACGAGACCGCTCACGGTGACGACCGCGAACAGCACGGCGAGCACCACACCACCTGCCACGACCCGACCGTGCCCGGTGCGCACGAGCCGGAGCGCCACCACGACGAGGCCGGCGATCACACCCACCATGGCTCCCCGTGAGCCCGAGTACGCGATGCCCAGCACCTGCACCACGACGGCCACCGCGTAGAACACGCGCACCCGACGACGCTCGGCCAGCGTGGCGAGCACCGCGGCGAACACGACTCCGATCGCGGTGACCACCCCGAAGATGTTGGCGTTGCCCGCCAGCCCGGTGGCGCGGCCCACCCCGCTCTCGAAGTCAGCCAGTTGCGCCGACGAGGCCGCGGCGACCGTGCCGATCACCGCCGACAACGACGCGGTGGCGACGTACGCGCCGAGGCACCGGCGCAGCAACCTCGGGGTCGCGTCCGTGCCCTGGACCACCACGAAGCAGAGGACCGCGACCCCCGTCAGCCGGGCGAGCAGCTCGGCACTGCTCGCCGACGTGGGCGAGTACGACTCCCGGGCGAACTCCGACAGCGCCTCGGAGGCACCCGGCGGGATGATCGGGCTGGTGGCCGACTCCCCCGCGAAGACCAGCCCGAGCAGACCGCCGGCGAACATGAGGCCGAAGGCGGCGGCCAGGCGCGGGGTGACGATCGCGTCGAGCGGTCGCCAGCGGTGGGCCGAGAGCACCACGGCGACCCCGGCGAGGACCAGCGTGACGTCGGCGAGGGTGATGTGGGGCCCGATGCGCTCGAGCTGCACCGGGGTCAGCGCGAAGGTGACGAGGAGGAGGAGTCCGGCGACGGGGCGTAGGTCGCCCCCGCGGACCCGGGCCCAGAACGTCACCGGCCCTCGCCACGGCGTCGAGCCGGAGAGGCCGACGACCGGCGAGCCGGTCGTCGGAGCTGGGGCGGTCACGGCCACCGGGCGATGCTAATCAGCGCGGGACCCTCGTCCCCCGGGATCAGGCCTTGACGGCCGGTCCGGCCTTGAAGGTGCGATTGGCCTGCCCGAACCAAGTCACGTCGGGGGCGTTGCCGGGGCCCCACCAGAAGATGTCGTCCCGGCGGTCGCCGTCGAACTCGCCGACGAAGGGCGTGTAGGTGCCGCGGACCTTGATCTTCTCGCTGGTGAAGGTGGTGCCGCCCGACCACCACACGTAGTCCTGACCCGTGCCCGCCTTGTACCAGAGCACGTCCGTTCGGCCGTCACCGTTCCAGTCGCCGGCCAACGGCACGTAGTGGCCGCCGACGGTGTACCGCGTCCGGGCGAAGGAGTAGTCGGGCCGTCCGAAGAAGATGTAGTCCTCGGCGGAGCCGCCCTTGTACCAGAAGATGTCGTCGCGGCGGTCGCCGTTGAAGTCGCCGACGAAGGGCGTGTAGGTGTTCGTCACCTCCATCGCCGTGACGTCGAAGACGTCCTGGCCCTGGGCGTTGCGGACCGAACGCCACATGACGGTGTGCCCAGGCTTGTACCAGACGATGTCGGTGCGCCCGTCGCCGTTGAAGTCGCCCGGGAGCGGGGTCACGTAGTCCACCGCCGCGGGCGCCGGCACCTTCGTGTACGTGCCGTCGGCTTGGCCGTACCACAGCGCGTCGGCCGCCGGCCCGGGGCCCCAGAAGAAGATGTCGCTGCGGCGGTCGCCGTTGAAGTCGCCCGTGAACGGCCGGTAGTCGCCACCCGCGATCTCGGGCTCCATCTCCGCGAACGTGCGATCGGTCTTGCCCTGCCACCGCCGGTCGACCGAGCTCTTCGAGTACCAGAACACCGTCGATCGACCGACCCCGTTGAAATCACCGGTGACCGGGCGCGAGTCGGTCGGCACGTTGGCCGGCACGACGACCTCGGGCGCTCCAGTGGCGGGCGCGGGAACCGGTGCGGGGCCCGCGGTGGCCACCGGTGGCAGCGTGGTGGCCGGGCCACCGGCCGGCGGCGCGGTGGTGGCCGGCGGCGCGGTCGTGGGCTCCTCGACGGCGGTTGGGGACGGGGCAGGCTGGGCGAGCGCGGGCCCGGCGGCTGCGACCACGAGGAGGGCCGCGCCCGCGACGATGGTCCACTGTCGGGTTCTCGGCACTGCCCACGTCCTCTCGTCGATGGCGGTCGCCCCTCGCCAGTCGTCAGTATTGCCCTTCGCCGCCCCCCAGTATCGTCGGGGACCGGTCCGCGACGAGGGATGGTCGCGCGCCCCGCCCCCGTAGCTCAGCGGATCAGAGCAGGTCACTTCTAATGACAAGGTCGCAGGTTCGAATCCTGCCGGGGGCGCTGGACGGCTCGGTCCGCCCCGAACTCCGCTAGAAACCCACGCATGCGCTTCGCCTACGCCGAGGCCATGTGCGACGTCACCCACTACGCGCCGTTGGCGCGCGCCTGCGACGAGGCGGGGTGGGACGCCATGGTCGTGCCCGACTCGATCTGCTACCCGAGGGACTCGGACTCGACCTACCCCTACACCGCCGACGGCAACCGGGAGTTCCTGGACGGCAAGCCCTTCATCGAGCCGTTCGTGCTGATCCCCGCGCTCGCGGCGGTCACCGAGCGACTGCGGTTCCACACCTTCGTGGTGAAGCTCGCGATCCGCCAGCCCGTGCTCGTCGCCAAGCAGGCGGCGTCGCTCGCGGTGCTCTCGGACAACCGGTTCGGCTTCGGCGTCGGCCTCAGCCCCTGGCCCGAGGACTTCGTGGTCACCGGCACCGAGTGGAAGGCACGCGGCAAACGCATGGACGAGATGATCGAGATCATGCGCGGCCTGTGGACCGGCGAGTACGTCGAGTACCACGGCGACCACTACGACCTGCCCGCCGTGAAGATCGCCCCGGTTCCCACCGAGCCCATCCCGGTGCTGATCGGGGGCCAGACCGACGCGGCGCTGCGCCGGGCGGCCCGGCTGGGCGACGGCTGGATGCACGCTGGCGCAGGCGACGGGTCGGACCTCGCCGCCCACCTGGCCCGACTAGCCGAGCTGCGCGCCGAGTACGGCCGCGACGACCGACCCTTCGAGGTGCACGTCATCTCTCTCGACGGCTACTCGGTCGACGGGGTGAAGCGCCTCGAGGACCTCGGGGTCACCGACGTGATCGTCGGGTTCCGGGACCCGTACACGATGCCGGACACCCCACTGCAGCCGAAGCTCGACGCGCTGCGGCAGTTCGCCGACACGGTCATCGCCGCCACCCGCTGAGCCACCCACCCGTCCAGCCACCGGGCACCGACGCCGTCCGGGGCGCCGGAGGGGCATTGGTAGCCTCGCCGCGGATGGAGTTCACGGTCCTCTCGCACGCAGGGCTCTCGGTCAGCGGGGCGGGCACCACGTTGTTGTGCGACCCCTGGCTGGTGGGTTCGTGCTACTGGCGGTCGTGGTGGAACTACCCGCCGCCGTCCGAGGAGCTGGTGGCGTCCCTGCGGCCCGACGTGATCTCGCTCAGCCACATCCACTGGGACCACTTCCACGGCGTCAGCCTGCGGCGGTTCGACCCGGCCACGCCGATCCTCGTGCCCCGGGGCCACCACGACCGCATGCGCCGAGATCTCGAGTGGCTGGGCTTCACCGAGGTCCGCGAGCTGCGCCATGGTCGGCGGGTCGAGCTCGGCGACGACTTCGCGGTGACCTCGTACCAGTTCGGACCCTTCCTCGACAGCGCGCTCGTCATCGAGTCCGAGGGCGTGACGCTGTTCAACGTCACCGACGCCAAGCTCATGGGCCGGCCCCTCCAGCAGGTGCTCGCCCGGCACCCGGACATCGACGTCGTGTTCCGGAGCCACAGCTCCGCCAACGGCCGGCTCTGCTTCGAGATCCTCGACGACCCGACCGACCCCGTCGACGACGAGGAGCGCTACGTGCGGTCGTTCGTCGACTTCGTGGTGCGCACCGGCGCGACCCACGCCGTCCCGTTCGCGTCGAACCACTGCTTCCTGCACCGCGAGGTGTTCGACCTCAACCACACCATCAAGACGCCGCAGATGGTGCTCGACGAGATGGCCGCCCGCGGCATCGACCGCCCCGAGGCCCACGTCATGGTCTCGGGGGACACCTGGTCGAGCGACGAGGGGTTCACCGTCGCCGACGGCGACTGGTTCACCGACCGCGATGCCCACCTGGCCCGGTACCGCGAGGACGTGGCCGACCGTCTCGAGGCGACCTACGAGGAAGAGGCGGCGGCCGAGATCGACCTGGACGCACTGCGCGCCTACTTCTCGACCTTGTCGGCGGCACTCCCCCGCCCACTGCGCCGGTTCTTCCGCCGACGACCGGTCGCCTACGTGCTCACCGCCGGCGACCGCCACGAGGCGTTCCTCGTGGACCTCGCCGCCGGCACGGTCGAGCCGCTCCCCTCGGTGGACGACCACCGCCACCCCGCCCAGGTCCACGTGGCGGCCCACATCCTGAACCAGTGCATCGAACGGGACCTGTTCTCGCACCTGCCGATCTCGAAGCGCGTGCGCTACCGCGTGACCAAGGCCGACAAGCGCACGATCCAGGTGCTGAACCTCGTGTTCAACCTCTACGAGTACGACTACCTGCCGCTGCGCCGGAACGTCAACCGCCGGTTCGCGCGCAACTGGGTGGATCGATGGCGCGAGCTCGTGCTGTACGGCCGAGCCGCCACCGACCTGGCGCTCGGAAGGGGCATCGACGTCGAGCGCTACTGAGCTGGACCATGCCGACGCCGACCGCGGGGGGCTCCCCTAGGGTGTCACCGTGGCGGTGACCGATCGACGGGACGAGACCGGCGCGCCCCCGCAGCCGGCACGGACGAAGGGATGGGCCGCGCACCGCGGGTGGATCCTCACCGGGGTCGCCGTGCTCCTGGTGCTCGCTGGAGTCGTGCTGCTGCGCCAGCGGTCGTACACGGCGACCGCGATCGTGCGCCTCGACCCGGTCCAGCTGGACCAGCTCGTGTTTCCCGACCAGGACCCACCACCCGTGGAGGACGCCTACGCCGCGGAGATCGAGCGCATCCTCGGCCCCGAGATCACGCCCCAGGTGACCGACCAGGTCGACGGCCCGATCGAGATCTCGGCCGACCCCGGACCGGACCGGACCCTGGCCCTGCACGCCCGGGCCTCGTCGCCGCAGCTGGCCGAGCAAGGCGCCGAGCGGCTGGTGCAGACCTACGTCGCCAACCGCCAGCAGGGCACCGCCGCCGACGCCGTGCTCCAGGGCACCCTCGACCAGTTGCGGGCACTGGGAGTCGACCCTCCCGAGACCGGCACGCCGCCACCGGGTGCCCCCGACGACGTCGTCGCCCAGATCGCGACCCTCCAGGAGCAGGTGCGGGACCAGCAGGCCGCCCTCGACACCATCCGGTCGGGCGGGACGGCCGTCGTCGTCCAGGAGCCCGAGGTCGACCTCGGCCCGGCGCACCTGCCCCTGGTGCTCATCGGCCTGGGTGCCGCGCTCGGCCTCGGGGCGCTGATCCACGCGGCGCGGCGACGCGGGCCCGCGCACGAGGCGCGGTCGCTGCGTGACACCGGTCGGGCGTTGCACGAGCGCATCCGCGAGCGTGCCGGTCGCCCCGTCTCGCGCCTCGCGCTCGGGCTCGTCGGGGGCCTGGTTCTGGGCCGCTCGGCGCTCTACGCGCTCACCGGGGTGACCTGGCTGGCCGACGACTGGCTCATCGTGGCCAACCTCGAGCGCTTCGGGCTGTTCGGCACCGCCGACGGCCTCGCGCTGTCGGCCCGGGCACTACCCGTCGCCTGGCTGTCGTACAACCTGGCGTTCGGCGTGGCCGGCGACCACCCGCTCGTGCTCTTCGCCATCGGCACCGCGCTCAACGTGGCGGTGGCTGCACTGCTGTTCGTCGTGCTCGACCGGGTGTTCTCGACGCGGGCGGCACTGGTGGCGACGGCGCTGTGGATCCTGGTGCCGAACCACTCGAGCCTCACGGCCTGGGCGTCCACGATCCAGGCGAGGGTCGGGCTGATCCTGCTCCTCAGCGGCGTGCTGCTGGTCCTCCGCGGCCGGGGCTGGATCGGCGCAGCGACCTGCTTCGTGCTCGCCGCGTTCAGCTACGAGCTGACCGTGCCCCTCTCGTTCGCCAGCGCCGTGCTGCTCCCGACCGCCGGGACGATCACGCGGCGCCAGCGCGCCGTCATGGCGGCGTTGCTCGCCGCCGCCGCGCTCTGGCTGCGCCTCCACCCGCACTACCCCATCGAGTTCCACTTCCGGAACCCGATCTTCCTCTGGTCGGGGCACTTCGGCGCCGGTCTCGTCGGCACCGTCGCCGCCCCGATGCAGCTCCGGCTCCTCACCTCGGCGGCCGTCGCCGCCGGTGCCGTGGTGTGCCTCGCGTTGTGGATCGCCGGGGACCGGCGCTGGAACGGTGGTCCCGCCCTCGCGGTCAGCGGCATGGCGCTCATGGCACTCGGCCTGGCCACGATCAACTCGACCGCCGCAGCCATGGACCTCGCGGAGACGGGCTCGGTGGACCGGTTGTTCACCACGTCGTCCATCGGCGCCGCGGTCCTGCTCGCCGGCATCGGGCTCACGGTCTACGAGCGCCACCGCCACCTGGCGGTGGCGGGTGCGGCGGCCCTGGTGGCGGTGGCGCTGGTCGGCAACGTGCACTCGGCCCGCACGTGGACCGACGCCGGCCGGACCGCGGAGCAGCTCGTCGGTGCCCTCGACGACGCGTCCCCGGACCCCGCCGACACCCACTACATCGTCACCCCGCCCGACCCGTGGCGGCGCGGCGTCGTGGGGCAGACCCCGTGGACCGCCGGCGCCGCCCTCATCGACCGGTACGGCGAAGGTGACAGCTGGGTCGACTTCGACGACGGCCGCGAGTTCCCGCCGGACGTGGTCACCCTCGACTGGGCCGACATCCGGGGCGCACCGCTCCCCGAGGCGCGCGAGCGTTTCGCCCCCGAGTGGCGAAGCGTTCGCGAGGGGGCCCAGCAGACCTCGTGCGCAGTCATCGCGGTGGTCACCGCCGAGGGCTGCTGAGGGCCCGCCGGGATGGTCCCCCGACCCGAACGGATGGGTGCGAGCCCACCGGCGGCGCCTATGCTTATCGCTCCCGCAGTCGGCGCCTCTAGCTCAACGGCAGAGCAACGGACTCTTAATCCGCAGGTTCTGGGTTCGAATCCCAGGGGGCGCACCACCCGGGGGCGACCGCCGGCCATCGCTCAGACGAGCGGCCCGCTCTCGATGGTCGGGGCGATCGGCGCCGGTTCCGACTCGAAGGGCGGGAAGGGCCCGTTCGAGTAGACGCCGATCCCCTGGCCCGCGAACTGCTGGATGAGGGCGACGTCGCCGAGCGAGTGCACGTAGACGACCGCGCCCGCGGCGCGGAGCTGGGACGCGAACGCCGGGGTGTACCGCCGCTGTTGGGCCATGTTCTCGGCCAGGGACAGGGCCGGGTTCCTGGTGTTCCACCACATCATCACGGCCGGGGCCCGGTTGTTCCCGACGAAGCGCACGACCTCGGGGTCGTCGAAGCGGTTCCAGGCCTGGGTGCGGTACAGCGCGACGACGTAGTTGCGGATCGGGTAGACCGCCCGGAGGCGGTCGAGCTCGGCCTGCCCGTCGACGTGGGGGACGATCCGATCCATGAGGTCGGGCCGGCCCGCGGTGAGGCGGACGAACGTGCGCACGATGGGCACGTGGGCGAATTTGGTGTCGAGGATGACGTAGGCGTCGGGGTGCGACTGGAGCAGGGCCACCAGGTCGGCGGCGAACACCGGGGTGAACTCCGCGGCCGGGACCGCGGGTGACCCCGAGCCGGCCGCCCGTGCGCCGACGCGGTAGTGGCCCGAGAGCTGACCCCTGGTCGCCTGGTCGAAGGTGACGCCGGCGGGCAGGCCGTAGCGACGCTCGGTGCCGTTGTGGGCGGCGAGCACGGTGCCGTCGGCCAGACGCACCCAGTCGGCCTCGAAGACGCGGAACCCTCGCGCGTAGTTGTGCTCGAAGGCCTCGAGCGTGTTGGAGTAGCCGAACTGGCGGCCGAGTGCGTCGAGGGCGCGTGGGGTCGGCCCGAAGGCGTGGGCCATGTAGCCGTACGGGTCGTACTGGGTCGCCCAGACCGACGACAGGAACGGCGGGTCGGCGCCCGGGAAAGGATCGAGGCTGCTCGGGCGCGCGGTGAAGCGGCGTCCCGCGCCCCCGAACCACAGGGCATCGCGCGCTGACCCGGCCCGGAACCAGAACACGTCGTCACGTCCGTCGCCGTCGAAGTCGCCGGCGATCGGCACGTACGACCCGCCGACCGTGATGGCCCGAGCCGCAAACCCCGTGGCGCTGCCGAACCAAACCTGGTCGCCCGACGTGCCGGCCTGGTCCCACGCCAGGTCGTCCCGGCCGTCGCCGTCGAAGTCGCCGGCGAACGGGGCCACCGCCCCACCCGCCGTCGCCGAGGCGCCCTCGAAGCCTCCGCCGGGTCGACCGCGCCACAGCACCGCCCTGCCCGCCCCGTGCCAGTACACGTCCGCGTGGCGATCGCCGTTGAAGTCACCTACCACCGGGGTGTACTCCCCGGCGACCACCACCCGGCCGCCGAGGAAGGTCCGCAGCGACGTGCCCCGCCAGAGGCGGTCGGGCGCAGACCCCGGGCCGTACCAGAGGACGTCGGTCGTGCCGTTGCCGTCGAAGTCGCCAGTGACGGGGACGGCGTTGAGGTTGATCGCGACGGTCACGCCGGTGAAGCCGGACGCGGTGCCGTACCAGAGGCGGTCGGGTCCCGTGGGCGAATACCACAGGATGTCGTCGCGCCGATCTCCGTCGAAGTCCCCGATGACCGGTTGGTACGTACCGCTGACCCGGACGGCCCGGCCCACGAATCCTCGGCCGACCGTGCCTCGCCAGAGGTAGTCGCCGGCCGAGGCGGCGCCGTACCACAGCACGTCGTCGCGGCGGTCGCCGTTGAAGTCGCCCACGAGAGGCTGGTAGATGCCGCCGACACTGACCGCTCGTCCGGAGAACGCTCGATTGCGGCCGCCGTACCAGGCGTGGTCCGGCGAGTCCGCCACGCCGTACCAGAGCTGGTCGTCGATCCCGTCGCCGTCGAAGTCGCCCACCAGTGGTCCTGGAGGCAGTTCCGGTTCGGCGACCTCAGCCGGGAGCGCCCCACCCGGTGCCGACTGCGCGCGGGCCGGCGCCTGTTCCACGGTCGAGGCGGCGGTGACCGACCCCAGGAGCACGAGCACGGCCGCGTACCTGCGCAGGATCCAGGGCGGACGGAGCACGGCGGCGACGGTACCAGGGGTGCCTCGGAGCCGGACCGCATCGGGACTCGTCCGGTCCGGTCCCGGGACCCGCTGGCGGCCCGAACGCGCCATTAACCTCGACGCCCATGGCCGACGATCGCCCCGTCCTCATCGCTCCGTCGGTGCTTCCCGCCGACTTCTCCCGCCTCGGAGAGGAGTGCCGGTCCCTTGAGGAAGCGGGGGTCGACCGCATCCAGTTCGACGTGATGGACGGGCGCTTCGTCCCCAACCTCACCTTCGGCCCCGACGTCATCGCCTCGCTCCGTCCCCACGTGGCCGTGCCCTTCGAGGCCCACCTGATGGTCGAGGAGCCCGACCAGCTCGCCGCCCGCTACGTCGAGGCCGGCTGCGAGCGCCTCATCGTGCACACGGAGGCCTGCCCGCATCTGCACCGCACGCTGGGCAAGATCGCCGAGCTCGGGGCGACGGCCGCGGTCGCCGTGAACCCCGCCACCCCGGTCTCCGCGTTCGCCCACGTGCTCGACCTCATCGACCTCGTGCTGGTCATGACCGTCAACCCCGGGTTCGGCGGCCAGTCCTACCTCGCCACCATGCAGCCCAAGATCGCCGAGACCCGGCGGCTCGTGGTCGAGGGGGGCTACGACGTGGACGTGGAGGTCGACGGCGGCATCGGACCTTCGACCGTAGGGGCCGCCGCGGCGGCCGGCGCCAACGTCCTCGTCGCCGGGAGCGCCCTCTACCGCGATCCCGAGGGGCTCGGGCACGCGGTAGCCGACCTACGCGCCCGCGCCGAGGCTGCTCGGGCATGACCGCACGGCGTTTCGGGCAGCTCGTGGGTGAGGTGCTCGCCGCCGGGGCGCTCCTGGCGGCCGCAGCCTGCGCCTCGGGCGACGAGGGGGCCCAGCCGGACAAGGAGACGTTCTGCGCCAAGCTGGCCGAGTTCAACGCCGGGACGTCGGCGTTCGACCTCAACGTGGCCGACGACGCCGAGGTCGAGCGGGTGGCGCAACTCCTCGACGACATCGAGGCCACCGCGCCCGCCGAGATCAGCGACGACGTGGCCGCCCGGTTCGCCTACGTCGACGAGGTGATCGCCGCCTCCCAGGGCGACGAGGAGGCCGCGGCCCGCCTGGCCGAGGCGGCCCCCACCGACGAGGAACAGGCCCGGATCGACGCCTACGCGCAGCAGGAGTGCGGCATCGTGCTGGAGCCGCCGACCTCGGTCCCGCCCACCACGGCCCCCGTCACCGAGGCCACGGCGACCACCACGGCCGGGTGAGTCCGACCGTCCGGGAGGAGGGTCCTCGTGGACACGACGGCGCGGGACGTCCTCGGCCTGCGCCGACGCATCCGGCAGGTCGGGTCGACCGACCGGTTCCGGCCGGATGGGGAGACGGTCGCCTCACTTGGCGCCGTCGGCCATCTCGCCGCGGCGGCGGATGACGTGATCAATGATGCCGTACTCCTTGGCCTCCTCCGCGGTGAACCAGCGGTCGCGGTCGGAGTCGGCCTCGATCTGCTCGACGGTCTGGCCGGTGTGCGAGGCGATGCGCTCGGCCATGAGCTTCTTCGTGTACACCATCTGCTCGGCCTGGATCGCGATGTCGGCGGCCTGGCCCTGGATGCCACCCGAGGGCTGGTGCATCATCACCCGGGCGTGGGGCAGGGCGTAGCGCTTCCCCGGGGCGCCGGCGCAGAGCAGGAACTGCCCCATGGAGGCGCCGAGACCCATGCAGATCGTGCCGACGTCGGGCGAGATGAACTGCATGGTGTCGTAGATGGCCATGCCCGCGGTGACCGAGCCGCCCGGCGAGTTGATGTAGAGCCAGACGTCCTTGTCGGGGTCCTGGCCCTCGAGGTAGAGCAGCTGGGCGGTGAGGGTGTTGGCGATCGTGTCGTTGACCTCGGTGCCGAGGAAGACGATCCGCTCCTTGAGGAGACGGTTGTAGATCTCGTTGGACGGATCGAAGCCGGCCATCTGGCCGACGAGGGGTGAGGGCTGCATGGCGGACGAGGATACCGGTACCGTGCGACTCGTCCGCGGGCGTGGCGGAATTGGCAGACGCGCCGGGTTTAGGTCCCGGTGGGCTTCGGCCCTTGGAGGTTCGAGTCCTCTCGCCCGCACATGACCATCACGCGGCGAATGCTGCTCAAGGGCGGCGCCGTGGTCGTCCTCTACTCGGCCCTGCCGGGCTGCGGGCCCGGCGACGACGGGTCGGCCTCGGGGACCACCGCGGTCGGCGGCACCCGCCCGGCGAACGGTGGCGGCGGTGTGCCTGACCCGGAGGCCTGGACCATCACCCGCTGGCGGGCCGACCCCTTCGCCCGGGGCTCGTACTCCTTCCTCGCCGTGGGCAGCTCCCCCGACGACCGCCGGGCGCTCGCCGCCCCCGTCAGCGACCGCCTGTTCTTCGCCGGGGAGGCCACCTCGGTCGACAACCCCGCCACTGCCCACGGGGCGCTGAGCTCGGGTCGCGACGCCGCCGACGCCGTGGCCGACGTCGCCGAGCCCGGCGCCACGGTGTTGGTGCTGGGCGCCGGGATGGCGGGACTCGGGGCGGGCCGGCAGCTGCACGACGCGGGCTTCGACGTGCGGGTCCTGGAGGGACGTCACCGCCTCGGCGGGCGGACCGTCACCGACGACTCGCTCGGGCTCCCCCTCGACCTCGGGGCGTCGTGGATCCACGGCGTCGACGGCAACCCGCTGACCGCCCTCGCCGACGAGCTCGGCGTCGAGCGATCCTCGCCGACCGACTGGGACAACGCGGTCGAGCACGACCCCGACGGCGCCGAGCTCGACGACACCACCGCCGCCGAGGCCGAGTCCGCCGTCGACGACGTGCTGGCGTACGCCGCCGAGCAGTCCGAGGACCGTGAGGATGACGCCCCGCTCCGCGACGTGGTGGAAGAGGCGTTCGCCGAGCTCGACCTCGACCCCGAGGTCGAGCTCGTCGCCCGCCACTACCTGAACACCAGCATCGAGCACGAGTACGCGGGCGCCCTCGAGGACCTGTCCACGTGGTGGTGGGACGAGGGCGAGGGCTACCCCGGCGACGACGTGCTCCTCGTCCCCGGCTACGTCGCGATGGTCGACGGGTTGGCCGACGGCCTCGACGTCGAGACCGGCGCCGTCGTGACCGCGATCGAGTCCGGCGACGACGGCGTGGTGGTGCGCACCGACGCCGGCGACGTGCACCCCGCCGATCACGTGGTGGTCACGCTCCCCCTCGGGGTGCTCCAGGCCGGCGACGTCACGTTCGACCCGCCGCTGCCCGAGGCCAAGGCCACCGCCATCGGCCGCCTCGGCATGGGCCTGCTCGACAAGGTGTACCTGCGCTTCCCCGAGGTCTTCTGGGACGCCGACGCCGACGCCATCGGCTGGACGTCCCCCGACGCCGACGGCCGCTGGGCCGAGTGGCTCAACGTCGCCAAGGCCACCGGCGAGCCGGTCCTCCTCGGCTTCAACGCCGCGGGCTACGCCGAGCAGGTCGAGGCCATGGACGACGACGAGGTCGTCGCCGACGCCCTGGCCGTCCTCCGCACCATCTACGGCACCTGACGCCCGGGCCCCGCCCACCCTCTGCGTTCTGGCTCCCGATTTCGGTGCCAGGGCACCGAAATCGGGAGCCAGTTCGGGGGTGTCGTACCGTCTCAGGCGTGCACGTGAACGAGCTGACCACGCCGGCGCTGCTCGTGGACGCCGAGGCCTTCGCCCGCAACGTGGCCACCATGGCCGCGGCCCGGCCCGGGCCGGCACTGCGCCCCCACGTGAAGGCCTTCAAGTCGACCGCGCTGGCCCGCCGGCTCGTCGACGCGGGCCACCGCACGTTCTGCTGCGCCACCGTCCGGGAGTGCGAGGGCATGGCCGCCGCGGGGCTGGGCGAGGACCTGCTGCTGGCCAACGAGGTGCTCGACACCCGGCGCCTCGGCGCGCTCGTCGAGGCGGGGACCGCCCGCATCACCGTCGCGGTCGACAGCGAGCCCACCGTCCTCGCTGCGGCGGCGGGCGGCGTGCGGGAGGTGCTGATCGACGTGAACAACGGCTTCCGCTGCGGCTGCGAGCCCGACGACGCCGGCGGCCTCGCCGACCTCGCCCGTGAGCAAGGGCTCGAGGTGCGGGGCGTCATGGGCTACGAGGGTCACGTCTCGCTCAACCCCGACCGGGCGACCCGCATCGAGCTGCTCGAGGTGGCCATGGCCCGCCTCGCCCGGGCCTATGCCGACGTGGGCGGCGAGATCATCTCGGGTGCCGGCACCGGCACGTACGACCTGAACACCCTCGTCACCGAGGTGCAGGCGGGCTCGTACACGTTGATGGACACCGAGTACGCCAAGCTCGGCCTCCCCTTCCGCCAGGCCCTGTTCCTCTGGGCGACCGTCATCTCGGTGAACGACCGGGTGGCGATCTGCGACGCCGGCCTCAAGTCCCAGGGCATGGACCACGGCGACCCGACCATCGAGGGCGCCGACGTCCTCTACTGCTCGGACGAGCACGTCGTGTTCGTCCCCCACGAGGGCCGGTCGTGGGAGGTCGGCGACCGGGTCCGCCTGACCCCCGCCCACGTCGACCCCACCGTGGCCCTCCACGAGCGCATGTGGCTGGTCGACGGTGATGACGTCGTAGACGAGTGGCCCATCGACCTCCGCGGCTGGTGAGGTGGAACCGCCGCGCTCCACTCACCGCTGAGCCCGCGCTGCCCCCTCCCTCCTCGTTCTGTGCACACGTTCCGCGCTCGCGGGGAGCGTCGATCTTTACGGCGCCACCTGCATACGGCCAGCCGGGTGGAGCGTTTCCCCTGGTCGGAGTGCATCGTCGCGCAGGCTCGAGCATGGATATGCGTTCTGGTCCCATTGCGCGACAGTCCCCGCGGAGCGCGATCTCTGTACACAGAACGGTGCTGGTGGGGGGGCGCGGCGCCCGCGATCGCGGTCAGGAGGCGCCGAGGGCGTCGCGGAGGGCGCGGAAGGCGCGGCCGCGGTGGCTGACGGCGTGCTTCTCGGCGGGGGTCATCTCGGCGAAGGTGCGGCCGTCGCCCTCGTCGGGGACGAACAGCGGGTCGTAGCCGAAGCCGGCGCTCCCCCGCGCCTCGGTGGCGATGGTGCCCTCGACCGCCCCCTCGGCCACGACCTCGGTGCCGTCGGGGAAGCGGCACAGCGCGACGGTGCGGAAGCGGGCCCGACGGTCGGCGGGCTCGGGATGGTCGGCCAGCGAGGCGAGCATCTTGGCCACGTTGTCGGCGTAGGTGGCGTCCTCGCCGGCGAAGCGGGCCGAATGGACACCCGGGGCACCGCCGAGGGCGTCGACCTCGAGGCCGGTGTCGTCGGCCACGGCCGGCTCCCCCGTCGCCTCGACGATGGCCACCGCCTTCAGGCGGGCGTTGCCCTCGAGGGTGTCGGCGTCTTCGACCACGTCGGGCACCGACGCCGGGCGCGGCACCAGCTGGACGCCGTCACCGAGGATGGCCCCGATCTCGACGACCTTGTCCGGGTTGGCGGTGGCGAGCACGAGCCTCACGGGCGGGGCGCCGGCGCCGTGGCCAGCGCGTTGGCCTGCAGCGCGGTGATCTGGGCGATGCCGCCCTGGGCGAGGTCGAGCAGGCGGTCGAGCTCGTCGCGGGAGAACGGCTCGCCCTCGGCGGTGCCCTGCACCTCGATGAAGCGGCCGGACTCGGTCATCACCACGTTCATGTCGGTCTCGGCGCGAGAGTCCTCCACGTAAGGCAGGTCGAGCATGGGCGTCCCGTCGATGATCCCGACGGAGATCGCGGCGCAGGCCTCGACGAGCGGCTGCTCGGCGATCCCGCCCCGCTGCACCACACGCGTGAGCGCGTCGTGGAGGGCGACGTAGCCGCCGCAGATCGAGGCGGTGCGGGTGCCGCCGTCGGCCTGCAGCACGTCGCAGTCGACGATGACCTGGCGCTCGCCGAGCTTGGCCATGTCGCAGACCGACCGCAGCGACCGGCCGATGAGGCGCTGGATCTCCTGGGTGCGGCCCGAGGGGCGGCCCTCCTTCACCTCGCGGCGCACCCGGTCGTCGGTGGAGCCCGGGAGCATCGAGTACTCGGCGGTGACCCAGCCCTCGCCCTTGCCCTTCATCCAGCGCGGCACGTTCTCGTCGATCGAGGCGGTGCACAGCACCTTGGTGCGCCCGAAGGTGACGAGCACCGAGCCGGCGGCCATCTCGGTGAAGTCCCGCTGGAAGCTGATGGGCCGCAGCTCGTCGGGCCGGCGGCCGTCGGCGCGGGTGGTGGTCGGGGCGTCGGTCACAGGGAGAACCTCTCGTTGACGGTGGCGAGCTCGACAGGGCCGCCGAAGGCCTCGGCGGCGGCGGCCCGTTGGGCCTCGACGTCGCCGCCGGGCCAGTGGTGGGTGAGGACGAGGCGGCGCACGCCAGCGGCCGCGGCCATCGCTCCGGCCTGGCGCGCGCTCAGGTGGGGGGCGAGACCCTCCTCGTCGCTGGTGAGGGTGGCCTCGCAGACGAACAAGTCGACGTCGGCGCCGAACGACGAGACCGACCACGCCGGCCCGGTGTCGGCCGAGTAGGCCAGGGCGACACCGGTCTCGGGATCCTCGATGCGGATGGCGAGCGTCTCGACCGGGTGGTCGGTGCGGGAGAACGAGAGTCGCAGGTTGCCGATGTCGGCGGTGCCGTGGTCGGTGATGAGGTGCCAGTCGAACGTCGGCGCCAGCCCGTCGTGGGTGGCCGCCTCCGCCATGGCGAGGGTCTCGGCCGTGCCATGGACGGGCACGTGGTCCCGGTGCTGGACGTACTTGTAGACGTTGCGCAGCACGGGCAGCTCGGTCCAGTGGTCGGGGTGGCAGTGGCTGATGACCACGGCGTCGACGTCGGGGAACCGCACGTGGCGCTGGAGGTTGGCCAGCGTCCCCGGCCCGGCGTCCATCCAGATCGTGGTGCCCCGCCCGCGCACGAGGTAGCCACTGCACGAGCCGCCCGGCGCCGCGAAGGTGCCAGAGCAGCCGAGGACGGTGATCGAGAGCGCCTCGTGGGCGCCCGTCGGTCGCGGCCCGCTCACCGGATCACGACCACGACCAGGGCTCGGCGCCGGCCAGCTCGGGGCCGAGGAGGCGCCGGCCCAGCTCGGCGAAGTGGGCCACGTCGCCCGACGAGATCCAGCGGTGGGCGCCCAGCCGGGTCGGGGCAGGCCGGTCGCCGAGCAGCAGCGAGCGCACCTCGAAGGCGGTCTCGTCGGCCGACGACACCAGCACGACGTCGCGGCCCATCACGTCGCCGATGGTACGGGCGAGGTACGGGTAGTGGGTGCACCCCAGCAGCAGGGTGTCGACCCCGGCCTCGAGCACCGGGGCCAGCAGGCGCTCGGCGAGCACGTGCACCTGCTCGCTCTCGGTCTCGCCGCGCTCGACGAACTCGACGAAGCCGGGGCAGGCGGCGCACGTGAGCACCACGTCGTCCCGCCCGGCGTCGGCACAGGCCTTGGCCACGGCCCGCTGATAGGCGCCACTGCCGATCGTCCCCACGGTGCCGATCACGCCGACCTGCCCGTTGCGGGTGGCCTGCACGAGTGCACGCGCGCCCGGCTCGATGACCCCGACCACCGGCACCGGGACGTCGGCCTGGAGCTCGTCGAGGGCGGCGGCCGACGCCGTGTTGCAGGCGACGACGATGGCGCCGACGTCGTGGTCGGCCACCAGCATCCGGCTGATCTGGTGGGCGAAGCCCCGCACCTCGTCGAGGTCCCGGGGCCCGTACGGGTAGCGGCCGGTGTCGCCGAAGTAGACGAGGTCCTGGCCCGGCAGCAGGTCGATGACCGCCCGGGCCACGGTCAGCCCCCCGAACCCCGAGTCGAACACGCCCAACGGGCGCCCTCCCGACGAACTGGCTCCTGATTCGACCGCCAGAGCGGTCGAATCGGGAGCCAGAACGGACTCCTCGCCGGCGACCGCGGGCGTGTCAGGCACGCGTCGACGGTAACCGCCGACTCGCCGGGACCGCCCGTCCGCTCATCAGGGCTGACGGCGACGAGGTGGCGAGGAGGGCCGGCGGAGGCTGACCCTCGGTGGGTCGTCGCGAGCCACGACCGTCATCGTTGCTCAGAAGTAGATGATCTGCTCGGCGCGGGCGACGACCTCGTCGATGTCGTCGGTCCAGGCGCCGGTGGAGAGGTACTTCCAGCCGCCGTCGCACACGACGAACACGATCGTGCCCGACTCGATGCGCTCGGCGACCCTGGCGGCGCCGGCCAGGGCCGCCCCTGAGGAGATGCCGGCGAAGATCCCGACCTCGCTGGTGAGGCGGCGCATCCACTCGATGGACTCCTTCGGGCGCACGATGCGCTTGCCGTCGAGCAGCTCGGGGCCGCCCCACTTCTCGTAGACGGGAGGGATGTACCCGTCGTCGAGGCTGCGCAGGCCCTCGACCCGCTCCCCCGCCGGCGGCTCGACGGCCATGACCTTGATGTCGGGGTTCTGCTCCTTGAGGTAGGTCCCGACGCCGAGCAGCGTGCCGCTCGTGCCGAGACCGGCCACGAAGTGGGTGATCTCGGGGCAGTCCCGCCAGATCTCGGGGCCGGTGCCCTCGTAGTGGGCCCGGGGGTTGGCCTCGTTGGCGTACTGGTAGAGGAACGCCCACTCCGGGTGCTCGTCGGCGAGGGCCATCGCTCGGCGCACGGCCCCGTTCGAGCCCTCGGCGCCGGGCGACATGATCAGCTCGGCGCCGAAGATCTCGAGGAGCTGGCGGCGCTCGACCGAGACGTTCTCGGGCAGGACGATCTTGATCGGGTAGCCCTTGAGCTGGGCGATCATGGCCAGGGCGATGCCGGTGTTGCCCGACGACGGCTCGATGATCGTCCGGCCGGGCGTGAGGGTGCCGTCGGCCTCGGCCTCCTGGACCATCTTCGCGGCGATGCGGTCCTTGACCGAGCCCGCCGGGTTCTGGCTCTCGAGCTTGGCCAGGATGCGGACGTCGGGGTTCGGGCTGAGCACGCTGACGTCGACCAGCGGCGTGTCGCCGATGAGGTCGAGCACCGACGAGACGACGGCCATCGTTTCCGCTCCCTGGGGTCCGTTCACCCGGCCGACGGAATGTTGACCGGTTCGCTCGGGATTCTACCGGCCGACGAGCCCCACCGGCTCCTCGGCGATCACCCCGTCCACGATCGAGTACGACCGCAGCACCGGCGCCTCCTGGCGCAGGGACACGATCACGTAGTGCCAGCCCGGGTCGGGGGCCTGGGCGACGTCGGTGGGCGACGGGTACGCGTCGGTGTGGGTGTGGCTGTGCATCACGCCCACGATCTCGAGGCCGCGGGCCTCGGCGTCGCGGTCGGCGCGGAGATGGTCGCGGGGGTTGATCGTGTACACCTTCGACGAGGCGGCGTCGTTGGCGCACGGGTAGTACCGCTCGACCCGGCTCGTGCCCGGCACGGCGGCGAAGAGCCCGCAGGCCTCGTCGGGCAGCCCGTCGTAGGCGTGGCCCACCATCTCCGCCCAGACCGAGCGCTCCATCTCCAGCATGGGCCCGAGGCTAGAGGACCCGTTGCTTTGGCCCTCCTTCGTCGGGCCGGCTTCGCCATCCGGTTCGACATCGCCGCTGCTCCGCTCCGCTCCGCAACCTGGACCGACCCGTTGCTTTGGCCCTCCTTCGTCGGGCCGGCTTCCCTGTCTGTCAGGGTGAGGTGAGACACCTGCGGTACCCGATCATTTGACCCG
>CAZYPY010000041.1:0-20963 GCA_964649545.1 uncultured Microthrixaceae bacterium | reverse complement strand
TACGGTGCCGCCCGAGGCCTCGGACGGCTCGGAGGCGCCGGCAGCGGACTCGGCGGCGACCTCGCCCGCGGATCTGGTGTCGGTGATGACATCGCCGGAGGAATCGGCGACGACATCGGACGAAGCGGCGACGACATAGCCGCCGGCGGCTGTTCAACCGGCAGTTGCTGGAGTCAGAGTGAGCAATCAATCGTAGATTATCTCGAAGGTCTCGGCCGAGATGTTCGCCCTAATCCATACCAAGGCATACCTGGAGCAGGCCGACAGGGCGACGCATTTGGGGACGGAGTGTTGACTGAGTTCAAATCACTGACACCTGGAGCAACCAGTTCTACGGTCAGAAATGCGATTAACAACTCCCTTCGCGGTGGCGGTCAGGCCAGGCAGGTACTTCTTGATGGGCGAGGGACCGGTCTGGGCGAGAGCGAAGCTGTCAGAGGACTCAACAGAGCTGCGGGTGTCGCGAGAGGGCGGCTTGATTGGGCGGGTGTCATCGGTGATGGGTACTTTACTGGTAGGGGCATACCGTGAAACGTGGCGACGCGTGCAAGTGTCGACATCAAGTTGACCGAACGACATACCCATCACCAGATATCACCTGGTGCATCACAGAGCCACAGCTAGAGGCGTCACTGAGGACTTTTCAGGAAGCAATGAACGAAGCTCTCTCCGCATGGGACGTTGAAGCGACCCGAACTGTATGGATCGAGAAGACGTTTGGCACCGAGTATCCGACCAATGCGAGTTTGTCTGTAATCGCGCACGATCTCATATCGGACCAGCTACTCGCGCGCGGGGTTCGATCGACTGCATGTCAACGCTGTGGGAAGCGGATTGAGTGACCTCCGTCCTGGCCCTGACGCCTGCGTCGTCACCCACGCGGACCGCTGCACCTACGTATCCCCTTCGCCACACCCCGCTGAGGACCTTGAGCGCACGTTGGTCGTTCGCGCCGCCGCGAGCGTGACTGGAGTAGCGACGGTAGGCGGTGACCTCGGTGGGGTCGAAGCGTCAGATGCTGACACGACCAGCTATGACCCGCGGGGTCTGCCCGTGACCGTCGAGCGTGAGATCGGGCCTGATGCCACGACGAACCGGGTCTATGACGGTGATGGGCGCCTGACCGCGGTCGATTTCGACAATCTTGATTACGACCTGGCGTGGGATCCGACCCGGGCGGTGCCGCAGATCCTCGAGGCCTGCGTGGATGACAATTTGTGGGCGCGGTTCGTGAGCGGCGACGAACGGGTCGGCTACCAGCTGGTGGTCGATGTCCCGACTGATCCGGCCACTTCCACGGTGGGTTTCGGGTTGTATGGCTACAACGTGGACGGGTCGGTCATTCCGACCGACTCGACGGTCACGACTGCGGGAGGGTATGACCCTTTCGGCAACCCGTACGCGCCGCCGAACGCGTCGTTCTGGTTGGGTTACCGGGGTGAGGCCCACATCGACGGGTTGATCCATCTCCGCAACCGGGACTACGACCCGGCCACGGGTACGTTCACGAGTGTCGATCCTCTCGATGGCACCTCGGGGAGCCCGACCCAGACCAATCCGTACCATTACGCGGACAACGATCCGGTAAACCGTGTGGACCCGTTGGGGTTGAGTCCTTGCAGCCGGTGGCCGTCCACGGTGTTGGGGTTCCACATCGGCACCTGGGCGTGCAACAACATCGACGACATCGTCGGGATCGGGGTCGGGGTCGGGTGCGGGTTGGCGGTCACTGTCGGGTCCGGCTTCACCGCCGCCGTCGTGTCGGGCGCGGTGGGGGGTGCGTGCGCGGGCGCGGCGCAGCAGATCGTCAACAACCTGAAGACGCCCGGCACCGGGGTCCTCGACGACGTGTTGAGCGCCGACCGTCTCGTCGACGCCGCCATCGGCGGCGCCGCCGGCGGCCTCACCTACGGTGCCGCCCGAGGCCTCGGACGGCTCGGAGGCGCCGGCGGCGGACTCGGCGACGACCTCGCCCGCGGATCTGGTGTCGGTGACGATATCGCCGGCGGCGCCGGCGACGACCTCGCGGGTCTGCCTGACATGACGCTTGAGCCCGGGCAGATGGGCAGAAAGCTTGGCAGGCATGCCATGGATTGGGGCCTCGATCCGAGTAACCCTGCCGATCGCCAGTGGATCGTGAACAGAATTCGCGACATACGTAGCAATTTCGATGAAGTTAGGGTTGGAGCTTGGCACCCTGGCGGAGGTGGCGGTGCAGATTATCTCTTCTTTCAGACAAGGTGCCGATGTGGTCGTGACCAAGGCAAATGGAGAGTTCGTTACTGTCCTTCGGGGCGGTCAGAGCGATGGATGGTTTAACCGTGCCCGGCGAATTCGTTAGCGACACGGTGAGCGTTCTTAGGCCTCTTGTCAATGACCGAGTCGTGGGATGCCGTCGTATCTTCTTCCAGTTTGCAGGGTCCTTCGACACCGCAAGCGGCCCTCTTGAGTTGCTCACTCGCGATCACGGCCCTGTCTTGTTCGAGGCAGGGGCGGATGGGGACTCTCTTGCCGTCCGCAACGAGCAATGGATCGACCCATTTGAGGGCAAGGTGACCGAGGAAAACCTCGAGTGGATCGCAAGCCACGGCACATGGACGGCAGTCGACGTCTCCGGCGACCTGCCCTGGGCGAGCCTGCTCAACGGCACGATCGATGAATTCGAGGTAGTTCACGAGAACGCCATAGGTGACATTGTCACTGGCACAAGGATCCATATCGGTGGCGCGATCTTGTCGGCTCTCGTTCGGGCAGATGACCTCGTCGTTGAGGTACAACGTCCTAATCAGTGACATCTTCAGACAATCAGGTATGAGATCATCGTGGATCCGCACACATCGGGGAGTGGAGGCTGGTTGTCTTGGATCCCAACCCCGGTCGGGTCGGCCTGCGGGGCACCGTAGAGCGCGGCTTCGAACCCTGCGGGCGGGACGTTGTCGCCGCGGGCGTGGAGGCGTTGCTCGTTGAAGCTGCGGACCCAGGCGAGGGTCTCGTGCTCTCGCTGGTCGACGTCGTCTCACACCGCGGGACCGTCAGGGTCTCGGACGCACGCAGCCTCGTAGGCCCTGTCGTGGTCTCCGCGCGCGTGGATGCCGTCGCCGCAGATCCTGGTGGCGCCGACCGATCGTCCCACCAGGCGGCTTGGCGGTCGTCGAGGACGCCGAACGACGTGTACGTGACGCGCGGCAGTCCCAACTACGTTGCTCGACCGGTTGATCGTTGACGACCACCAGTGGCGTTCGTGGATCGAGCGTGCCGTTGCGAACTGGCAGCCGTCAGCGTGTGCGCATGGCTCTGCCAGAATGGCGGCCATGCAGGCCCTGGTCACCGGCGCGGCCGGGTTCATCGGCTCGACGCTCGTCGACCACCTACTGGCCGAGGGCCACGCCGTGCGGGGCGTCGACTGCTTCGTCCCCTTCTACCCGGAGGCCGACAAGCGGGCGAACGTGGCCGGCGCCCTCGCCTCCCCGGCGTTCGAGCTGGTCGAGGCCGACCTGCGCGACACCGACCTGGCCGCCCTGCTCGACGGGGTCGACGTCGTGTTCCACCTCGCCGCCCAGGCGGGCGTGCGCACGTCGTGGGCCGAGGGCTTCGAGGACTACGTGTCGCTCAACGTGCTCGCCACCCAGCGCCTCCTGGAAGCGTGCCGGGGACGCTCCCTCGACCGGCTGGTCTACGCCTCGAGCTCGTCGGTGTACGGGCAGGCCGCCCGGTACCCCACGGACGAGGCCGACCTGCCCGCCCCCCACAGCCCGTACGGCGTCACCAAGCTCGCCGGCGAGCACCTCTGCTCGCTCTACGGCGCGAACCACGGCGTGCCCACCGTGTCGCTGCGGTACTTCACGGTCTACGGGCCCCGCCAGCGCCCGGACATGGCCCTGCACCGCCTCGTCGAGCACGGCCTGGCCGGCACCGCCTTCCCGCTCTACGGCGACGGGCGGCAGCAGCGGGAGTTCACCTTCGTCGACGACGTCGTCCGGGCCACCGCGCTCGCGGCGACCGCCGACGTGCCCGCCGGCGCCGTCGTCAACGTGGCCGGCGGCTCCGAGACGCTGCTGAGCGAGCTCATCGACCTGGTGGGGGAGACGCTCGGGCGCCCGGTCGCACTCGACCGCCGGCCCGCCGCCGCCGGCGACGTGGCGCGCACCGGCGGCTCGACCGAGCGGGCGCGCACGCTGCTCGGGTGGTCGCCGCAGGTGTCCCTCCGCGAGGGCGTCGAGGCCCAGGTCGCCTGGCACCGGGCGCGGGCCGGCGCCGCCACCCCGTGAGGGTCGTCGTCACCGGGGGCGCCGGGTTCATCGGCGCCAACCTCGTCCGGCGCCTGCTCGACGAGGGCCACGAGGTCGTGGTCGTCGACGACCTCTCGACCGGGCGTCTCGCCAACCTCGACGCGGTCGCCGGCCGGATCGAGCGCCACGAGGCCTCCGTGCTCGACGCCCCCGCGCTCGACGCCGCGCTCGCCGGTGCGGCCGCCGTCGTCCACCTGGCGGCGCGCCCCTCGGTGCCCCGGTCGATCGACGATCCGGTCGCGACGCATCGGGCCAACGTGGACGGCACGCTGGCGGTGCTCGAGGCGGCGCGGCGGGCGGGGCCCGACGCCCCCCACCTGGTGGTGGCGTCGTCGTCGTCGGTCTACGGGGCCAACCCGGCGCTCCCCAAGCACGAGGACCTCGTGGCGCGCCCGCTCAGCCCGTATGCGGCCTCGAAGCTGGCGGCCGAGGCCTACGCCCTGGCCTACGCCCACAGCTACGCGCTCGACGTGCTCGTGCTGCGGTTCTTCAACGTGTTCGGCCCCCTCCAGCCGGCGGACCACGCCTACGCCGCGGTCGTGCCCGCGTTCGTCGACGCGGCCCTGGCCGGGCGCCCGGTCACCGTCCACGGGGACGGCACCCAGACCCGGGACTTCACCTACGTCGACACCGTCACCGCCGTGCTGGCCGACGCGGTCACCCGGCGGGTGGCGGACCCGGCGCCCGTCAACCTGGCCTTCGGCACCCGCACCGACCTGCTCACCGTCCTCGAACGCCTCGAGGCGCTCCTCGGGCACCCGATCGTCCGCGAGCACACCGCCCCCCGCGCCGGCGACGTGCCGCACTCGGTCGCCGACGCCAGCCGCCTCCGCGCCCTGTTCCCCGACGTCGAGCCGGTCGACCTCGAGGCCGGCCTGGCCGCCACCGTCGAGTGGTTCCGGTCCGGCGCGGCCGCGCCGTCGTGAGCGAGCTCGCGGTGCCGGACGACCTCCGCGTGGTCGTCGACGCCACCGCCATCCGCCTCGGCGGGGGGCTGTCCTACGTCACCCGGCAGCTGCGCGGCGTCGAGCGGGTCGCGCCCGACCTCGACGTCCGGGTGGTGTCGGCCCCGTGGAACGACGCCGCCCTGAAGGACGCCCTGTCGCTCCCGATCGAGCCCTCGGGGGTGCGCAGCAGCCGCGGCCGGCTGGTCTACGAGCAGGTCGGCCTCGTCCGCCGGGTCGGTGACGAGGCCGTGCTGCACTGCCCGGGCAACCTGGCGCCGATCCTGCCCGGCCGGCGGCCGGCCACCGTGGTGACCATCCAGAACCCGAACCTCTTCGGCGTGGGCCGTGCGCTCCCGCACAACAAGGCCTGGTACCGGCGCCTGCGGGTCTACGGCGCCCGCCGGTCGGTGGAGTTATCGACCCGGGTGGTGGCCGTGTCGGAGGCGATGATGGCCCAGGTCCGCGCCGACGTCCCCGACCTCGGCGATCGGGGCGTCGTGGTGCAGTCGGGCCGCCCCGAGTGGGTCGAGGACGAGGTGCGCCCCGAGGGCCTCCCGGTCGAGGGGCTCGACTACCTGCTGTCGCTGGCCAACGACGCGCCCCACAAGCGCCTCGACGACCTCGTCCTGGCGTGGGTCGACGCCTTCGCCGACGACCCGGAGGCGCCGGCGCTGGTCTTCGTGGGCGGGCTGCCTGAGGCGCGGCGCGAGCAGCAGCGGGCCCTCGTGCCGGCGTCGCTGCGGGACCGGCTCGTCTACACCGGCCAGGTCGCCGGCCCGGCCGAGCTGCGCTGGCTCGTGGCCCACGCCCTGGCCATGGTCGCCACCTCGGCACTGGAGGCCCATCCCCACACGCCCGCGGAGGCCGGCGCCCTCGGCTGCCCCCTGGTGCTGTCCGACATCCCGCCCCACCGCGAGACCGCCACCGACCACCCGTACGCCTACGTCCCCGTCGGCGACCTCGACGCGCTGGCGGTCGCGCTGCGGGGCGTGGTGGCCGAGGGCGACCGCACCCCGTGGGAGTGGCCGATCTCCTGGGACGACCACGCCCGCGAGCTCATCGGGGTCTGGGCGTCGGCCGCCGCGGCCCGTTGAACACGCCCGACGCGCGGCCCGAGCCCGGGCGTTCTGGCTCCCGATTTCGGTGCCATGACACCGAAATCGGGAGCCAGAAGCGATGGGAGCCGCTGGTCAACCCGGAGGCCCGCCGAGGAACTCGTCTCGGGTGGCGCGGCCCTCCTGGCTGACGCCGCGGCCGCTGAACACCGCGGTCACGGTGCGGGCCAGGATGGACAGGTCGAGGCGCAGCGACCGGTGGTCGACGTACCAGACGTCGAGCCGGAACTGCTCGTCCCACGACAGGTCGTTGCGGCCCTCCACCTGAGCCAGGCCGGTGACGCCCGGCTTCACCTCGTGGCGCCGGCGCTGGGTGGGGGAGTAGCGGTCGAGGTAGGCGACCAGCAGCGGGCGGGGGCCGACCAGGCTCATGTCGCCCCGCAGCACGTTCCAGAGCGTGGGCAGCTCGTCCAGGCTCGTGCGCCGCAGCCAGCGACCGAGGCCCGTGAGCCGCTCGGCGTCGCTGGCCAGCGCGTCCTCGCCGGGGCGGGCCTCGCGCATGGTGCGGAACTTGAGCAGGGTGAACACGACCTCGTCGCGTCCGGGCCGCTCCTGGCGGAACAGCACCGGTGAGCCCATGGTCAGCCGGACCGCGACGGCCAGGACGGCCATCGGTACGGCGGCCACCGCGAGCACGACCGCGCTGACGACCACGTCGATCGTCCGCTTGACGATCACGCCGCCACCCCCGCCGAGCGCAGGGCGGCGAGCAGGCGCTCGACCCGGGGGGCGATGGCGTACTCCCGCTCGATCAGGGCCCGGCCCCGTTCGCCCATGGCGGCCCGCTCCTCGGGCCCGGCGGCGACGAGGGCGCGCACCCCGTCGGCGATGGCGTCGGGAGCGACGGCCACGCCGGCGCCGGCGTCGGTCACGAGGCGGCCCACGTCGCCGGGGTTGTTGGTGAGGCACGGCCGCCCGGCGGCCAGGTAGTCGAAGACCTTGTTCGGGCTGACGCCGTAGGTGAAGAGCCCGACGTCGGCCAGCACGTGCAGGCCGACGTCGGCGGCGCCGAGGACCTCGGGCATGTCCCCCTTCGGGCGGGCGGCACCGAAGTGGACGTTGGCCAGGCCCTCCCGCTCGGCTCGGGCCACGAGGTCGGCCTTGCTCGGGCCGTCGCCCACGAGCACGAAGCGCACCTGGGGGAGCTCGTCGGCCAGCTCCGCGGCCGCATCGAGTGCGAGGTCGAGGCCGTTGGCGGGCCCGTGGGCGCCGGCGTAGAGCACGGCCAGGTCGTCGGGGCCGAGGCCCAGGGCGGCGCGGGCGCCCTCCCGATCGGCGGGCGGCGGCAGCGCGTCGGCGCCGTTCGGCACCACGTGGAGCCGCGTGCGGTCGAGGCCCCGCTCGACGAGGGCCTCGCCCACGCCGGCGGCGAGCACCACGACGGCGTCGGCCCGGGCCACCGAGAACGCGGCCAGCGCCGCCAGCACCCGGTAGAGCACCGACTCGGGTCGCATCCCGCCCATCTCGGCCAGCACCTCCGGCCACAGGTCGCGCACCTCGAGCACGAACGGCACCCGGCGCACCCGGGCGACCAGCCAGGCCGCCATCGGGGCGAGCAGGTGCGGGGTGGAGCCGACCACGACCGAGGGTCGGCGGGTGAGCAGGCCCACGACGGTGGCGGTGATCGCGTACGACGCCCAGTTCAGGACCCGGGCGGCGCCGTTGCCCGAGTAGGGGAGGGTGGGGACGGTGCGGTAGGCGGTGTGGTCGTTCGGCCGGTAGGAGTGCTGCGCGCGCCGGGTGAGGTAGTTGCGGTCGGCGGCGACGATCTCGCAGGACCAGCCGGGGAGCGAGCCGTAGAGCTCGATGTGGCGGGTGCCGCCGGGCTGGCCCTCGGGGGAGGCGAAGTGGTTGAGCACCAGGACCCGGGCCCCGCCGCCGCTCACCGAAGCACCACCCGGGACGCGGGCACGGCGCGGCCGCCGGGGTGCTCGAGCCCCCCGACGAGCAGCTCCACGGCGCCGTCGAGCCACTCGACCCGGAGCTCGGCGCCGGCGACGTGCAGGACGTCGCCGTGGAGGCGGGCCGGGCCGTGTGTCCCGGTGTCCTCCCCGTCGGCATCGCCGTCGTCGAGGTCGAGGCGCCACGCCACCGGACCGCCGAGCGCTCCCGAGGCGATCCAGCGCGGAGCCTCCTCGAGCGCGCCGTAGGTCGAGCTCCACGGGGCGGTGTCGGTTCCGAGCGCGACGCCCTCGGTGAGGAACGAGATGCGGGCCTCAGTGCCGCCCGCGGTCACCAGGCTGTCGTGGTCGGTGGTGGTCCCGGGGGCCAGCGGGAGCGCCAACGACCACGTGGGGCCGGGCGGGCCCTCGACCCAGTCCGCCACGAGCACGCCGCCGCCGTCCTCGGCGACCACGACGACGCGGGCGACCCGGCGGGCCGGGCGCAGGCGTCGGTAGGCGTCGTGCACACCCCACGCCACCGTGGCGCCGGGCAGGGCGACCGGTCGCCCGGTGCGGCCCGTGGCCGTGTGGACCCAGCGGAATGCCCGGTGGGGGACCAGTTGGTCCTCGCCGTCGAGGACCAGCACGTCGTGGGCGGCGGACGAGCGCAGCAGCTCGCGACTGCCGTCCCGGCCGTTGTAGTTCCCGGTGCCGGGATCGCCGACGAGCCACTCGTCACCGTGGCGGACCGCGACCGAGGTGTGGTCGGCGTGGCCGTGCCACGGACCGCCGCCGGCCTTGAGCCACAGGGCCAGGTCGCCGCGGGCCACGCGCGTCACCCCGCCGCCGAGGGCGTGGCCGTCGCGCTCGGCCCGGTCGCCGGCGGCAGGGTCGCCCTCGGGCACGTACCAGGCGACCTCGTCGTGCTCGTCCCGCCACGCCGCCGGAGCACCCGTGCCGCACAGGGCCAGGGCCAGACGGGTGGAGCCGAGCAGGTCGAGGGGATCGCCCGACGCCGTGAGCGCCCGCCCCTCGTCCCAGTCGCCGTGGTGGGGGACCGGCCCGTCGCCGACCCCGAAGCGGTCGAGGAATCGGGCCGCCCGGTGCATCGCCGCCAGGACGCGGGCCGGGGCGTCGCCGAGCAGGGCGCGGCGGCAGAGCAGCTCCAGCACGAAGCGGTGGTAGGACACCGAGTCCTCGACCATCGACCCGTCCGGCCGGACCTCCCGGTCGAGCTGGGCGAGCAGCAGGCGCTCGCCGGCACGGGCCCACCGACGGGCGGGAGGCAGGTCGGGGAAGGCGTGGGCGAGGACCACGAGGCCGACGGCGTCGCCGATCAGGTGGTTGTTGCGCATCGTGCTGACCGTGTACGGCAGCTCCAGGAGCAGGTGGGTGCCGCTGTGGGCGAGGTGGGCGTCCATGGCCCGGCGGACCTCGGGCTCGAGGTGGGCGCCGGCGAGCTGCATCACCTCGAGCCAGTTCATGGCCCGCAGCGCCACCTCGAGGTTCGACGCCCAGTGGACGCCCTGCTCGAGGGGGTTGTGGTGCAGCCAGCTGTGGAGGTGGGCGTTCAGCACGGCGGCCCACGCAGGATCGGGGTCCGGGCTGCTCAGGGCCCGCGCCAGGACGACGAGGTGGCGGTGGCGGCCGAGCTCCCACACCCACTTGATGTCCGCCACCCTGGCCGCGAGGCGCACGTCGATCTGCCACCACGGCCCCATCGGCCAGCGCACGCCGGGGGCGAGCGGGTCGTGGGTGGCGTGCCAGTCGGGGTCGTCGCCGACCTCGACGGTTCGGCCGTAGAGCGTGACCCGCCCCGTGGCGATGACGGCGGCCTCGGCCCGGGCCCGGTCGAGGGCGGGATCGGTCGGCGCGGCCGGCGCGAACACCGGACGGCTGACCGCCGCGGTCGGGGCGCGCCGCAGGGCGGCGTCGAACACGAAGGTGTGGCCGCCGAGGACCTTGGACCCGTCGTAGGCGACCCGGAGGGGGGCGCCGGCGCCGAGGGCGCGCACGTCGCGCGCCGCGGCCCGGAGCCGGCTCACAGCCCCAGGCGGCGAGCCAGGTCGGACTGCAGGACCCCGTCGGGGTCGGCTTCGGCCCGGATCGACCGCCAGTCGTCCAGTCGGGGGTACATGGCCGCCAGCAGCTCGGGGCGAACCCGGCTGTCCTTGGCCAGGTAGATGCGTCCGCCGGCAGCCACGACCTCGTCGTCGAGGCGGTCGAGCAGCCGGGCCAGGTCGCTCGGCCCCGCCGGGATGTCGAGCGCCAGCGTCCAGCCGGGGATCGGGAACGAGAGGTGGCCCTCGTTGGCGGCCCCGAAGCGCTTGAGCACGGCGAGGAACGACGTGCAGCCCTCCTGGCAGAGCGCCTCGATGATTCGGCGCAGCGCCGCCTCCTCACCGAAGGGCAGCGCGAACTGCCACTGGAGGAAGCCGATGGGGCCGTACACCCGGTTCCACAGCTCGACCATGTCGAGCGGGTGGAAGAAGGTGGTGATCGACTGGAGCTCGCCGTGGCCGTTGAGGCGGGCCTTCTGGTACCACGCCTCGTTGAAGGCCTTGACCGTCAGCGGGTTGATGAGGCCGTTGGGCGCCAGCGGGGGGAAGGTCGCCCGGGTCTTCGGTGCGAACGCCCGGGCCCGCTCCGGCGTGCGGTCCTTGGCCGGGAGGGCGTCGAGCGGGGCGAACGAGCCGCGTCCCAGGATCGACCGCCCCATCCTGGGGCCGGTCTTCATGAGGTCGATCCACGCCACCGAGTACGGGTAGTCGTCGTCGCCCTCGTCCATCAAGGCCAGGGTGGTGTCGAGGTCTGGGGTGCGGTCGGTGTCGACCAGCAGGCGGCTGGTCTCGATGGGCGAGAGGTCGAAGGTGGCGTCGATGATCACGCCGGTCAGCCCGAGGCCGCCGGCGGTGGCCCAGAACAGGTCGGGATCGTCCTCGGGGGTGACCCGCACCGTCTCGCCCGTGGCGAGTCGCATCGTCATGGCCGACACGTGGTTGCACCACGAGCCACCCTTGTGGTGGTTCTTGCCGTGGATGTCGTTGGCGATGGCGCCGCCGACCGTCACGAAGCGGGTGCCGGGGGTCACCGGGACGAACCAGCCCTGCGGGACCAGCCAGCGCATGAGGTCGTCGAGGCTGGTGCCGGCGAGGGCGGTGCAGACGCCGTTCTCCCGGTCGAGGGCGACGATGCCGCTGACCGCGGTCGTGTCGACCACCCGGCCGCCGGCGTTCTGGGCCTCGTCGCCGTAGCAGCGGCCCAGGCCGCGGGCGATGAGGCCCCGCTCGGGAGGGTCGTCGACCGACGCGGCCAGCTCGTCGGCGTTGAGCGGGCGGACGACGGCGGCCGAGGACGGGGTCGTCCGTCCCCACCCGGCCAGCAGTTCGTGGGTGGCGTCCATCAGCAGGCGTCCTTCACAGCAGGTAGATGCCGCACGCGAAGATCACCAGCCAGATCGCGATGGCGATCTGGAACGGACGGTCGCGCAGCGCGATCTCCTCGGGGGTGGAGCCGTGCCCCAGGTCGAGGAGCATCGCGTAGCGCAGGATGGCCACGGCGAACGGCACGATGGAGAGCTGGTAGTAGGGCAGGCCCCCGGCGTCGGCCAGGTCGGCCTTCTCGAACGACCAGAGGCAGTAGGCCACGAGCATCACCCCCGACGACACGGCCCGCAGGTAGGCGAGGTACGACGTGGTGTACACCTCGAGGGTCGGGCGGATGGCACCGGCCTCGCCGGCCAGCTCGCCCATCTCGCCGCTGCGCTTGCCCGCCACGATGAACAGCGAACCGAACGAGGCCACGATGAAGAACCAGTTGGAGATGGGGACGCCGGTGGCGGTGGCGCCGCCGATGGCCCGCAGCACGAACCCGGCGGCGATGGCGACCAGGTCGACGACCGGGATGTGCTTCAGCCAGAAGCTGTAGCTGGTGGTGAGGGCGACGTACGCCGCCACGGTGACGGCGAGCTGCCAGTGCGGGACGAACCCCACGGCCACACCGGCCAGGATCAGCCCGAACCCCATCGCGTAGCCGAGGGTGGGCGACACCACCCCGGCGGCGATGGGGCGACGGCACTTGGTGGGGTGCTGGGCGTCGGCCTCCCGGTCGCGGGTGTCGTTCAGGAAGTAGGTGCCGCTGGCGGCCAGGCAGAACGCCACGAAGCCCACCATGGCGTCGCCGAGGGCCTCGGCGTTGTCGAGCACGCCGGCGGCGCCGGGTGCGGCGAACACGAGCACGTTCTTCGACCACTGGACCGGCCGGGCCGTCTTGAGCAGGCCACGGGCCAGCGACATCGGCGGGCGGGCCGGGTCGGGCGCAGGCGCGCTGGGCGGGGTCTGGGTCTGCGCCACGGACCGAGTCTACGGGCGGCCCGCCGGAGCGCCGTGGCTCTCCGTACGAACGGGCCGTCTGCGCCCGGCTGGGCCGCGCTCGGCTCGGTGGGCCGGGTGGGTCGGTGGGTCGCCGAACCGGGTCGTGCCGGGGTGGGGACCCTAGAGGTGCTCGACGTTGGGGCCGCGGAGGCGGTGGCGGGTGTCGAGCACGTGGCTCGCGTGCTCGGCCACGAGGTCGAGGTCGAACGCGTCGTGGTCGACGAGCAGCACGACGACGTCGGCGGCGGCGACCTCCTCCGCCGTGGCCTCCACCCGGGTGACGGCCACGTCGACCAGTCCCTCGGGCACGTGCGGGTCCGCGGCCCGCACGTCGGCGCCGAGGTCGAGCAGTTGGCGGGCCACGACCGCGGACGGGGACTCTCGGGCGTCGCCCGTGTTGCGCTTGTAGGCGAGGCCGAGCAGCAGCACCCGCCGGCCCTTGACGGCCAGGCCCCGGTCGTTGAGCGCGACCTGGAGGCGGCGGACCACGTAGTCGGGCATGTGGTCGTTGACGTCGTTGGCGAGCTCGACGAACCGGAAGGCGTGGCCGAGGGAGCTGCGCACCCGCCAGGAGAGGTAGGAGGGGTCGATGGGCAGGCAGTGGCCCCCGACACCCGGCCCGGGGGTGAAGCGCAGGTAGCCGAAGGGCTTGGTGGAGGCCGCGTCGATGGCCTCCCACACGTCGATGCCGAGGTCGTTGGCGAACATGGCCAGCTCGTTGATGAGGGCGATGTTGACGTGGCGGAAGGTGTTCTCGAGCAGCTTGGTGAGCTCGGCCTCGCGCGGGCTCGACACGGGCACGGTGCGCTCGACGAGGGTGTCGTAGAAGGCGGTCACCGCGGCCAGCGAGTCGGCGTCGACGCCCGACACGACCTTGGGGGTGTTCACGAACGTCCACTCGGGGTTGCCGGGGTCGATGCGCTCGGGGCTGTAGCCCAGGTGGAAGTCGCTGCCCACGACGAGCTCGGCGCCCTCCTCGAGGATGGGGCCGACGAGCTCCTCGGTGGTGCCCGGGTAGGTCGTGGACTCGAGCACCACGGTGGCCCCCGCGGTCAGGTGGTGCGAGAGGGTGCGGGCGGCCTCCTCGATGTAGCTGAGGTCGGGGTTGCCCTCGCTCAGCGGGGTGGGCACCGAGATGACAGCCACGTCGAACCCGGCGAGGTCGGCGGGGTCGCAGGTCGGGAGGTAGCGCCCCGACTCGAGGGCGGCGGCGAGGTGCTCGTCGGTGACGTCCTCGACCATCGACTCGCCCGCCGAGAGCCGCTTGACCCGCCGCTCGTCCACGTCGAAGCCGACCACGTCGTGGCCCACGTCGCAGGCACGCATGGCCACGGGCAGACCGACGTAGCCCTGCCCGACGATCACCACCTTGGTGGGCGCCTCGCTCACGAGCGGAGTCTACGACGACCCTGGCGGTGCCGTCGCCCGGCCCTTGCCCGCCGCCGCACCCGGCGAGGGCACGACGAACACGTCGACCGGCAGGGCCGCGGTGCGCAGCGCGAGGTCGACGCGCCGCCCCTCGGGGAGCACCGGCGAGCGGATCGCACCCGCGCGGTAGAGCTGGACGAGAAGGCTCGGGTCGAGGTCGAGGAGCCGCTGTGGGTCCTCGACGAAGGCGTCGGGGCCGACGCACTGCGTCCGCCGCCAGCGGGCCGGCTCGCACGCGCCGGGCACGTGGCCGTAGAGGTGCTGGTGCAGGTCGGCCGCCCCCGCCTCGGTGAGCTCGAGCGGGCCCTCGGCGACGACGTGGGCGCGCACCGCCGCGGCGAGCCGTCGCGCCGCGACGGGGTCCCAGCCCTCGGGGCGGTAGGACGCCAGCCGCCGGCCGCCCTCCGGGGGCAGGGGCAGGTCGGCGGGCACCACGTGCACCACGGCGTCGACGGGCAGGACCCGGGCGTCTCGGGCCGGACCGAAGTAGTGGACCAGGTTCTCGGTGGCGGTGGACCAGCCCCGCTCGCTCAGGTCGGCGGTGAGTCCCCGGGCGAGCTCCCAGTAGGGGACCCCGCCGGCCTCGAGGACCAGCACCCGTCCGTCCGGCCGGTACGCCTCGGCGACGTCGTCGCCGAGCGACGGGACGGCGTCCTGGAGCCAGGGCTCGTAGTTGTCGTCGAGGCTGAGCGCCTGGGGGAGGACGACGGCGAGGACGAGGGCCGCGGCCCCGGCGGCGACCGCCTGCAGCGCCCGGCGGGTCGTCGGGGCGGCGACCCGCCGATCGGCCCAGCGGATCGCCGTGCGGACGGTGGCGTAGGTCCAGAAGGCGCCGACCACGAGCACCCAGTTGACGCGGACGGCGATCCACGCGTCGTCCGCGGGCGCACGGGCCACCGACAGGGCGCCCGCCACCACGGAGCCGGCGGCGACCAGCATCAGGGCGAGGTCGTCGCGGGATCGCCGACGGGCCGCCCACGCGATGAGGACGACGCCGAGGGCCACCCCGAAAACGGCGAGGCCCAGCGGTGGGTCCGCCAGCGCCTGCTCGCTGATGTGGTCGCTGACGAGGGGCGGGAGACGACCAGCGGTCGCGGCCAACTCGAGCGCGCGGTCGACCCCCTCGGTGGGGGTGGGGGCGCGCGCCTCGCGCCAGAGGGCGGCGACGTTCCCTCCCTGGTTCGCGGCGGCCTCGGCCAGCGGTACCGCCCAGCACGCCGCGAGCGCGACGGCGGACCAGGTGCGGGTCCGGCTCGGCAGCACCCAGCGACGTACGGCCATGACGGCGCCCACGGTGAGCGCGACCAGGCCCGAGCCGACCGCCACGGCCACCACCAGTACCGGCACCGTCGCCACGGCCAGGGTGAGCACCAGCACGCCGACGAAGCCGAGCTGGGCCCTCGGCACCGTCCGGCCGGGTCGCCGGGTATGGGTGGGCTCGGCTCGGGGTGCCGGCGGGTCGGGGCGGCGGCGGTGCCGGTTGCGGTGCCGGCGTCGGTCGTGCAGGAGGAAGCCCGCCGACACGAGCAGGGCCCCGGCCGCGGCGGGCAGGTACGGCAGGTAGGCCTGGGCGACCAGGCTGACGACGACGATGGCGACGGGGACGAGTCGACGCTCACCGTCGGCGATCCACCACGCGAGGAAGCAGACGAACAGCAGCGGCAGCAGCACGACGTCGGCGTTGAGGGGCGAGACGATCGGTGCGGCGCCGTAGAGCGACGCGACCAGGACCACGACCAGGACGGCCGAGCCGACCGCGGCCGCGAGGCCGGCCCGCCGGAAGGTCATGACCACGATCGCCGTCGCGGTCAGCGCCCCGAGGAGCGCGGCGCCGAGGGTGAGTCCGACCGCGATGCCGGCGACCTCGACGAAGGGTGCGTACCACCAGTAGAGGAGCGGGCCCGGGTGGTTCGGGAGGTCGCCCGGCAGCACCGAGCTCGCGGGCATGCCGAGCAAGGGTGACCGCGGGCTGAACACGTCGTCGGCACGCACCCCGAGGGCGGCCTCGTCGCCGAAGGGCACCCAGTCCGAGGCGATGGCGTCGGCCGCGCCCACCACCATGGGGATGACTGCGAGGAGGACGGCCAGCACGAGGACGACGCGTCGGCGCACGCTCGAACCCTGGCGAGGTCGGCCGCCCTCCATCGCCACGACGCTAGTGATCGGCGAGGTCGCGGGAGCCGCGCGGCCTCAGGCGATCCGGCTCGGGCTCAGCCGCGCTCGGAGGCCTTGCGCCAGAGGGGTCGGGGCAGGTGGCGGAGGCCCGACATGACCACTCGCAGTGGCGCCGGGGCCCAGACCACCGCGTGGCCCTTGGCCAGGCCGTCGGTGATGCACTCGGCCACGACCTCGGGTGTGGTGGAGAGGGGAGCGGGGTCCATGCCCTCGGTCATGCGGGTGTGCACGAAGCCGGGGCGGACGACCATCACACCGGCGCCGGTGCCGACGAGGCTGTCGCCGAGGCCCTGGGCGAAGCCGTCGAGCCCGGCCTTCGAGGAGCCGTAGACGTAGTTGGTCTTGCGCACCCGCTCGCCGGCCACCGACGAGAGCACCACGAGGGTGCCGTGGCCCTGGCGGCGCAGGTTGCGGGCCACGTGCAGGCCGGCCGACACCCCGCCCACGTAGTTGACCTGGACGGCGGCGACCGCAGCCTGGGGGTCGGCGTCGAACGTGGCCTGGTCGCCGAGCACGCCGAAGGCCAGCAGCACGACGTCGAGGTCGCCGTGGCGGGCGAAGGCCTCGTCGACGACCGCACCGTGCGACGCCGTGTCGAGCGCGTCGAAGGCCAGGGTGTCGACCGTGGTGGCGCCGGCGTCGCGGAGCTCGGCGGCCGCGTCGGCGCAGTCGTCGGGGTTGCGGGCGGCCAACAGGACGGTGCGGCACCCCTCGCCGACCATCCGGCGCACGGTGGCGAGCGCGATCTCGGAGGTGCCCCCGAGGACGAGGACGGACTGCACGCCGCCGACGGCGTCACGCATGGAGGGGCTCCTAGGGGCTCGGGGCCGGCGTCAGCGCGCCAGCATGACCTGGACGGTGAAGGCCACCAGGATGGCGACGCCGCACAGCAGTGCGGCGATGATCAGGGTCTTGGTCTTCACCGGCGCAGAGCCTACCGGCGACCCCGCACGACCCCCCGGACCGGCCGATGCGGTCCCCGGCGACCGTCAGTAGAGTCGCCCCATGGCCGAGCAGCCCGAGTCGCCCGAGTCCTTCGACGTCGTCATCATCGGCGGGGGCCCGGGCGGGTACGCCGCCGCCCTCTACGGCGCCGGCCTGGGCCTGAACGTCGCCCTGGTCGAGATGGGCCGCGTGGGGGGCACGTGCCTGCACCGGGGCTGCATCCCCGCCAAGGAGCTGCTCGAGACCGCCTCGGTCTTCCGGTCGGTGTCCGAGGCGGCGCAGTTCGGTATCACGACGTCGGAGCCCGCCCTCGACTTCTCGGTCACCCAGGCCCGCAAGCAAGGCGTGGTCGACCAGCTCACCAAGGGCCTCGAGGGCCTGCTGAAGGGCCGCAAGGTCACCACCTACCACGGCGTCGGCACCCTCCACGCCGACCACGAGGTGCGGGTGAGCGGCGGCGAATCGGGTGACGTCACCCTCCGGGGTGACGCCGTGATCCTCGCCTCGGGCTCGACCACGCGCACGATCCCCGGCTTCGAGGTGGACGGCGAGGTCGTGGTCACCTCCGACGAACTGCTCTCCGTCGAGCGCCTGCCCGAGCGGGCCGCAGTCATCGGGGGCGGCGCCATCGGCTGCGAGTTCGCCTCGATGATGTCCGACCTGGGCACGAAGGTCACCGTGCTCGAGGCCCTGCCCAAGATCCTCCCCGGCTGCGACGAGGACGTCACCAAGGTCGTGCTGCGCTCGTTCAAGAAGCGCGGCATCGACGTCAAGACCGGGGTGGCCGTGACCGGCCACCAGCGGGGCGACTCGGGCACCACGGTGTCGTTCGGCGAGGGCGAGTCCATCGAGGTCGACCTCGTGGTGGTGTCGGTCGGTCGCCGACCGCTGTCGGAGAACCTCGGCCTCGACGGCACCGCCGTACAGGTCGACGAGCGCGGGTTCGTGGTCGTCGACGAGGTGTGCCGCACCGCCGAGCCGGGGGTCTGGGCCGTCGGCGACCTGGTGGCCACGCCGGCGCTGGCCCACGTGGGCTTCGCCGAGGGCATCGTCGCCATCGACGGGATCCTCGGCGAGGAGCCGGTCGGCGTCGACTACCAGGGCGTGCCCTGGTGCATCTACTGCCACCCCGAGGTCGCCTTCGCCGGCTACTCGGAGGCCGCGGCCAAGGAGGCCGGCTTCGACGTGGTGACCTCCAAGCACCGCTTCGCCGGCAACGGCCGGGCCATGATCGTGGGCGAGACCGACGGCCTGGTGAAGGTGATCGCCGAGAAGCTGCCCGACGGCACCGGCGGACGCATCCTCGGGGTCCACATGGTCGGCCCGTGGGTGACCGAGCAGCTCGGCCAGGGCTATCTGGCCGTGAATTGGGAAGCGACGGCGGCAGAGGTGGGGCGCTTCATCCAGCCCCACCCGACCATGAGCGAGTTGTTCGGCGAGACGATCATGTCCCTCACGGGGAGGTCCCTGCATGGCTGACGTGGAGATGCCCCAACTGGGGGAGACCGTGACGGAAGGCACCATCACGCGATGGTTCAAGGCCGTCGGTGACCAGGTGGCCCAGGACGAGGTGCTGTTCGAGGTGTCGACCGACAAGGTCGACTCCGAGGTGCCGTCGCCGGCGGCCGGCTACCTGGCCGAGATCCTGGTGCCCGAAGGCGAGACCGTCGACGTCGGCACCCGCCTCGCGGTCCTCAGCGACGGCCCGCCGTCGGGCGACGGCGCCGCCGCGCCCGCGGCGGAGGCCGCGCCGGCCGAGCCCGCTGCCGAGGAGCCTGCGCCGGCGGCGCCGGAGCCCGCCCCCGCCCCGCAGGCGACGGCGCCCGAGCCCGCACCGGCCGCCCCGGCGCCCGAGCCCACACCGTCACCGGCGGCCACGCCGGCCCCTGCGGGGGATGCGCCGTCGGGGCCACCCAAGCTGCTGTCGCCGCTGGTCCGCCGCCTCATCGAGGACCACGGCCTCGATGCCGACTCGATCGTGGGCACCGGCATCAGTGGCCGCATCACTCGCGGCGACGTCGAGGCGGTCATCGACGCCCAGCGCGGCTCGGCTCCCGTCCGTCCCGCGGCGGCTCCCCATGCCGGCCGTGCACCGACGGCGGCCGCTCCCGCGCCGGCCCCGCGTGCCGGCCGCTCCCGCGAGGACCGGGTCGAGCCTCTCAACCGCATCCGCCTGCGCACCGGCGAGCACATGGTGCACTCCAAGGCCACGTCGCCCCACGTGCTGACCGCGGTCGAGGTCGACTTCGAGGGGGTGGAGAAGGTGCGCCGGACCCACGGACCCGCCTTCAAGGAGGCCGAGGGCTTCAGCCTCACGTACCTGCCGTTCGTGTCCCGGGCGGTGGTGGACGCCATCGAGGACTTCCCCTACGTGAACGCCGCGGTCGGCGACGGCGAGCTCATCGTTCACGGCCGGGTCAACCTGGCCTACGCCGTCGACCTCGACTTCCAGGGGCTGCTGGCCCCGGTGGTCCACGACGCGGACACCAAGCGCCTGGCCGCGCTGGCCCGGGAGGTCCACGATCTCGCCGGCCGGGCCCGCAGCAAGCAGCTCTCGGTCGACGAGGTCGCCGACGGCACCTTCACCATCACGAACCCGGGCAGGTACGGGACGATGATGCAGTTCCCGGTCATCAACCAGCCCCAGGTGGCGATCCTCTCGACCGACGGGGTGCACCGCAAGCCGGTCGTGGTCACCGACGCCGACGGCGGCGAGTCCATCGCCATCCACTCGGTCGGTGTGCTCGCCCTGGCCTGGGACCACCGGGCCTTCGACGGGGCCTACGTGGCTGCGTTCCTCGACCGGCTCCGGGAGATCATCGAGACCCGGGACTGGGCCGCCGAGCTGTGACCCTGCGGGTCCGCTGGCTGGGGCGCGTCCCGTACCGGGACGCCCACGCCCTCCAGCACGGCCTGTTCACCCACGGCGCCGACGACCACCTGCTGCTGCTCGAGCACCCGCACGTGTTCACCCTGGGCCGCCGGGGCGAGCTCGACCACCTGCTGGTCGACCCAGCGTCGGTGGGCGCTGACCTCGTCCGATCGGATCGGGGCGGCGACATCACCTACCACGGCCCCGGCCAGCTCGTGGGCTATCCCCTCCTTCACCTGCCCGACAAGGGTGAGGAGGCCGCAGCCGGGGACGGCGGTGCCGCGCCCATGGCCGACACCGTCGCCTACGTGCGATCGGTGGAGCAGCTGGTCATCGACGTGCTCGCCGACCTCGGCCTGCCGGGCGCCGGCCGGGTGCCCGAGTACCCGGGTGTGTGGGTCGGGGTCGGCACCGACGACCCTCGCAAGATCGCAGCCATCGGCGTGCGCCTCACCCGGGGCCGCACCATGCACGGCTTCGCGCTCAACGTCGATCCCGACCTCGACTACTTCGGCCACATCGTCCCGTGCGGCATCCCCGACAAGGGCGTGACCTCACTGGCCGCCGAGGGCGTCGACGTGCCGATGCGCGAAGTCGTCGACGCCGTGACCGCCCGGGCCGTGGCCCAATGGGCACCCGACGGCGCCTGGGAGCGCCAGGACGTCGCCTGGCGGGTCCGCCCCGACGACCTCGCCCCGTTCACCGTCGACGGCTCGGTGCCCGACGGTGGTGCGGACGAGGCCGATGCCGGTCCCGCGGACGGCACGTCGGTGCGCATCGAGCGCCGGCGGCGTGACGCCGGCGTGGTCGGGGGCATCGCGATCGGCGAGCGCAAGCCCGAGTGGCTGCGCATCCGGGCCCACCTGGGCGAGGAGTACACGGGCCTCGGCCGCACCCTGCGCTCGCTCGACCTCGTCACCGTGTGCGAGGAGGCGG
>CAZYPY010000040.1:1792-21411 GCA_964649545.1 uncultured Microthrixaceae bacterium | reverse complement strand
ATGCGGTTGTTGCCGGTGTCCGCCACGTAGACGTTGCCGGAGCTGTCGATGCCCACGCCACGAGGTCCAGAGAACTGTCCGTTGGCTGCGCCGGTGGTGCCCCATTGGGTGAGGTAGGTGCCGTTGGCGTCGAACTTCTGGATGCGGTTGTTGCCGGTGTCCGCCACGTAGACGTTGCCGGAGCTGTCGATGCCCAGACCTCGGGGTTCCTGGAACTGGCCGTGGGCGTCCCCCGCGCTACCCCATTGCGTGAGGTAGGTGCCGTTGGCGTCGAACTTCTGGATGCGGTTGTTGCCGTTGTCGGCGACGTAGACGTTGCCGTCGGTGTCGACCGCCACGCCTTCGGGTCCCCGGAACTGGCCGTCGCCGGCGCCGACGCTGCCCCATTGGGTGAGGTAGGTGCCGTTGGTGTCGAACTTCTGGATGCGGTGTGGTTGTCCCTGTCTGCCACGTAGACCGCGCCGCCACCGACGGCGACCGCCGACGGGTTGAACGGGTTGACGCCGCCCCATTTGGTGAGGTAAGTGCCGTTGGTGTCGAACTTCTGGATGCGGTTGTTGCCGTTGTCGGCGACGTAGACGTTGCCGTCGGTGTCGACCGCCAGGTCGGCGGGGACGTTGAACTCGCCGCCGCCGCCGCTGCCGGCCCTGCCCCATTGGGTGAGGTGGGTGCCGTTGGCGTCGAACTTCTTGATGCGGACGTTGCCGGTGTCGGCGACGTAGACGTTGCCGTCGGTGTCGACCGCCACTTTGGCGGGGGCGTCGAACTGGTCGTTCCTGGTGCCGTAGGTGCCCCACCACAACATGAAGGTCGGGGGAAGATCAGCCGCGTGGGCCGTGTGGGCGGGACCCGGGATCGCCGCCAGGAACGCTCCGAGCACCACTGCGACGATCGTCGAGCACACGAGCCTGCGGGTCATGGCCATCACCGTCCGATCTGGTTTCCTCTTTCCTCACCGTCGCGCCCCCGCCCGGCGCCGGTCAGGGCCGAAGGTCACCGACGGCCGGTGACCCCGGGGCGGGGGTCGACCTGAACGTTGACGGTGTTCCAGCTCCTCGCCGTGGTCTCGTCGGTGTCGACGGTTGCGGTGTTGGCGTACTGGCCGACGTCGCCCGGCGTGGTGGTGTAGGCGCAGTCCACGGTGTGGGAAGCCCCGATCCCGAGGGGGCCCAGCTCACCCGTGCAGGCTGTCCGTGGGGATCATCGACGCTCAGCCCGTGGAGCGTGGTGCTGCCGGTGTTGGTGATGGTGAGGTGGTAGTGGATGGGGTCGCCAGCCACGACGGCGGTCTCGTCCGCCGTCTTGGTGATCGACACCGAGGGGCTCGGCTCGACCCAGACCGGCACGGCGTTCGACTCGACGACGTCGGTCTCGTCGCTGTCGACGGCGGCGGTGTTCGAGAAGCTGGGGACGTCGGCGCCCGTCGTCTCGTAGGTGCAGTCGACCGTCGTCTGCGCGCCGACTTCCAGGGTGCCGTAGGTCCCGGCGCATGCAGAGGCGGCGGGGTCGAGGACCGTGACCCCGTGCAGGGCGATGAATCCCCCTATGCAAATCGCCGGCGGTCGGGACGTTCACGCGTTGGGGGCGAGGGCGGCGTCGGCGGTGGTGGTGTGGCTGCCGGTGATGGTGAGGGGGGTGGCGTGGGTGAAGTCGGTGGCGTCGTCGTGGAACTCGTAGGCGTGGCGGCCACTCGGGTCGATGTAGACGACGATGTAGTCGCCGAGGCCGAGTCCGTCGATGGTGTAGTGGCCGGAGGCGTCGGTGGTGGTGCCGGCGACGCCGTGACCGTCCGTGGCGCGCATGACCGCGACCCAGATCCCGGCGAGGGGGAGGGTCGTGGTGGCGTCGGTGACGGTGCCGGCCATGGCGCCACGGAGGGGGGTGAGTCCGGCGTCGGCGGTGGCAGGCGCGGTGACGGCGGTGAGGTCGTCGGGTGAGGTGGGGTGGGGTTGGTCGTCGTACCACTCGAACTCGTGGCAGTGGCGGGTGCAGAAGAACTCGAGGTAGTAGTCGCCGGGGGGCACGGTGAGGGCGTAGTGGCCGGCGGCGTCGGTGAAGGTGGCGACGACGAAGCCGAAGTCGGCGGCGCGCAGCGCGCCCACGAGCACGCCGGACTTGGGCCCGGCGGTGACGTCGTCGGTGAGGGTGCCCTGAAGGGTCTGGGTGGGTGCGGGACCGGTGGTGGGGGTCACGGCGATGTCGGCCCCGGCGGTGGTGGCCGTGGGGGTGACCGTGATGACGGTTGCGCCCTGGGGAGTGTGGGTGCCGCCGACGAAGGTGGGCTCGTGGGTGCCGACGGGGAGGGCGGCGACGACCCAGTAGTCGCCGGGGGGCAGGGCGTCGATGCGGTACGAGCCGTCGGGTTCGGTGAAGGTGGCCGAGTAGGGGTGGTAGTCGCTGGTGGACATCACTGCGACGCCGACGTTCGTGAGGGGGGCACCGGTGCCGGCCTCGGTGATGGTGCCGGCGATGGCGCCGGTGGGCAGGTACAGGGCGGCGTCGACGCCGCCGGTGGTGGCGCCGAGGGTGGTGGTGACGGTGTCGGCGACGTCGAGCTGGTCGAAGCCGTGGTCGTCGTAGAACTCGAGGTCGTGGTGGAAGTCGGGGTCGACGAACTCGAGCTTGTAGCCCCCGGCGGGCACGGGCAGTGCGTAGGAGCCGTCCGCGGCGGTGGTGGTGCCGCCGAGGAGCCGGTAGTCGGCGGCTCGCAGGGCGACCACCCAGGTGCCCTCGAGCGGGGTGGCGGTGCCCTGCTCGGTGACGGTGCCGCGGATGACCGACGGCGCGAACTGCTGGATGCGGTGGTTCGTGCGGTCGACGACGTAGACCCAGCCGTCGGCGGTGAGGGCGACGTCGGCGGGTGACGGGGCGACGAACTGGGCGCTGCCGGTGCCCGGGCTGCCCCATGCGGTGACGAACGTGCCCGTGCCGGTGAAGGTCTGCAGGCGGGTGTTGTTGGGGTCGGTGACGACCACCCGGCCGCCGGCGGCGGCGAGCCCGTCGACCTCTTGGAACTGGCCGTTGCCGGCGCCTTGGACGCCCCAGCCGCGCACGTAGGCGCCGGTGGGGGTGAACTGCTGCACCCGACGGTTGTAGGTGTCCGCCACGTACACCGCGGTGTCGGTGGCGGCGACCCCCTGCGCATAGGACAGCTGCCCGTTGGCCGACCCCGACGTCCCGATCGTGGCCAACAGGGTCCCGGTGGCGCTGAACTTGCGGACCCGCTGGTTGCCCGCGTCGGCCACGTACACCGTCCCGTCCGGCGCGACTGCCACCCCCTCCGGGTTCCACAGCGTGCCGACCCCGAACGTCCGCACCCAGGTGCCGGCGGCGGTGAACTGCTGCACCCGACTGTTGTTCTTGTCGGTCACGTACACGTCGCCGGCCGCGTTGACCGCCACCCCCGTCGGGTCGTTGAACTGTCCATCGCCGGTCCCGGCGGTGCCCCAGGTGCGCACGAACCCACCCTCACGGGTGAACTGCTGGACCCGGTTGTTGCCCCGATCCGCCACGTACACGTCACCGGTCACCGGCGACACACCCACCGCGTCCGGGTTGTTGAACTGCCCATCGCCCGAACCCGGCGTGCCCCACGCCTGCACGAAGACCGGCGCCACCTCGGTCGCCGACGGGACGGTTGCGAACTGCTGGACCCGGTTGTTGGTCCGGTCGGTCACCCAGACGTTGCCCGATTCGTCCACGCTGACGCCGGTGGCGGACCGGAGGAACCCGAACTGGCCGTGGGCGGTGCCGCTGGTGCCCCACTTGGTGAGGAACGTGCCCGTGTCGGTGAACTTCTGGATCCGGTTGTTGCCATAGTCGGCCACGTACACCGCGCCGGTCGGATCGACCGCGAGGAACGTCGGGCGGTCGAACTGCCCGTCGGCGGTACCGGCGTTGCCCCACTTGGTCACGAACGCTCCTGCCGTCGTGAAGGCCTGCACCCGATCGTTGTCGAAGTCCACGACCCACACCCGGTCGGTGCTATCGACGGTCACCCCGTACGGGTGGTTGAACTTGCCGTTGCCGGTGCCGAGGGTGCCCCACTGGCCCAGGTAGGTGCCAGTCGCGGTGAACCTCTGGACGCGATGGTTGTTCCAGTCGGCGACGAACACGTTCCCGGCGGCGTCGACGCCGACCCCCTGGGGCAGGTTGAACTGCCCGTTGCCGGTCCCATAGGTCCCCCACTGCGTGACGTAGGTGCCCATGTCGGTGAACTTCTGCACCCGATTGTTCGAGGTGTCGCCCACGTAGACGTAGCCGCCGGCGACGGCGAGCCCGTGGGGGTGGTTGAACTGGCCGTTGCCGGTCCCGTAGGTCCCCCACTGGGTGAGGAAGGTCCCGTCGGCGGCGAACTTCTGGATGCGGTCGTTGAACGAGTCGGCCACGTACAGGTTCCCGGCCGCGTCACGCACGATCCCCTCGGGATAGCTGAACTGCCCGGCGCCCGACCCCGAGGTGCCCCAGGTGAGCGCGAACTGCGGCGGCGACTCGGATTGGGCCGCCGCGGTCACCGTCACGTTGACCGTGTTCGAGGTCACCGCGTCGGTCTCGGCGGTGTCCACCGTGGCGCTGTTGGCGTAGGTCCCGATGTCGGAGGGCGTCGTGGTGTAACTGCAGTCGACCACCCGGTTGGCTCCGACGGCGATGTTCGCCAGGCTCCCGGCGCACGCCGGCGCCTTGGTGTCGGTGACGGTCACGCCCGTGAGCGGGACGTTCCCGGTGTTGGTGATCGTCACGTGGTAGTGGATCGCGCTGCCCGCGACCACGGTGCTCTCGTCCGCGGACTTCGAGATCGTCACCGCCGGCGCTGCCGGCACGAACCTCTGCACCCGGTAGTTGCCCCAGTCGGCGACGTACGCGTTGCCCGACGAGTCGACGGTCACGCCAAAGGGGAATTGGAACTGTCCGTTGCCGGTTCCGTTGGTGCCCCACTTGGTGAGGTAGGTGCCGGCGGAGGTGAACCTCTGCACCCGGTGGTTGCCGGACTCGACGACGTGCACGTTGCCCGATGTGGGATCGACCGCCACCCCGCGTGGGTAGTCGAACTGGCCGTTGGCGGTTCCGTTGGTGCCCCATTGGGTGAGGTAGGTGCCGGCGGAGGTGAACTTCTGCACTCGATGGTTGCCGGTATCGGCGATGTAGACGTTGCCCGGGGTGTCGACGGCCACGCCTTGCGGGGACTTGAACTGGCCGTTGCCGGTTCCGTTGCTGCCCCATTGGGTGAGGTAGGTGCCGGTCGAGCTGAACTTCTGCACCCGATGGTTGCCTGTATCGGCGACGTAGACGTCGCCCGTGGCGTCCACGGACACGTAAAACGGTCGATTGAACTGGCCGTTGCCGGTTCCGTAGGTGCCCCATTGGGTGAGGTAGGTGCCGGTGGAGGTGAACTTCTGGACCCGGTGGTTGTCGGTGTCGGCGACGTACACGTTCCCTGTGGTGTCGACGGCCACGCCTTGCGGTCGATTGAACTGGCCGTTGCCGGTTCCGTTGCTGCCCCACTTGGTGAGGTAGGTGCCGGTCGAACTGAACTTCTGCACCCGATGGAGGCTGTCGTCGGTGACGTACACGTTCCCGGCGGTGTCGACCGCCAACCCGACCAGCGACTGGAACTGCCCGTTGCCGGTGCCGGACGTGCCCCACTTGAGGGAGAACACCGGGGGGAACTCGGCCGCGTGGGCCGCTGGCGCCACGGGGATCAGCGCCAAGAGCGCTCCGAGGAGCATCGCGACCAGCATCGAGCATACGACCTTGCGCAGCATCGTGATCACCGCCCTGCAGTTGTCTTCACCATCACCGTCGCGCCGGGGACGCCGGGGCAGCAGGGGCGAACGTCACCCGGCCGCGGTGACGTCGGTCACGTACTCGGGGTATGTCGGGGCCTCGCGCCCCGGGCATCAGCTGAAGCGGGTGATGTAGCCCCGCCGGCGGAAGGTCTTCAGCATGTGGGCGACGAACCAGAGACCGACGAGGGCGACGCCCACACAGCCCGCGGCGGCGATGGCGAACTGGTCCCAGGGCATCGGGTCGCCGTCGAGGACCGCACGCAGCGCGGTGAAGGCGTGCGTCGTGGGCAGCAGCACCGACAGCGGCTGGAGTGCCGTGGGTAGGGCGTCCACCGGGTAGAAGATGCCCGACAGGGGCATGACCACGAAGAGGATCCCCCAGGCCATGACCTCCGCGCTCTGGCCGAAGCGCAGGACGAGGCCGATCACGAACAGCGAGATCGACCATCCGGCGATGAGCAGGACGGTGCCGAGGGGGATCAGGGCCCACCCGACGTCGAAGATCGAGAAGGCGTAGAACCCGAACGCGGCGAGGAACACCACCGCCAGGCCGGTGGCGACCTTGGCCAGGCCGAACAGCGCCACACCGGCGGCGTACTCCCACTCGGTGCACGGCGTGGTCATGAAGTTGAGCAGGTTGCGGGACCACACCTCCTCGAGGAAGCCGGTCGAGAGGGCGATCTGGCTCTGGTACAGCACGTGGAACAGGAGGATCCCGGCCAGCAGGTACTCGGCGCCGGCCTGGCCGGCGTCACCCTGTTGAGCGAGGAACACGCCCAGCGAGCCCCAGAGCAGCACGTCGACGACCGGCCACACGAACACGTCGAAGGAGCGGTGGGGGCTGCGCCGCAGCACGTAGGCGTGGCGGATGGCGATGGCCTTGATGCGGGTCCACCGGCGGGGGCGGATCCCGGGGACGTCGATGCGGTCCTGGGTCGGCGCGCTCATGCCCGCGCCGACTCCTCGTCGTCCTGGGCGGCGACGTGGCCGCCGACGCCGCGGTAGGTGCCGATGCTGTCGAGCTCGTCGTTGCGGGCGAGCGTGAGGAAGAAGTCCTCGAGCGACCCGTCGCCCGCCACCTCCGACGGCGTGCCGTCGGCCACGACGCGACCGCCCTGCACGAACACGACCCGCTCGCACAGCTCGGTGACCTCGACCATGTTGTGGCTGGTCACGAGCAGGGCGATGCCCTCGTCCTGGCTGAGCTGCTGCAGGCCGGTGCGGACCCGCAGAGCCACGTCGGGGTCGAGCGAGGCGGTGGGCTCGTCGAGGACGAGCAGCTGGGGGTGGTGCATGATCGCCTTGGCGATGCCCACGATCGTCCGCTGGCCCGACGAGAGCTCCATGCACATGGCGTCGGCGAGGTGGGCCACGCCGAAGCGCTCCAGGGCGGCGTCGGCCGCGGGGAACGGGTCGTCGAACCCGTAGAGGCGCCCGAAGATGCCGAGCACCTCCCGGACCCGGAGACGGTCGGGGAGAGGCAGGTAGCCGGCGGCGAACCCGACGTGCTGCATGGCGCGGCTGCGGTGGCGGGGGAGGCAGTGCCCGGCGATGGTCACCGTGCCGGTGTCGGGGGTGATGGCGCCGAGGAGCATGAGCAGCGTCGTGGTCTTGCCGGCCCCGTTCGGGCCGAGTAGGCCCAGGCGCTCGCCTGGGGCGACGACGAGGCTGACCCCGTCGACGGCGCGCACGCGCTTGTAGACCTTCACCAGGTCACGTGCCTCGAGCACCGGCGCCGGCGTCGACATCCCCACGGCGCGCAGTCTCGCGGCCGGCGGCGGGGCGCGCCCAGCCATTTGGCCGTCCGGTGCGCCATCTGGCCCTGCGGGAGACAGCTGGTATCGTGGGGTCGCCGTCGATGACGGGCCCGCTCCACCACCCGGTGCCACCTCTTTCTTCCCGAGGCACGGGTCGTGCCGCCGACGGCGGTCGCGGTGGCGGTCTCCCGCTCGGCGCTTCCCCTCGCCGGACCGGTGCGACGCGAGCCGCCCGCGACGGCCCCGATGTGAAAGAAGGCCACCCATGGAGTCCACCGACCTCGAGCGAGCGGCGCTCGAGCGCAAGGACCGCGACGAGCTCCAGACCATCGCCGAGGCGATGGGGGGCAAGCCCGGGTCCCGGGCCCGCAAGGGCGAGATCATCGACCTGATCCTGGAGCTGGCCGGCGTGACCGAACCGGCGTCCGCTGGTGAGCCCGCCCCGGCCGGGGACGCCGCCGAGGAGGAGAGCGAGGCGAGCCCGGCCGTCGTGGCCGATACCGCGTCGGGGGCCGCCGCCGACGACGAGTCCGCGACGCCGAGCAGCAACGGCAAGGGCGCCCGCGGTGGCGGGGCCAAGGCCGGCGGGGGCAAGGGCCGGGGTGACGAGGAGCAGGCGGCGTCGGACGACGCCGACCAGGGCGGCGGGTCCAAGGGCGGCGGGGTCAAGGGTGAGGGGAAGGAGGACGGCGGCACCCAGGGGGAGGAATCGAAGGGCGACGCCGGCAAGGAGCGCGGTGACGGTGGCGACGAGCCCGAGTCCGGCAACCGGCGCCGCCGCCGGCGCGGCCGGGGCGATCGACCGGGCGGCGACGAGCCGTGGCAGGGTGAGCCCGTCCCGGTCGAGGGCCTGCTCGACCTGCGCGACGAGGGCTACGGCTTCCTGCGCCTGCACGGCTACCTGGCCAGCAAGGACGACGTCTACGTCTCGGTCCGTCAGGTCCGCCAGTTCTCGCTGCGCAAGGGCGACCGGGTCACGGGCACCAGCCGGCCGGCCAACCGCAACGAGAAGAACCCGGCGCTGCTGCACATCGAGTCGGTCAACGGCGTCGAGCCCGACGAGGCCCGAGAGCGGCCCCGCTTCGACGAGCTGACCCCGCTGTTCCCGGACCAGAAGCTGCGCCTCGAGTCGTCCGCCGACCCCTACAACATGACGTCGCGGATCATCGACCTCATCGCCCCGATCGGCAAGGGCACCCGCGGCCTCATCGTGTCGCCCCCCAAGGCGGGCAAGACCACGGTCATGAAGCAGATCGTGCGCGCCGTCGAGGTCAACCACCCCGAGGTCGAGCTCATCGTGCTGCTCGTGGACGAGCGGCCCGAGGAGGTCACCGACATGCGCCGCTGGGTCAAGCAGGGCGAGGTGGCGGCGTCGACCTTCGACCGGCCCACCGAGGAGCACACCCAGGTGGCCGAGCTCACCATCGAGCGGGCGAAACGCCTCGTGGAGTCCGGCAAGGACGTGGTGGTCGTGCTCGACGGCATCACCCGCCTGGCTCGGGCCTACAACCTGTCGGCGCCGGCCACGGGCCGGGTCATGTCCGGCGGCATCGACACGGGGGCGCTGTACCCGCCGAAGAAGTTCTTCGGCGCCGCCCGCAACCTCGAGGAGGGCGGGTCGCTCACCATCCTCGCCACCGCCCTGATCGAGACCGGCTCGCGCATGGACGAGGTGATCTTCGAGGAGTTCAAGGGCACCGGGAACATGGAGCTGCGCCTCGACCGACGCCTCGCCGAGCGGCGCGTGTACCCGGCCATCGACGTCGACGCCTCGTCCACCCGGCACGAGGAGCTGCTGTTCGAGAAGAAGGAGCTCCAGCAGGTCTGGAAGCTCCGGCGGGTGCTGCACGCCCTCGACGGCGGCAACGGCGCCGGCCTCGAACTGCTGATCGACCGCATGAAGACCTTCAAGTCGAACGCCGCGTTCCTCGACGAGATCGCCAAGGCCGCCCCCGGCGGCTGAGGCTCACCCGACCCGGCCCGCTACGATGACCACCCCGCTCTGCGAAGAAGGCACGTGATGAAGGCTGACATCCACCCCGACTACGTGGTCGCCACCGTGAAGTGCTCGTGTGGCAACACGTTCACCACCCGCTCCACCACCCCCGACCTCCACGTCGAGCTGTGCAGCGAGTGCCACCCCTTCTACACCGGCAAGCAGAAGCTGGTGGACTCCGGCGGCCGCATCGACCGGTTCGAGCGCCGCTACGGCAAGCGCAAGGGCCAGTAGCACCCGCCCGGCGGGCGCCTCGTCGGGCGCCCGCGCGCCGACCATGACCCTCGACCCCGAACGCCGCGCCGCGCTGCTGGGCGCCAAGCTCGGCGCGCTCGTGCGCGACCACTGGGGCGAGGCGGACCGCACCCCGGCCGTGTTCGGCGCCGGCGCCGGCCTGCTCGAGGCCACCCCCGACGGCGCGACCGGGCCGACCGCGTGGGTGCTCGCCGACGACCAGCCCCACCGGGTGCTCGGTCCGGCCCTGGCGTGGGCCCGAGCCCAGGGCGCCTCGGCGCTGCACGTGCTGGTGGACGACGACGCCGCCGGCGTGGTGGCGCGACGGGCGCCGGTGTTCGCCGCGGCCCCGAGGGTCTGGCGGGTGCGGGGACGGGCGGTCGAACCTGCCGCGGCCGCGCCCTACCCCGAGCCCGGACCCGGCCCGACCGAGGTCGACGATCTCGTGACCCTGCTGGAGGCGAGCGGCGTCGACGTGGTCGTCGAGCACGGCGAGGTCGTCGGCGAGGTCCTCGGTCTCGAGATCGCCCGCGTCGTGGTCCCCGACGACACACCGCCCCGTCTCGAGGTCGGCGTGGGCCGCCACGACCGGGAGGCGTTCGCGATGATCCACGGCGACCTGCCCACGCCGGACGCGCTGGCGTCGGTCATCGACGCGGTGCTCGCACAGCGTCGTCCCAGCGCGTCGCCGCACCCCCTCAACCGCCTCGCCGCCGAGCGGTGGCTGCGCGCCCTCGTCGTCGAGCGTCCCGGGCTCGTCGGCGCCCGGTCCCTCCGCCCGGTCGACCCGCCGGTCCCCCGGGACAACGTGAAGGACGCCACACCGGCCCCCGCCCTCGGTGAGTCCGAGGACGGCACCCCCGTCGTCGTGGTGTGCTCGGCCGGCATCGACCTCGACCTGGTCCCGGGTGCGGCCGACGCCCGCGGCTGGCACGCCCCCGAGGCGCGCCTGGTGCTCGTCGTGCCCGAGCGCGACGACCACCCCGTGACCCGAACCCTCGCCGCCGCGCTCGCGCGCCCCGCCGAGATCGTGGCCGTGGCGGGGGACTGGCGGGCGGCGCTCGCACGGCCCGTAGCCTGAGACGATGCTGGAGCGGCTCGGCGACCTGGAGCGGGAGTACGACGAGGTGGAGGCGCGCCTCGCCGACCCCGCGGTCATCGCCGACCAGCGCCGCTACGCGGAGACCGCCCGGCGCTACAAGGAGCTCGAGGAGATCGTGGTGCGGTCCCGGCAGCTCCGCCAGGCCACCGGCGACCTCCAGACCGCCCGGGAGATGTTCTCCGAGGCGTCCGGCGACGACCGCGAGCTGATGCGAGCGGAGGTCGACGACAACGAAGCTGCCATCGCCCGGCTCGAGGACGAGCTGAAGACCTTGCTGCTCCCGAAGGACCCCAACGACGACAAGAACGTGATCGTGGAGATCCGCGGCGCGGAGGGCGGCGAGGAGGCCAACCTGTTCGCCCGCGACCTGGCCGAGATGTACCAGGCCTACGCCGGCCGCATGGGCTGGAAGTGCGAGGTCCTGGGCAGCCAGCCGTCCGACATGGGCGGCTTCTCGGACGTCACCCTGCTGCTCAGCGGTGAGGGCGTGTGGAGCCGCATGAAGCACGAGGGCGGCCCCCACCGCGTCCAGCGGGTGCCGGTCACCGAGAGCCAGGGGCGCATCCACACCTCGTCGGCCACCGTCTCGGTGCTGCCCGAGGCCGAGGAGGTCGACATCGAGATCGACCCCAACGACCTCCAGATCGACGTCTACCGCTCCTCGGGGCCCGGGGGTCAGTCGGTGAACACCACCGACTCGGCGGTGCGGATCACCCACAAGCCGACGGGGGTCGTCGTCGCCATGCAGGACGAGAAGAGCCAGATCCAGAACCGGGCCAAGGCCATGCAGGTCCTGCGGTCGCGGCTGCTCAAGGCCAAGCAGGACGAGGCCGCCGCGGCCGCTTCCGACCAGCGCCGCGGCCAGATCGGCGGCGGCGGGCGCTCCGAGAAGATCCGGACGTACAACTTCAAGGAGAACCGGGTCACCGACCACCGCATCGAGCTCACCCTCTACAAGCTCGACAAGATCCTCGCCGGCGAGCTCAACGACGTGGTCGACGCCCTCGTGGCCGACGAACGGGCCCGCCAACTCCAGGCGCAGTGAGCGCCGACGGCGGGACGCCCTGGCGGGTGTTCGCGGCGCAGGCCCAGGCCCGGCTCGAGGCGGCGGGGATCGAGTCGCCCGAGGTCGCCGTGCGTCGCATCATCGAGCGGGCCGCCGGGTTCGAAGGTGCCCAGTACGCACTCGGCCTGTCCGAGCCTGCGACCGAGCGGGCCATAGGCTTCTTCGACCGGATGGTCGAGCGCCGGCTCGCCGGCGAGCCGCTCCAGTACGTGGTGGGCGAGTGGTCGTTCCGCACCCTCGACCTCATGGTCGACCGCCGGGCGCTCATCCCCCGGCCCGAGACCGAGCAGGTCGTCGAGGTCGCGCTGACGGAGCTCGACCGAGTGGCGCCGGCATCGCCCCGGGTGATCGACCTCGGCACCGGCACGGGGGCGATCGCCCTCTCGGTGGCGGTGGAGCGCCCCACCGCGCAGGTCTGGGCGGTCGACGCGTCTGCCGACGCGCTGGCCGTGGCCCGGGCCAACCTGGCCGGCATCGGCCAGGCCGGCACCCGGGTGTCCCTCGTCGAGGGGTCGTGGTTCGACCCCCTGCCCCGTGACCTGCAGGGCACGTTCGACCTCGTCGTGAGCAACCCGCCCTACGTGGCCGACTCCGACCCACTCCCCGCCGAGGTCGTCGACTGGGAGCCGCGCCAGGCGTTGATCCCCGGCCCGACCGGGCTCGAGGCCATCGAGGAGATCGTGGCGGCGGCCCCCGTGTGGCTGCGCCGCCCTGGGGCGCTCGTCGTGGAGCTGGCGCCGGCCCAGGCCGACGCCGCCGTCGAACTGGCCCGGGCCGCGGGCTTCGAGGCGGCCGAGGTGGCCGACGACCTCGCCGGCCGCCCCCGCGCCCTCGTCGCCCGCCTTGTCTGAACGGTCCTCGGCCGGCTACCCGGAGGTCGTGCTCGTGGTTTCGCCGTCGTCGGGCAGGGGCCGGTAGTTCACGCAGTCGTCGGTCTCGGGGCTCGACGGGACGCACTCACCCGGCTCGATGCTGTCGGGGTCGATGCAACCCCGCACCGTCTGCACGCAGCCCTCGACGGTCGTCGTGGTGGGTTCGGCGTCGCCCGTGCCGGCGTCGCTTCCGCAGGCGCCGAGGACGAGCCCGAGCACGGCCACGAGGGGCACGAGCGGTCGAGCGGGGCGCATCGCCACGAACGTAGCGTGGTGGGGCCGCCCTGGTCGGGCGCTGACGTGGGCGGCGGCCGCCGTAGCGTGGCCTCATGGCACCGAGCGACGCGGAGGTCGACTGCGCGATCGCCGCGCTGCGGTCCGGCGAGGCGGTCGTCGTGCCGACCGACACGGTCTACGGGCTCGCCGCGCTCCCCACGGTGGCCGGCGCGGTCGACCGGCTCTACGCCATGAAGGGGCGGCCGGCGGACATGCCGATCGCCGTGCTCGTCGCCAACGTCGAGCAGGTGCGGGCCCTGGCGGACCTGCCCGACATCGCGCTGCGCCTCGCCGGCGCCTTCTGGCCGGGGCCGCTCACCCTCGTGCTGCCCCGGCGCCCCGGCCTGGACCTGCCGCTCGGCGGGTCCGCGGCCACGATCGGCGTCCGCTGGCCCGACCACCCGCTGATCGCCCGGCTGGCCACCGCCGTGGGCCCACTGGCCACCACGAGCGCCAACCGCACCGGCGAGCCGACGCCCACCACCGCGCACGAGGCCGCCGCCTCGCTCGTCGGTGACGTCGCGGTGGTGCTCGACGGTGGCCCATGCGCCGGCACCGCGTCGACCGTCGTCGACGTCACCGGCCCCGACCTCCGGGTTCTCCGCGAGGGCGAGCTCACCGAGGCCCGCCTCCGCGCCGCCCTCTGATTCTGAGCACGAACTCGAGGCAATAGATAGCCCCCCCATTCCGGGGGCTAAAGGCCTCGAGAACGGGCGCTACTGGAAGAAGAGGAGCAGGCCGTCCGGGTCGGCGTCCGGGATGGCGGCGTCCGAGGTGTCGACCGCGAAGGTCTGGCCGTCGTCGCCCTCCAACGTGGCCGAGATCACCGAGCCGGTGTCCTGGTCGAGGGTGTCGGCCACGAACAGGTACCACTGGCGGTCGGCCGACGGCGGGTACTGCGCCACGCAGTCGCTGACCGGACCGCTCACCGAGAGCCCGTTCTCGCTGCTGTTCTGGTCCGGCGTGGCGAAGGGCTCCTCGCAGAGCACGTTGCCAGCGCCGTCGAGGACGCCGATCGTCACCGCGAGGTCGCCGCGGAACGAGTGGTCGATCTCGATCGACGCGGTGGGGGCGCCGCCGGCCCCGATGTCGGTCGTGGCGCTGCCCGACGACCCGTCGGTGAAGAGCGTGAGCCCATCGGGGTCGTTGTCGGGGATGTCGGCGGGGACGTTGTCGAACTCGAAGGTCTGGCCGTCGGGGCCGGTCAGCGACAGCTCGTCGACGGTGCCACTGTCGAGGTCCGCGGTGTCGATCACCTGCAGGAACCACAGGTGGTCGGCGTCGGGCGGGTACTCGTCGGCGCACTCCGACAGGTCGACGTCGCCGGACAGCCCGCCGTCGCCCCCCTCGTTGGGGTCGGGCTCGAGCACCTGCACGGAGCACAGCGTGGTGCCGTCGGACTGGCCCACGCCGGCTCGGATCGACAGGTCGCCGGTGTAGGTGTGGGTGAGCTCGAGGGTCATGAACGGGCCGTCACCCACGTCGTCGCTGGTTCCCGTGCTTGTGTCGACCGAGTCCATGCTGCCGTCGGTGATCGCGAAGGTTCCCGACGGGTCGGCGTCCGCGATGGGCTTGGGCAGGCCCAGCGCGGGGAAGGGCGTGTCCCCGTCGAAGACGGTGAAGCTGACGATCTGGCCCTCGTCCTGGGGGAGGGTGTCCTCGGCCCGGAGGAACCAGAGCTGCTCCTGGCTGGGCGGCAGGAAGGCGGCGCAGTCGGAGTCGCTGACGTCGACGGAGCCGCTGAGGTCCTGCGCCGAGTCGGTGTTGTCCGGGTCGTGGATCTGGATGGGCTCGCAGAGGTCGTTGCCGTCCGGGTCGGCCACGCCGACCCGCACGTCGAGGTCGCCGCGGTAGGAGTGGGTGATCTCGAAGGCGACCGACGCGGCGGCGTCGTTGGCCGAGCCGGTGTCGTTGCCGTCCGCGTCGATGGTGTTGCTGCTGCCCTCGGCGAGGCCGTGCTCGGCGAAGGCGGCCTCGATGATCCCGGCGTCCTCGTCGCCGAAGTTGGCGTTGTAGGCGGTCTGGAACGCGGCCGCCACGTCGGGGAGGGTGACGTTGGCGTTCAGGTAGTTGTGCGACGACAGCAGGGCCACGAGCATGCGGTCACGGACCTCGGCGCACTGGTCGCTTCCCGGGCAGTCGGCCACGTCGATGCCGTCCTCGGCCAGCAGGGCGCCGAAGACGTCGAACACCGCGCCGGTGTAGATGGTGCCGTCCTCGTGCACCTGGTTCACGAGGTCGGCGGGGTAGACGTCGTCGTCGTCGACCCGCCGGATGCAGTCGCCCTCCTCGGCCCAGGCGAAGAGGCAGCCCTGGTCGACCTGGTCGTTGCCGGTGCGGAGATCGACGGTGGTGAAGTAGGCGAACAGGTCGCCGAACGCCTCGTGGTAGGCGCCCGCCTCCTGGCCCTGGAGCAGGCCGGGGGCCTGCTGGTCGAGGACCGCGTGGCCGTACTCGTGGATGATGCCGGAGGCGTCCTCGCCCTCGTTGATGCCGTTCGACCCGACGCCCATCACGATCTCGCTGCCGTCGTAGAAGGCGTTGTCGACCGTGCTCGGGTCGACGCCGAAGACCGGGAACGACTCGTTGCGCACGTCGGTGAAGCCGAGCTCCTGGATCTGGCGCTGGACCCGGTCGATCCAGAAGTACGCCATGGCCGACTCGAAGCCGGCCTCGCCCCGACCCTGCCCCCAGGCCGCGTCCGGCTCCTCGGGGGTGTCCACCGGGGCGCCCTCGGGGTCGGCGTCGACGAACTCCCCGACCAGGCGCCCCGAACCCGGGTCGTCGAGGCCCTGCAGCTCGACGCCGGTGAGGAACTGGTTGGCGTCGGCCGAGTCGGTGAGCTGACCGCCCGACGCGTAGATCGGGTCGGGGAGGAACACGCACGCGGAGGGGGGCTCGGGCAGGTCACAGCGGTCGCCGCCGGCCTGCGCCACGGCGCCCAGCCGTCCCTTGACGCCCGCCACGACGTCGGCGCCGAGCGCGGCGGCGCCCGGCACGGCGGGCCCGAGGCGGTGGCGGTCCGGGGTGATCTGCGCGGCGCTCAACGTCTCGCCGGTGGTCGCGTCGACCATCACCTGCCAGGCCCCAACCGGCTCGGTGGTCCGGACGTCGACCCGCCACGCGAGCAGCAGCTCGTCGCCGGACTGCACCCAGACGAGCTCGGGGTCGCCGGCCACGCTCGGGGTGCCCTGGACCGACTTCCCGGCGTTCTCCGCTGCGGTCTCGGCGGTGATCTCCTCGGTGCTGCCAGAGGCGGGCTGGGCGTCGACGAGGGCGTTGTTGGCCCCGGTGATCTCGCCGCCGTCGCGGACGTGGACCGTCACCTGGGCGCCCTGCACGAGGTGGTCGTCGTACTGCTGGCCGAAGGTCACGTGGGCGACGTTGGGCGACCGGGTGAAGCCGGTGAACACGAGCGACTCGAAGGTGGCGTCGGAAACGGCCTCCGCGTCGCCGAGCCACGCCTCGGCCTCGTCGACGAGGGCCTGCTCCTCGGCGGTCAGCGCGACCGTGGTGGCGGTGGCGCCGTCCCCGCCGCCGTCGTCATCGCTCGAGGAGCACGCCACCAGGCCGGCGAGCACGACGCCGACCACCACAATGGCCACGACGCGCCCGGCCCGGCCCCATCGCTTGCTGCTGCTGGCGCTCACCGCTACCCCTTGGTCGACAGGTGGGATCACCCGAATCTACGACCGAAGATACCGGGCTGGTTCCCGGGCCCGGAGACGGCACGGTCGGGCGCGGTCTAGCCTTGCGACCCGCACGGTCCGGTCGGGCCCAGGGCCACCCAGGGGGGACGAATGTTCAACAGGAAGAAGGCCACCACCACCGAGGCCGCGGAGCGCCTCGCGAAGATCGGCTTCTTCGAGGGCTTCACCCCCGAGGAGCTGGCCCGGGTGGCCGAGCTGGTGGACGACGTCACCGCTGAGCCCGGTGCGGTCTTGACCGATCAGGGCCGCCCGGGCACCGAGTGCTTCGTCATCGAGGCCGGCCAGGCCAACGTGTACTTCGGCGGCGAGCACATCGCGACCCTCGGCCCCGGCTCGATGGTGGGGGAGATGGCCCTGCTCGAGCACCGGCCCCGGATCGCGTCGGTGGTGGCCGAGACCCCCATGCGCCTGCTCGGCCTCGACACCCGCAGCTTCCGGGCCCTGCTCGAGGAGATGCCCAAGGCCAGCCAGCGGGTGATGTCGCTGCTCAACGCCCGCCTCCAGGAGAACGCGGCGCGCGACGCCGAGGGCTGAGCCCCGGGTCTCCCCTGGCTACGAGAGCGCCACGGTGCCGTCGGCCCGCCGCTCGGCGGCGCGGCCGCAGCACTCCTCCTCCACGAGGGTCGCGAGCAGGTCGGCGTCGTTCGTGGAGCACCACGTGCGCCGGCCGTCGTCGAGCAGGCCGGCCACGAAACCGACCTCCCTCCCTCCGTCGCGGCCGTGCATGACCGTGTACGCCTCGACGGTGACCGGCCCGGCATGGTCGTCGCCGGTGACCTCTCGTCGGGGGGCGGCGTCGGCCTCGTCCTGGGTGACCAGGCGCCGGAACGGCCGGTCGGGAGGCTCGGTCGAGTAGAGGCCGAGGGCGTGCTTGGTGGTGAGTCCGCCGTTGGCGGTGCACAGGCCGACGGCGCCCGGGTCCTCCCGGAGCCGGTCGACCATGGTGGCGATGCCGTGCGTCGCGTAGTTGTTCCACGGCCCGCCGGCGAAGCCCATGCCGCCGGTGACGGTGAGGTCCCGGTCGCTGCCGAGACCGAGCTCGGCCGCCGCGATCTGCACCGCGGACGGGAAGCACGAGTAGAGATCGACCGGCCCGAGCTCGTCGGCGCCCACGCCCGCGGCCGCGAACAGCGCTCGGCCCGCGGAGCGGATGGCCGGCGACGAGCAGAGGTCGCCGCGGTGCGAGACGTGGGCGTGGTCGTTGGCCTCGGCGCCGGCGAGGGGGAAGACCCATCGGTCCCGAGGCACCCCGAGGGCCTCGGCCTTCTCGGCCGAGCAGACGAGGAGTGCGGCGGCCTGCTCCACGTGGTTGTTGGAGTTCATGACGAGCGTGTACGGGTAGCCGATGAGGCGGTTGTCCGGGGTCGGGTCGACCACGTCCCCGGGGGTCATGGCCCGGCGCAGCCAGGCGTGTGGGTTCGCAGCGGCGACCTCCGAGAACCGAGACCAGAGCCGGCCGAGGTGGGCCCGGTGCTCGTCCGGCGTGCGCCCGGCGGCGGCCCGCAGCGCCACCTCGAACAGGGCGTAGAACTGGACCGGCAGGAGCAGGCCGCGGGCGAGCTCGGCGGCGTCCACCATGTCGAGGTCGGCGCCGAAGGTCTCGGCGGCCGGTGTGGTGTCGTCGAGGGGCGTCCACGGAGGGATCTCGCCGGCGTGGCGGTAGCGCTGACGGGTGCGCCAGGTCTCGCCGCCGCAGAGCAGGGCCACGTCCAGGTCGCCGGCGGCGATGTCCGCCGCGGTGCGGTTCACGAGCGCCTGCGGCGTCTGGCCGCCGTCGGTCGAGTACAGGGACTGGCGGGGGGTGGCCCCGACGAGCGCGCCGACGAGGGCGCCGGGGTCCCGGTAACGCCACGAGAGCATCTTCACGACCCGGATCGAGTCGACCGCGGCGAGCACGCCGGTGGCGCCGCTGTCGGCCTCGGCGGCCCGAGCGGCCCGGGCCACCAGTGCGACCGGCTCGACCTCGTCGTCGCCGCGATCGGGGCGGTTGGCGACCTGGCCGGCGCCGACGATCACGGGCGTGCGAGGGTCCAGTAGCTTGACCACGCGGTCAAGTTAGGAAGGGGTGGGTCATTCCGTACAATCGCCAGATCGACGTCCTCGTCCTCTGCTCGGGCAACATCTGCCGGTCCCCGATGGCCCAGGCGTTCCTGGCCTACCAGCTCGCGGTCCGCGGCGTCCCCGGCCACGTCTCGTCGGCCGGGCTCTTCAAGGACGGCCAGCCCGCGTCGCCCCACGGCGTCACCGTGGTGGGCCGCAAGGGCCACGACCTGACCCAGCACCGGAGCCGGGTCATGACCGCTGACATGCTCCGTGCCGCCGACCTGATCCTCGGCATGGAGCGCATGCACGTGCGCGAGGCGGTGGTGCTCGCGAACGACGTCGCGCCGCGTGCCTTCACCCTGAAGGAGCTGGTCCGGCGCGGCTCGGCCATCGGTCCCCGCCGGCCGGACGAGGCCGAGGCGACGTGGCTGGCGCGGGCCGCCGAGGGTCGCCGGGCCACCGATCACATGGGGGCCTCGCTGGAGGACGACGTCGCCGACCCCATCGGTCGCTCCCTCGAGCACTACGAGCGCACCGCCGCCGAGCTCGACGACCTGGTGGCTCGGCTGGCTGACCTCCTCTGGCCCGTGGTTTCGGCGCCGCCCCCGCCGCCCATGCCGCCGGCCGCGGTCGGGTCGTTCCGCTCGAGGTTCGGGCGCCCGTCCGACGGTGCCGGTGCGAGCGCCCCGCCGCCGCCTCCGCCTCCTCCTCCTCCTCCTCCTCCTCCTCCTCCTCCTCCTCCTCCTCCACCACCACCACCTCCTCCGCCACCCGTCG
>CAZYPY010000040.1:0-1692 GCA_964649545.1 uncultured Microthrixaceae bacterium | reverse complement strand
CCTCCTCCTCCTCCTCCTCCTCCTCCACCACCACCACCTCCTCCGCCACCCGTCGCGCCGGCGCCGCCGGCGTCCACGACCACCGGGGTGTCGCCATGAAGGTCGCCATCGGCTCGGACCACGCCGGCTTCCGGCTGAAGGCCCACCTGCTCACGGTGCTGGCCGACCTCGGCCACGAGGCCGTCGACCTCGGCACCGACAGCGAGGCGTCGTGCGACTACCCGCCCATCTGCGCCGCCGTCGGCCGGGCCGTGGTCGCGGGAGAGGCCGACCGTGGGATCGTGCTCGGCGGCAGCGGCCAGGGCGAGCAGATGGCGGCCAACAAGGTGGACGGCGTGCGTGCCGCGCTCTGCAACGACCTCTTCACGGCCCGGCTCTCCCGGGAGCACAACGACGCCAACGTCTTGTCGATGGGCGGGCGCATCGTCGCCGACGGATTGGCCACCGAGATCCTCATCCTCTGGCTGGCCACGCCGTTCGAGGGCGGCCGCCACGAGCGCCGCCTCGCCCAGATCACCGAGATCGAACGCAGCAACCCCCTGTCCTGAAAGGCGACCCCCGCATGCCCTGGAGCACCGAGCGCGACGACGAGCTCTTCTCGATGATCGACCGTGAGGTCGAGCGCCAGACCACCACCATCCAGCTCATCGCCTCGGAGAATTTCACCTCGCCGGCGGTCATGGAGGCCACCGGCTCGGTCCTCACCAACAAGTACAGCGAGGGCTATCCGGGCAAGCGGTACTACGGCGGCAACCAGGTGGTCGACGAGGTCGAGGACCTCGCCCGAGAGCGGGTCAAGGCGCTCTTCGGCGCCGAGCACGCCAACGTGCAGCCCCACTCGGGCGCCAACGCCAACGTGGCCGTGTACCTCGCTCTGCTCCAGCCGGGCGACACGGTGATGGGCATGTCGCTCGACCACGGCGGCCACCTCACCCACGGCTCGCCGGTGAACATCAGTGGCCGCCTGTACGAGTTCGTGCCCTACGGACTCACCCCGAGCGACGAGCGTCTCGACTACGACGCCATCCTCGCCCAGGCCCTCGAGTGCCGCCCCAAGCTGATCGTCGCCGGCGCCACCGCCTACTCCCGGACCATCGATGCCGAGGCGTTCCGTCGCATCGCCGACGAGGCGGGGGCGCTGTTCATGTTCGACGCCGCCCACATCGCGGGCCTCATCGCCGGTGGCGCCCACCCCAACCCGGTGCCCCACGCCGACATCGTCACCTTCACCACCCACAAGACCCTGCGGGGCCCCCGTGGCGGATGCATCCTCAGCCGTGAGGAGCACGGCGCCGCCATCGACAAGGCCATCTTCCCCGGGTTGCAGGGTGGCCCCCTCGAGCACGTCATCGCGGCCAAGGCGGTCGCCTTCGGCGAGGCGGCCACGCCGGCGTTCCGCGAGTACGCCGCCCAGATCGTGAAGAACGCGGCCGCCCTGGCGGACGCCCTCGGCCGGGAGGGCTTCCGGCTCGTCTCGGGCGGCACCGACAACCACCTCATGCTCGTGGACCTGCGCCCCTTCGATGCCGAGCTCACCGGCAAGGAGGCGCAGTCCGTCCTCGACCTCGCCGGCATCACCCTCAACAAGAACACGGTGCCCGATGACCCCCGCTCACCCTTCGTCACCAGCGGCGTGCGCATCGGCACCCCGTCGGTCACCACCCAGGGCATGACCGAGCCCGAGATGGCCAC
>CAZYPY010000039.1:0-22433 GCA_964649545.1 uncultured Microthrixaceae bacterium | reverse complement strand
CCAACGTGGCCCGGGAGATGTGGATGAACCCGGTGCCCGACGAGGACCGCGCCCGGATCAAGGTGCCGGTCTCGCTGGTGGCGGCCATCACCATCACCGTGGTGGCCACGGTCGCCTGGGGCATCGTCCCCGGCGTCGTCACCCACTTCGGGGACGCGGTGAGCCTGGTCGCCAGCGGCGGCTGATCCCGCCCGCGCCACCCCGAGCCCTGACCTCGACCGAGAGCGGTCGGATTCCGCTGGCGCTCGCGTCCGCACCCTGACCGAACCCGTCGCCAGCCGGGCCTGATCTCATAGGGCTACCATAGGGCTATGGCTCGAACGCAGACGATGGTCCAACTGAGCGATGAGCTCGTGGATCAGCTCGACGAGGAGGCGGCGCGGTTGGGACGCTCGCGGTCCGCGCTCATCCGTGATCTCCTCACCGAGGCGCTCGCCCGATCGTCGGACCGGGCGATCGGCGCCGCCATCGCCGACGGCTACCGGCGCGTTCCCCAGGCGACGCCGGACGAGTGGGGCGATCTCGTGGGTGCGGGCGACGCGAGCACCAGGGAGATGCTCCAGCGCCTCGACGCCGAGGAAGCCGCCGCCGGCTTCGACCCGTGGTAGCCCGTCGGCCGATGGTCCGTCGAGGCGACATCTGGTGGTACGAGCACCCCGAATCGGGGCGCCGGCCCTTCCTCATCCTCACTCGGAACGAGGCCGTCGACGTCATGAACCAGGTGTTGGCGATCCCGGTGACCCGCACCGTCCGGGGCATTCCGACCGAGGTGCCACTCGACGAGTCGGACGGACTGCCGGTGCCGTGCGTGTTGAACGTCGACAACACGAGTCTCATCCGTCCGTCGCTGTGCACGGATCGGGTGGCCCAGCTCGGACCTGACCGCATGGCTGAGGTGTGTGCCGCCCTCGCCCGTGCGACGGCCTGTGGCTGATCTCGACTGATCGTGCAGCGCTTCGACGACTACGTGGAGCAGGCGCTGTACCACCCTGTCAAGGGGTTCTACGCCACTGGGGGACGGGCGGGCCGGCGAGGCGACTTCCTGACCAGCCCCGAGGTGGGCCCGCTGTTCGGGGCGGTGCTGGCCCGGGCGCTGGACACCTGGTGGCACGAGCTTGACCGGCCCGACCCCTTCACCGTCGTGGACGCGGGGGCGGGGCCGGGGACCCTGGCCCGCACCTTCCTCGCGGCCGAGCCTGAGTGCGCCGGCGCACTGCGCTACGTCGCGGTGGAGCGGTCGGCGGCGCAGCGCTCGCGGCACCCGGACGGGGTCGAGTCCCGGGCCGATCTCCCCGACGATCCCGTAACCGGCGTCGTCGTCGCCAACGAGCTGCTGGACAACCTCCCCTTCCGGCTGGTCGAACGCACCACGGACGGTTGGGGCGAGGTGTGGGTGGACGCCGGCGCCGAGGTGCTCGTGGCCCTGGACGACCTGCCCCCCGTGCTCGCCGGGCTCGAGGCCGCGCCGGGGTCGCGAGTGCCCGTGCAGGAACAGGCGGCGGCGTGGCTGGGGGCGGCCCTGGGCCTGCTCGACCGTGGCCGGGTGGTCGTGATCGACTACGCCGACACGACCGCCTCGATGGCGTCGCGGTCGCCGGACGAGTGGCTGCGCACCTACTGCGGCCACGAGCGAGGTGGTCCACCCCTCGATGCCCCCGGGACCAAGGACATCACCGTCGAGGTGGCGGTCGACCAGCTCGCGTACGCGGCCGGCCGACCCCCCGACGGGAACCGATCCCAGGCCGAATTCCTCGCCGTCCACGGCATCGGCGAGCTCGTCGCGGAGGGCAAGCGCATCTGGGCCGAGCGGGCCCACCTCGGCGACCTCGCCGCCATTCGCGCGCGCAGCCGGGTCACCGAGGCCGAGGCCCTGCTCGACCCCGGCGGCCTGGGTGCGTTCCTCACGCTGGAGTGGGTGGTGGGCTGAAGGAGCGGAGTCGAGTGGTCACTAGGATCGGCGCCGCACCACGATCGACTCCGTCCAGGGGGATCCATGTCCGACGCGACCATCGAGAACTACTTCGTCGAAGAGCGCACCTTCCCGCCGCCGGCCGACTTCGCCGCGAACGCGCTGGCCAACGACCGGTCGCTCTACGACGAGGCCGACGCCGACGTCGAGGCCTTCTGGGCCCGCCAGGCCCGAGAGCTCGTGACCTGGTTCGAGGACTTCGACACCATCCTCGAGTGGGACCTGCCCGACGCCAAGTGGTTCCTCGGCGGCAAGCTCAACGTCTCCTACAACTGCCTCGACCGCCACGTCGAGGCGGGCCGGGGCGACAAGGTCGCCTATCACTGGGAGGGCGAGCCCGGCGACACCCGCACCATCACCTACGCCGACCTCTACGACGAGGTCCGCCGGTTCGCCAACGTCCTGAAGGGCCTGGGGGTCGCCAAGGGTGACCGCGTGGCGATCTACATGCCGATGATCCCCGAGCTGCCGGTGGCGATGCTGGCGTGCACCCGCATCGGCGCCGCCCACTCCGTCGTGTTCGGCGGGTTCTCCCCCGACTCGCTGATCGACCGCATCAACGACGCCGAGTGCGGGGTGGTGATCACCGCCGACGGCGGCTACCGCCGTGGCACCCCCTCGGGCCTGAAGGTCAACGTCGACGCCGCCGTGGCCAGCACGCCCACGGTGCGCTCGGTCGTGGTGGTCGAGCGCACGGGCCAGGACGTGGAGATGGAGGAGGGTCGCGACCACTGGTACCACGAGCTCATGGCGGCGGCGTCCCCCGACTGCCCGCCGGAGCCCATGGACTCCGAGGACCTGCTCTACCTGCTCTACACGTCGGGCACCACGGCCAAGCCCAAGGGCATCATGCACACCACGGGCGGCTACCTGACCCACGTGGCCTTCAGCCACAAGTACGTCTTCGACCTGAAGCCCGAGACCGACGTCTACTGGTGCGCGGCCGACATCGGCTGGGTCACCGGGCACAGCTACATCGTCTACGGCCCCCTCACGAACGGGGCCACCTCGGTGATCTACGAGGGAACCCCCGACACGCCGGGCAAGGACCGGCTCTGGCAGATCGTGGAGACCTACGGCGTCACCCAGCTCTACACCGCGCCGACCGCCATCCGCACCTTCATGAAGTGGGGCACCCAGGAGCCCGAGAAGCACGACCTGTCGAGCCTGCGCCTGCTCGGCACGGTGGGCGAGCCCATCAATCCCGAGGCGTGGATGTGGTACCACACCCACATCGGCGGCGAGCGCTGCCCGATCGTCGACACGTGGTGGCAGACCGAGACCGGCGGCCACATGATCACCCCGCTGCCGGGGGTGACGACGACGAAGCCCGGCTCGGCGACCTTCCCGCTCCCGGGCATCGGCGTCGAGGTGGTGGACGACGCCGGCAACCCCATCGAGCGGGGCGGCGGCTACCTCACCCTCACCCGACCGTGGCCGGGCATGCTCCGGGGGATCTACGGCGACCCCGAGCGCTACCGGGACACCTACTGGAGCAAGTACCCGGGCCGGTACTTCGCCGGCGACGGGGCCAAGATCGACGACGACGGCTACCTCTGGCTGCTCGGCCGGGTCGACGACGTGATGAACGTTTCGGGCCACCGGGTCTCCACCACCGAGGTCGAGTCGGCGCTGGTCGACCACTCCTCGGTGGCCGAGTCCGCGGTCGTCGGCGCCACCGACCCGACGACCGGCCAGGCGATCATGGCCTACGTCATCCTCAAGGGCGACCAGGACCCGAGCCCCGAGCTGGGCGAGGAGCTCCGCGGCCACGTGGCCAAGAAGATCGGGCCCACCGCCCGACCCAAGACGGTGATCTTCGTGCCCGACCTGCCCAAGACCCGCAGCGGCAAGATCATGCGCCGTCTGCTGCGCGACGTGGCCGACGGCCACGTGCTGGGCGACACCACCACCCTGGCCGACCCGGCCGTCGTGGACGAGATCCGGAACCGGGCCGCCGAGTCGCCCCAGGAGGACTAGCGGCTCGTGCCGGGAGCGGTCGCGGGCGATTGGTACAACTGGTACTGGCGGGAGGAGCGGGTCGAGCCGGGCCCCGCGGTCGTGTTCGACATGGACGGGGTGCTGTCCGACGCTGCCGGCCGCCAGCACTACCTGGAGTACCCGCGGCGGGACTGGGAGGCCTTCTTCCACGCCTGTGGCGACGACCCCCTGATCGACGAGGTCGCCCGCCTGCTGAGCCTGCTCGACGAGGAGCTGACGGTGATCCTGCTGACCGCCCGCCCCATCCGGGTGCAGCCCCAGACCCTCGGCTGGCTCGACCGCTACCAGCTCCGCTGGGACCTGCTCATCATGCGCGAGCACGCCGACTACATGGCGTCACGCCACTTCAAGGACCGCACCGTCGCCGAGCTCCGCGACTACGGCTTCGACCTGCGCCTCGCCTTCGAGGACGACCGCCGCAACGTGGACATGTTCCACGCCAACGGCATCCCCTGCGTCTACATCCACTCCGGCTACTACGACGCCTAGCGGGCGGCAGCGCGGCGACGACCCTTGTCGGGGTCCGAGGCCGCCGGTACCGTCCCGGTCATGGCTGTGACCGCGCCCCAGTCGCGCAAGATCACGGTGGATGAGTTCTTCGCCCTCCCTGGCGAACAGAGGCACACGCAACTGATCGACGGGGAGATCGTGGTGAACACACCCAGCCGGAGGCACCAAGACCTCGTCCTGTGGCTGGCCGACGAGCTCGAGACCTTCAGTCGTGCCCATCGAGACCTGGGTCGGCCCGGACTCGAGCAGGATCTCCCCGCGGGTGAGCACAACGTCTACGTCCCGGACCTGTGGTGGGCGGCGCCGGGCCGGGGACCAGGCCCGCAACGCTTCGAGGGCATGCCCGACCTGGCCATCGAGGTCCGCTCGCCCAGCACGTGGTGCTTCGACGTCGGGACGAAGAAGGACGGCTACGAGGCTGCCGGCCTCCCCGAGCTCTGGCTGGTGGACACCGCGGTCGACCGGGTGAACGTGCACCGCCGGTCGCAGCCCGATGCACCCCGGTTCGACGTGAGCTTCGAGGTCGGCGGCGGAGAGCAGCTGACGACCCCGCTCCTCCCCGGGCTGGCGCTCGACGCCGCCGAGCTCTTCGACCGCTGAGCCGGCGCCGGCTGACCCGCGCCGGCGGAGCGATCAGTCGCGGAAGTTGCTGAACGAGAGCGGGATGCCGAAGTCCTCCTCGCGCAGCGCGGCGATGACGGCCTGGAGGTCGTCGCGCTTCTTGCCGCTGACCCGCAGCTGGTCGGCCTGGGTCTGGGACTGGATGCCCTTCAGGCCGAGGCCCTTGATGAACTTGTTGAGTTCGCGGGCCTTGTCCGAGGAGATGCCGGCGGCGAGGGTGACGACCTGGCGGACGGTGCCACCGGAGGCCTCCTCGACCTTGCCGTAGTCCAGGGCCTTGAGGCTCACCTTGCGCTTCACCAGCTTCTCCTCGAGCAGCTGGGTCAGCGCAGTGAGGCGATCCTCGCTGGACGTGTGGAGGGTGATCTCGTTGGTGCCCAGCTCGATGGACGAGTTGGTGCCCTTGAAGTCGTACCGCTGGCCGAGCTCCCGGCTGGCCTGGTCGACCGCGTTGCGCACCTCCTGCGCGTCCACTTCGGAGACGACGTCGAACGTTGGCATGACTGGACCCTACAGGCGGTAGTCTCGTTGTCTCCAAGGGTCGGTGCCCGAGTGGCCAAAGGGACCGGGCTGTAAACCCGTCGGCTTCGCCTACGGAGGTTCGAATCCTCCCCGGCCCACCTGGAAGAGCGGCCCCGTCGCCCGGTCCTGCCGGCGTCGGGGCCGCCTCGCGTCGGTTCGGGGCCACCGGTCGTCGGCGGCGGTGGGAACCATCGGGCCGGGCCGCACGACCAATGCTTCGTGTCCGCTGCGCTCGCAGTCGGGCCTCCGACGCGCCGACTCCGAGGAGCCGCACCTATGATCCGTAGCCCCCTGCGCACCGCCCTTGTGGCGAGCGCCACCGCCACCGCCACCGCCGCCGTGGTCCTCGCCGCGGCACCGGCACTCGCCCACGTCGAGCCCGACGTGAGCGCCATCCCCGCCGGCGAGGCCACGACCGTCGCCCTGACCATCGGCCACGGGTGCGACGAGTCGCCCACCACGTCGGTGGCGGTGCAGCTCCCCGAGGGGGTCGAGGCGGCCTCGGGCGTGGCCACCAGCGGTTGGGGCATCGACTCGAGCGACGGCGTGGTCACGTGGACCGCCAGTGCGGGCGAGGAGTTGCCGACCGACGAGTCCAAGGAGTTCGAGCTCGAGCTCACGCCCGCCGCCGATCAAGTGGGCGCCACCCTCTACCTGAAGACCGTGCAGACCTGCGAGGAGGGCGAGAACCGCTGGATCGAGGAGTGGGACGGCGAGGGCGAGGAGCCCGAGCGCCCGGCGCCGAGCGTCGAGGTGATCGCCGCCGGGGAGGTGGCCGTGGCCGCGGGTGACCACCACGCCGCAGAGGGCGGTTCCTCGGATCACAGCGAGGAGGGTGACCACCACGCCGAGGACACCGCAACGACCGGGTCCGGCGACCACGAGGAGACCGCGTCGAGCGAGTCGTCCTCGTCCGAGGACGACTCGAACGCCGGCACCGTTGCCGTCGTGGTCCTGGTGATTGCGGCCATCGGACTGGGTGGCCTCGCCCTGGTGCGGTCGCGCCGCCCGACCCCCTGATGTGAGCGACGCCGGCCCCGGCCCTGCGATCGGCTGGGGCCGGGGCCGGGGGGTCGTCGAGGGGGCGTCACCAGGGTCGAGCGCGACCCGTCGGCGGTGCTACTCGAGGAGGCCTGAGTCAACGGGGGGCTGCTGGTCCCCGGGCGCTGAGCAAGCCGCCCACGAGCAGTGCCACCCCGACGGCAGGGGCGAGTCGGAGGCTGAGGAGGTCGCCGCGCCCGGCCTCGAAGGGGTGGGCGAACCCGGCGAGGGCCAGGCCCGCCAGGCCCAGGAAGGCGGCCACCATGCCCAGCGCGCGTCGGGCGACGTGGCCTGGGGTGGGCGTCGGCACCCGGCCGCGTTCGACCGGCGACAGTGCGAGCACGAGCCCGGCCAGCACCGCGGTGGCCGCGGCGAGCCAGAGCGGGCGCTCGAGCCACCAGTCCGTCGTGCCGGGGGCCACCACCGGCAGGCCTAGGGCGAGCAGCGCCGCCCCGCCGGCGACGAGCGCGGTGAGGTGCCAGAGGAAGGTGGTGAGTACGACCAGGTTGGCGGCGATCGTCACCCGCCACACGCGGGGCCGCTCGAGCCACCGAGCGAGGGGGTCGTGGGCGGCGAGGAGGAGGGCGGCCTGGGCCACCCCGAGCACGAGGATCACCACCGTCGGCGGGCTCATGTTCGAGATCCTTTGACCGGGCAGCCCGATCACCGACACCGGGTAGGGCCCGACCGTCGTGAGCAGCACCAGCACCGCGACGGCGGCGGCCCCCGCCGCCAACGACCGTCGGGGCGGGACGCCCGAGAAGCGACCGTCGGCGTAGAGGAAGCCGAGGCCCTGAGCGAACAGGAACACCGCCAGGTAGTTGAGGACCGCCGGCCCTGGCGCCACGTCGCTCAGCCGAACCGCGTCGAGAGCGACGACGACGGCCACCAGCCCGAGCAGTGTCCCCCGAGGGGCGCGGCGGTGCCACCGGAGCTGGATCGGCGCCGCCAGCACGACCAGCAGGTACACGGCGAGGAACCAGAGCGGCTGGGCGGCGATCCGGGCCACGTCGGCCGCCAACTCGGGCTCGGACCACCAGGCCACCAGCGCCGGCCCGACGACCAGCCAGATCGCCGCGAAGACCACCGTGGGGCGCAGGAGCCGGTCGGCCCGGGCGGCCAGGAACGCGCCGGTGTCCCGCCCACCGTGCGCCTCGAGCGACCGCAGGTTGGCGAACCCGCCGACCAGGAAGAACACCGGCATGACCTGGAACAGCCAGGTCAGTCCCTGGAGCCACGCCATCGAGGCGAGGGCATTGGTGCCCTGCAGGCGGCCCTCCTCGCGGACCACGGTGGCGATGAGCCAGTGGCCGGCGACGACGGCGAGGATGCTCGCCGCGCGCAGGAGGTCGACGACCCGGTCCCGGTCGGCCGGCGTCGCCGCGACGAGGTCGCCGAGGCCGGGTCCGTCTCGGCGACGGTCCATGGCCGCTGCCCGGTCAGCCTTCCGGGAGGTCGGCCAGGATGAGCTCGTACTCGCGGATCTCCTGGGTCTGCACCTCGGCCATGACCTCGGCGATGCGGCGCACCCGGGGATCCTCGGCGTGGCGCGCGGCGTACTCGGCCATGCTCACCCCACCCTGGTGGTGGGCGATCATCAGCTCGAGGAAGAGCACGTTCTGCTCGTCGGGGTCGGCCTCACGCAGCTCGTCCAGTTGCTCGGGGCTGGCGTAGCCGGGCATGTCGGCCAGCGCGTGCGGCTGGCCCATCCATCCCATCACCTCGCGGTCCTCCTCGCCCCGCTCCTCGTCGCGGGCCTGGAGGTAGGCGTCCATCAAGCCGAGCTCGTAGCGCTGCTCGATGAGCACCTCCCGGGCCAGGTCCCGCACCAACGGGTCGGACGCGGAGGCGGTGGTCAGGCTGGCCATGGTGACGGCCTGGTCGTGGTGGGTGATCATGTCCTGGAGGAACCCGGTGTCGACCTCGCTGTCGGGTGGGCCCGAGGTGCGGTCGCCCACCAGGTAGCCGACGGCCCCGGCGAGGAAGGCGCAGGCGAGCACCAGCGCCAGGATCCGACCGGCCCCCCAGCCGCCGGACGCCGACGCGTCGCCGGGCGCCTCGGAGGACTCGGGGGGAGCCGGCGGATCGGAGGCGGTGGGAGTCCCGTCGGCGGTCGGGTCGGCGGTGTTCGGCTCCATGGTGCGAGGGTAACGGTGCCCTGACCGAAGGGTCAGAGTCGTTGGGCCCGACTCGGCCCCCGCGGTCGTCCCCCGTCGGCGTGCTCGGGATCATCTCGGTCCACGTCCCCGCGCTCGTCCATGGCGGGCGCCGTGGCCCGGCGAAGCAGCAGCAGCAGGCCACCGAACAGCACCACCGCCCCTGCGGTCCCCAGGCCGGCGACGAGCCACGAGGGCAGGGCCTCGTTCTCCGGCACGCAGGACGCTCCGGCGACGGTGCTGGTGAGGGGCATCCCGACCCCGGCGTCGAGCGGGAGGTCGTCGTCGATCGTCACCGGGACGTCGAGCACGGCGGGGGGGAAGGCAGACGCCACCTGGATCGTCCACGAGCCCTCGGTCGGCAGCCGTATCTCGCCGTTGCGCAGGCCCGGCTGGTCGCCGACGGCCATGGGGACCGTCTCGACCGCGTCGTCGCCGGGACCCGTCGCGCTCATCGTGACGCGCGCGGTGTCGGCCTGGTCGCGGTCGAGGGTGAACACCACGCACACCTCGACGGCGACGGTGCCCGCGCTCGTCTCCTCCACCTGCACCAGGGTGATCTGCCCTCCGCCCCCGTGGGTGCGCGCGGCACGGGCCGGGCTCGCGGGCGCCAGTGCCACGAACGTGAGCACGCCGACCAGCAGGACCACCCGGGTCGGGGCGCGGTGCCTCACCCGCATGGGTGGGAGCCGCGCCGCGCCGCGCCGGTCCGGGGCATGGGCTGGAGGCTATCGGCGCCGTACCCACGGAGCGTGGCGCCGCGGCGGTCAGTCCCCGGAACCGGAACGGTCGTCGTCGCCGTGGTCCTCGCCGTCGCTCTCGTTCCCCGAGATCGCCGGTCCGGCGGCGGCGAGCGGTGGGCCCTTGGCGACCGTGAAGGCCCCGAGCCGGACGAGCGAGGTGACCGCCCCCACGGTGACGCCGGCGCCGAGGCCGACGCTGACGGCCACGAACAGGCGGGCCATGTCCTCCGCCCAGGCGAAAGGGACCTGCGAGTGACTCAGTACGCCGAGGTCTTGGAGCCCGCCGAAGATCGCGATCAGGACGGCGGCGAAGATGGCCGCGAAGAGACCGTCGCGCTTCGCCCGCAGCAGCATCGAGACGGCCACGCCGCCGACCACCCAGGCCACGAGCGAGTAGAGCAGGTTCGAGCCGATCGACGCGAGGTCGGGGCCGCCGGCCCGGGCCCCGAGGATCCCGATGACGTGCACCAGGTCGGTGAGGATGAGCACACTCAGGAGCCCCGCCAGGCCGCGACCCCACCACCGGCGGCCGCCCACGAAGGCACCCAGGGCCGCGAGTCCGGCGATCAGCAGGTACCAGGGCAGCGGCGACGGCCCGGGGATCCAGAGCAACTGGCCGGTGACCTCGATGCGGTCCCCGTCGTACCGCAGGGGGATGACCCACTCGTCCTCGACGACGAGGCGGCGGTCGGGGCGGTCGACGCTCGACCCCATCCAGTGGATGCGGTGGTCGTGCCAGCGCGCCGTCTGGCCCGAGGAGAGCCGCTCCCACTCGGGCGGGGCCTCGGGATCGGCGTTCTCACCGCCGCTCTGGCTGCCCTTGCGGTCCCGGTTCAGGTAGGTGGCCGGCGAGCGCTGGTTCTCGAACACCCCCTCGGGGCCGATCCGCAGGTAGGGCTCGTCCTCGTAGCCCAGGACCACCACGTTGGTGTCGTTGGTGTTCGTGAGCTCGATCCGGCTGCCCTTCTCCACCACCCGCACCTCGATCCCCGGCGTCTCGGGAGTCACCCCCTCGAGCGTGGTCAGGTAGTTGGTGGAGCTGACCCCGGAGACGTTGTGGGCGGCCGCGGGCCCGGCGGTGCCGAACACCAGGCCGAGGGCGGTGACGAGGCCGGTCAGGGCGGCGAGCACCCGCCGAGGTGGGCTCACGTCGCCTGCTCCTGGCTCGTGCCTCGCCGGGCCGCCGTCTCCTGCGTTCCGGTCACGCAGGCCGGGCCCCCGCCCTGGTGGCTTGGGCTCACGTGGCCTCGGCGCGGCGCATGGCCTCGATGAGCTCGCCGCGGGCCCGGGCCACGCGGGAGCGGATCGTGCCCACGGGGCACCCGCAGATCTCGGCGGCGTCCTCGTAGGAGCAGCCGGCGACCTGGGTGAGCACGAAGGCGGTGCGCCGGTCGGGGTCGAGGGAGTGGATGAGGGCGGTGAGGTCGGTACCGCCCGAGGCGTCGGGCGCCGGCTCGGCGGGCCGGGCACGGCTCAACAGGTTGCGACGGCGGACCGCGGCACGTACCGAGTCGATGGCGGTGTGGCGGGCGATGGCGAGCAGCCACGTGCGTGCGCTCGAGTCCCCCCGGAACCGGGGCAGGGCCTTCAGGGCGCGGAGGTACACCTCCTGGGTGAGGTCGTCGGCGTGCGCCTCGTCGCCGAGGTGGGCGCACACACGGCGCACGTCGGGCTGGGTCGCGCGCACGAAGTCGGAGAGCGCGACCCGGTCGCCGTCCCTCGCGGCCAGCGCGAGCTCGGTCAGCGGATCCGGCGCCACCCCGTCACGGTAGGGGGCCGGCGGGGCGCCGAGGAACTTTTCGACCGGGACCAACGACCCTTTCTGCATGGACTGCGCACGCTGTCGAGAAGCCGTCTCCGCCCACCTGGACGGCCACGACGTCGCGGACCCCACGGCCGACGCGCACCTGGCGGGGTGCGCCGCCTGCCGGGCATGGCAGGCCGACGCCGTGGCGCTCGCCCATCGTCTGGTCGAGCACCGGGCCGAGCCCGTCCCCGACCGGTCGGCCACGATCCTCGCGGCGATGGCCGCCGAAGTGGCCGCCGACGAGCAGGTCGCCCACCGCGACGCCCTGTTGCCGTGGCGGGCGGGCCTGGCCGCTCTCGGCACCGTCCAGCTGGTGTTGGCCCTGCCCATCCTGCTCTTCGGCACCGAGCCGGGCGCGGGCGTGCACGTGGCCCGGGAGATGGGGTCGTTCGACGTGGCCCTCGCCATGGGCTTCCTCTTCGCCGCGTGGCGGCCCGCCCGTGCGTGGGGCATGGTCCCGCTCGTCGCCGTCCTGTCGATCTGCCTCGCGGCGACCAGCGCGGTCGACGTGCTCGAAGGTCGAGCCACCCTCGGGGCCGAGGCGCTGCACCTGACCGACGTCGTGGGCCTCGTCATGCTCTGGGCGCTCGCCCACGCGTTCCGCCGACCGCTTCCCCGCCGTAACCTGCTCACTTCGTGAAGCGCATCCTCGCCGGCATCGCTCTGGTCGGGGTGGTGCTGGTGGCCTGGGCGGGCCCCGCGTCCGCCCACGCCCAACTCGAGACCACCTCTCCGGCCGCCGGGGCGGTGCTCGCCGAGCCGCCCTCGGAGGTGCGGCTGTCGTTCAGCGAGCCGGTGGAGATCTCGCTCGGCGCGGTCCGGGTCTACGACTCCAACGCCGACCGCGTCGACGACGGCGGCGCCCGCAACGACGGCGGCGACACCGTGGTCCAGCCCCTCGGCGACCTGGCCGACGGGTCCTACGTCGTGACGTGGCGGGTGGTCTCCACCGACGGCCACCCGGTCCACGGCGCCTTCACCTTCCAGGTCGGTGACGTCGCCACCGGCGACGCCGATGCCCTCGCCCGGCGGCTCCTGGCCGCGGACGGCGGCAGCGAGGCCGTAGGGGTGGTGTTCGCGGTCGTCCGGTGGGCGGTCTTCGCCGCGCTGGTGCTGCTGGTCGGCGCCGCGGGCTTCTGCCTGGTGGCCTGGCCCGAGGGCCTCGGCCTGGCGAGGGTGCGCGCGCTGCTGTGGTGGGCGTGGGGGGTGGCGGTCGGCGCCACCGTGGTCAGCGTGGGGGCCCAGGGCGCCTACGTGGGGGCGCTGGGGTTGGGCGACATCGTCGACCCCGACGTGGTGTCCTCGGTGCTCGACGTGCGCTACGGCCGCGTCGCGCTGTTGCGCATCGCCCTGCTCGTCGTCGCCGGCGTGCTGCTGGTGGCGACGGCGGGTCGTGGCGAGACTGCCGGTGCGGGGTCCACCCCGGAAACGGCACCGGGGCCGGGGACGGGGGCCCGGGTGGGCCTCGGTCTCCTCGGCGCCGCCCTCGTCCTGACCCTCGGTCTGAGCGGCCACGCCGCCGCGGGCGACCTGGTGCCGATCGCGCTCGTCGTCGACGTGGTCCACGTGGGCGCCGTCGCGCTGTGGCTCGGTGGCCTCGTGGTGGTCCTCGCCGCCCTGCTGCCCCGTCGTGATCCCGGGGAGCTGGCCTTCGTCGTGCCCCGCTTCTCCTCGATCGCCTTCGCGTCCGTGGCCGCGCTGGTGGTGACCGGCTCCTTCCAGAGCTGGCGCCAGGTCGGCGGGTTCGAGGCCCTCACCGACACCACCTACGGGCAGTTGCTGCTGGCCAAGCTCGCGCTGTTCGTCGTGATGGTCGGCTTCGGCTACCTGGGCCGGCGCTGGGTCCAGCGGGGTTACGGGCCGGCGGCGACCGCGGCCCGGGAGGACGGCGAGGCGATCGACGACGACCTGGTCGTCGCCGGGTACCGGCGCTCGATCCGGGTCGAGACCGCGATCGGCCTGGCCGTCCTGGCCGTCACCGCGCTGCTCGTCAACGCCCAACCCGCCCGCAGCGCGCTCGCCCAGCCCTACGCCGCCGAGCTCTCGGCGGGCGACGAGCTGCTCGTCGACCTCACCATCGATCCCGCCAAGGTGGGACCGACGGAGATCCACGTGTACACGGTCGAGCCCACGGGCGCCGTCGCCGAGGTCACCGAGCTCACCATGACCCTGAGCCTGCCCGAGCGTGAAGTCGGGTCGCTCGAGGTCCCGCTCCAGCGGGCGGGCCCCGGCCACTTCTCGGCCTACGACGTCCAGCTCCCCCTTCCGGGCGAATGGACCGTGGACATCGCGGCGCTGCTCGACGAGTTCACCGAGGCGAACGCCACCGACACCCTCCGGGTGCGCCGCTGACCCGACCCCGCACGGGCCCGACGCCGGGAGGGGCGCCCCGGGTCGGGCCGGGTCGGTCGGCGACCGCTACTGCTCGGGCTGCTCGAGCGCGGCCACCAGCTCCTCGATGCCCTGCTGGTCGAGCTCGCCCGAGCCCCGGGCCGCCACGGTGCCGTCGGCGTTCAGGGCCACGAAGTAGGGGTAGCCCGACAGGCCGTACGCCTCGGCGGCGGCGCCGTCCTCGGCGTCGGCCAGGACGTCGCCGGGCCAGTCCTCACCCTCGAGCCACGCCTGCGGCGGGTAGTTGGGCTGGTTCTCGTCGGTGCCGGTGGCGACGCCCACGAGGCGGATGTCCTCGGGGATGGTGCCGTCCGCACGCCACTCCACGAGGCGGGGGACCTCGGCCTGGCAGTGCGGGCACCAGTGCGCCACGAACACGACGATCGAGGGCTGGTCGCCGGGGCCGCCGATGGTGACGGGCTCCCCGGTGAAGGTGCTGCCCCGCAGGGTCGGGGCGGTCTCGCCGACCGCGGGGTCCTCCCCGCTCTCGGGATACTGTGGCAGCGGGGCACCGTCGATCGTCACCGCCGCGGTCTGGCCCTCGACCGGATCGCTCTGGCTCAGCGCGGCCACTACCACGGCGACGATGGCGAGGCCGAGGATGCCCACGAGCACCCAGAGGGCCAGCGACGGCCGCTTGGTCGACTGACGAGCCTGGGCCACGGCCCGGGCCTTCTGGTTGCCCTTCGGGTTCGGTCGGTTGCTCATGGGGCGTCGCTCACGATCTCGTCGAGGGGTGCGTCGGCACGCGCACCCGAGGGTAGGTGGGTCATCAGCAGCGCGATCAACACGAACGCGCTCAGGGCCATGGTGGGGATGGTGATGAAGCCGAGCTCCTCCACCCACCGGATGGTGCAGGGGTTGGCCGGGTCGCAGACGCCACCCGAGCCCTCGATCCAGGGGAAGCGCTCGACCAGCACGTGGAAGGTGCTGATGGCGGCGCCCATCACGGCGAGGGTGAGGGAGTAGACCCGGATGCCCTCGTCGCGGCGCAGCCAGGCGAGGCCGAGGAGCACGACCTGGGGGTACATGGCGATGCGCTGGTACCAGCAGAGGTTGCACGGGACGAAGTCGGCGACCTCGGACAGGTACAGGCTGCCCGCCATCGAGACGGCGGCGACCAGGAAGCCGAGGGGGAGGATCTGACCGGCGAGCACCGCGTGGACGCGCTCGCGCACCCCACCGGAGAGGTGCGCCGCCACGAGGGTGGCCGACGCCGCCCAGCTGGCGACGGTCAACAACGCGAGGAGGAGGGTGACGGCGTCGGTGCTCATGAGGGGAGTGGTCGGGGTCGGGGCCGGGGCGCGGTGAGACCCTCGGGGGATTGGTCGTCCCGGCGGCCGTAGGGGTTCCCGGGGCTCACGGGTACTCGTAGTACTCGTCGGGTTCGTCCACCTCGCGGATCGAGGAGACGGCCAGCACTGGGGGGTCGAGGGACTCGCCCGGGTCCGGGGAGGTCTCGAGGTCGAGGGTGCCCTCGACCTCCACCCACGTCTCCTCGGCCGGCACGTCGCCGCGCTCGACCGGGACCTCGACCTGCACCGCGAGGGCGTCGGCCGCGCAGCACCCGATCATGAACCGGGTGAGCAGGAAGCCACGACCCCCGCCGTCGGCATCCTCGACCACGAAGCCCGTCAGCTTCACCGTGTGCTCGGCCAGCAGCGCTCGCTGGTCCGGGTCTTGGGCCGCCCGCACGTAGTCGACGTGGCGCAGCGCCGGCGACTGGCCGCCGAACGAGCCCGCCCGGAGGTACTCCTCGAGGTCGAACTCGCCGGGCGGGAGGACCCGTTGCGAGTTCTGGCGGCCGGCGGCGTAGGAGCCCAGGGGATTCGAGCCCACCGCCACGGCGACGCACAGGGGCAGCGCCAGGAGCCAACCCACCCGGGTGGCGTGGTGGCGGTGCCCGTGGTTGTCGTCGGCGGCCTCGCCCGTCTCGTCGAGCCTGCCACGACGCCCGAGCACGACGACGAGGACGCCGACGGCCACGAGGATCGTTCCCGAGAGCACGAGCCAGCGGGTCATCGAGGGCTTCACGTACAGCAGGTGGGTGGGGGTGAGGGCCATCCACAGCGTGAAGGCGCCGATCAGGGCGACCATGACGCCGGCGTCGACGCGTCTCACAGCAGCACCGTCCCGACCACGGTGGCGCTGGTGACGGCGACGACGAGCACGAGGGGCGTGAAGCGCATCGAGAAGCGCTTCGAGAACGCGCCCGCCTGCAGCGCGACGAGCTTCAGGTCGACCATGGGGCCGACGGTGAGGAAGACCAGGCGTGACGTGAGCGAGAACTGGGTCATGCCCGCGGCGACGAAGGCGTCGGCCTCCGAGCACACGGACAACGCGATGGCGAGGCCGGCCATGACCAGGATGGCCACGATGCCGGAGCCGCCCACGTGGTCGAACACGCTCGGGGGGACCAGGGTCTGCATGGCCGCGACGAGGCCCGCGCCGGCGACGAGGAAGCCACCCGCCTGGAGGAAGTCCGACGCCGCGGTGGACACGAAGCCGTCGAGGCGCCCCCCGTGGTCGTGCACGGCCATCCGGGAGCTGAGCCACTCGGGCTTGGCGAAGGCCGACCAGACGAAGCCGACGATGAGCGCGGTGACGAGCGAGGCGAGGAACCGCGCCCCCACCATCTCGGGGCGGCCGGGGAAGGCGACGGCGGTCGACACCATGACGATGGGGTTGATGGCCGGTGCCGCGAGGAGGAACGTCAGGGCCGCCCCCTGGGGGATCCCCCGGGAGACGAGGCGACCGGCGACCGGGACCGAGCTGCACTCGCAGCCGGGCAGCAGTGCACCGGCGGCGCCCGCGGCGGGGACGGCGAGCGCGGTGTGGCGGGGGACGGCGCGGGCGATCCAGGAGGCGGGCACGAGCGCCGAGATGACCGCGCTGATCACCGTGCCGAGCACGAGGAACGGGATGGCCTGGAGGGTGAGGGACACGAAGATGGTCGACCAGTTGCGCAGGGCCTGGCCCTCGAACAGGTAGCCGAACGAGCCTCTCGCGATGAGCACGACGGGGAGGTACGCCCACACCAGGCCGGCGAGCCCGAATCGGGTCGCCCGCCTGGAGGTCTCTTCCTCGATGTCGATGTCGACGTCGACGTCGGTGTCGACGCCCGGTGCTTCCAGCACGCCGTCAGGCTAGGCCCGGGCGGGCGGCAGCCGGTCGCGCCGAGCGCCGCTCGTTCAGGCGACCGTGGCGCCGGCCAGGTCTCCGCTGACGGGGCGCAGGGCGCGCACGGCCTCAGTAGCGGCCAGGATCACGAAGAACACGAGCACCGCCACGCCGGCCATGGTGGCCCCCGCCGCGGTGTCGTAGTGGTAGCTGAGCAGCAGGCCGGCGGCGACGCTGACCACCCCCAGCACGGCCGCGGTGGCCATCATCGTCGGCACCCGTCGCACGAGCAGCGAGGCGGCGGCCGGTGGGGCGACGAGCAGCCCGAAGACCAGCAGGGTGCCGACGGCCCGGAACGACGAGACCACCGCCACGGCGATGAGGGCGAGCAGGACGAGGTTGGCCAGGCGGGGTCGCAGGCCGAGCAGCGCCGCCTTGTCCGGGTTGAAGGCGAGGGCGAGGAACGGGCGGTAGAGCAGGATCGCCAGCGCGATGGCCAGCACCGCGGCGACGGCCTGGGCCCACAGGTCGCCGTTCGTCACCCCCAGCACGTTGCCGAAGAGGAACCCGGTGAGCTCGTTCGAGAAGGTGGGGGCGCGGGAGATGATGATCACGCCGAGGGCGAGCATCCCGACGAAGAGCAGGCCGATGCCGGTGTCCTCTCGGAGGTGTCCCCGCCGGTTCACCAGGTTGATGCCGGCCACCATCAACGCCGCGCTGGCCAAGGCACCCACCGTGAGGTCGAACCCCCAGAGGAACGCCAGTGCGATCCCGGGGAGCACGCCGTGGGCCAGAGCGTCGCCCATGAAGGCCAGTCCCCGCAGCACCACCCAGGTGCCGACCATCGCGCAGATGATCGCGGCGAGCGATCCGCCGAGCAGCGCCCGCTGCATGAACTCGTACTGGAACGGGTCGAGCAACCAGTCGAGCACGGGGCGATCCTACGAGAGGGCGTCGGCGATGGCGGTGGCGTTGGCCTCGACCATGGCCAGGTAGGTCTCGGCGCCCGAGCCGGGCTCGCCCAACGACTCGCTGTAGAGCTCGACGACCTCGACGTCGAGGCCGGCCTCTTCCGCCAGAGCGTCGGCGAGGTCGGTGGCCGAGGTGGCGTCGGCGAAGATCGCCGGCACTCCGAGCTCGGCGATCGTGTCGGCGAGCTCGGTGAGCTCCTGTGAGCTCGGCTCGGACAGGGTCGTGCCGCCGGGGATCACCGTGCCGACGACCTCGAAGCCGTAGCGGTCGGCGAAGTAGGCGAAGACCTCGTGGTTGGTCACGAGGACGCGGCGCTCCTCGGGGACCGCCGCAAGCTGCTCCTCGATCGCGGCGTCGGCGGCGCGCAGCTCGTCGGCGTAGTCGGCGGCCCGGGCCGTCACCTCGTCGGTCGCGAGCGCCGGGACGGCGTCCCCCAGGGCGACGGCGATGTTCTCCGCCCCGTCCGCCATCCGCGCCGGGTCGGTGAACACGTGTGGGTCGAGACCCCCCTCGTCCGCGTGCTCCTCCTCTGCGTGCTCGTCGCCACCGGCCGCGTCGTCGGCGTGCTCGTCTCCGGTGCCTTCCTCGGCGTGCTCGTCCCCGGTGCCTTCCTCCGCGTGCTCCTCGTCGTCGGCGTGGTCGTGGGCCCCCTCGGCGAGGGGCAACGGGTCGAGGTCGGGGGCGACCTCGTAGACCGGGACCCCCGCGTCTTCGGCGGTCTCGATCGCGTCGGCCATGCCCGCCTCGAAGCCGAGTCCGTTGGCCACGACGGCGTCGGCCTCCTGGAGCTGCGCCGCTTGGGCCGCGGACAGCTCGAACTCGTGGGGGTCGACCCCGGGCGGCATGAGCACCTCGACCTCGGCGGCGTCGCCCACGACGTTGGCCACCACGTCGCCGAGGATGCTCGTGGTCACCACCACCGTCGGGATGCCCGAGGCCGATCCGCCGTCGTCCTCGGACGAGCAGGCGCCTGCGCCCAGCGCCACGAGGAGGACGGTGGGCAGGGCGATCAGGGCGGGACGACGGATCACGGCGGTCTCCTGGGGGGCCTCGGGTAGAAGTAATGAGAACTACTCTTACTTTGGGACACCGTAGAGTGGAGGATCGTGGACCGCAACCCCGCCGCCGAGACCGTCCGGGTCGAGGGCCTCCGCGTCACCTACGGCGCCCGGGTGGCGCTCGCCGTCGGATCGCTGTCGCTGCAGGCCGGGCAGGCCACCAGCCTGATCGGCCCCAACGGCTCGGGGAAGTCCACCCTGCTGAACGCCATCGCCGGCCTCCGCCGCCCGTCCGCGGGCCGGGTGAGCGTCCTCGGCGCCGAGCCCGCCGCCGTGCGGCCCCGGATCGCCTACGTGCTCCAGGCCACCACCACCGGCGAGCACCTCCCCGTCACCGTGCGCGAGGCGGTGGCCATGGGCCGCTACGCCCACCGTGGTGCGCTGCGTCCCCTCACGCGGGAGGACCGGCGGTTGGTGGACCAGACCCTCGAGCGGCTCGACCTGTCACCGCTCGCCCAGCGCCACCTGCGGGAGCTCTCCGGCGGGCAGCGCCAGCGCGTGTTCGTGGCGCAGGGACTCGTGCAGCAGGCGGACGTGCTGCTGCTCGACGAGCCCCTCGCCGGCCTCGACCTGGCCTCGCAGCAGACGATCCTCGCGACCGTCGCCGAGGAGCGCGATCGAGGGGTCACCGTGGTCACGAGCACCCACGACCTGTCCGAAGCCGCGGCGGCGGACAACCTGGTGCTGCTGGCCACCGAGCTCGTCGCCGCGGGGCCACCGGAACGTGTCCTCACCGCCGAGCACCTGGGCCGGGCCTACCGGGGGGCCGTGCTCCGGTTGGATGGAGGCGCGCTGATGGTGGACGACGGCGCGCACCACCACGGCCGGGGTGACACGCACGACCACGGCGGCCACGAGCACCGGACCGACGAGCTCCGCCCCCACCCGCCGGCCGGCTGACCTTCGAGGGTCTCCTGGTTCTCAGCGATTCTCATTCCTGGGTAGAGTGGGGCGGTGGAGCTCCACGCCGCGGTCGCCGACCGTCTCCGTGCCGGGGACCAGCGCTACACCACCAACCGGCGCACGGTGGTGGAGGTGCTCGAGGCCGCCGACCACCCGCTGACCATCCCCGAGATCCTCGCCCGCCGGCGCCGCCTGGCCCAGAGCTCGCTGTACCGGAACCTCGCGGTGCTCGAGCAGAACGGCGTCGTGCATCGCGTCCACGGCGCCGACGACTTCGCCCGCTACGAGCTCACCGAGGACCTCGCCGGCCACCACCACCACCACCTGATCTGCGCGGGCTGCGGCGCGGTGGCCGACTTCACCGTCCCCGCCGAGGTGGAGACCGCCCTCGACGGCGCACTCGACGAGATCACCAGCCGCACCGGCTTCGTCACCGAGCACCACCGCCTCGACCTGGTCGGCCGCTGTCGAGCCTGCGCCTGAGCGCGTCCCTCGGTCAGAGCATCCGCTGCATGACCACGACGTCGAGCCAGCGACGGTGCTTGCGCCCGACCTCGCGCTCGGTGCCCACGACCTCGAACCCGCAGGACGCATGAAGGGCGATCGAGGCGTCGTGGCCCCCCACGATGCGTGCAATCACGGTGTGGAAGCCGTGGTTGGTCGCGGTCTCGACGAGGGCGGTGAGCAGGGCCCGGCCCACGCCGAGGCCCTGGCGGTCCCGGTCCACGTAGACCGAGTCCTCGACGGTGGTGCTGTAGGCGGGGCGCTCACGGAACGGCGAGAGGGACGCGAACCCCCAGATCGAGCCGTCCTCGCTCCCTGCGGCCACGAGCACCGCGTGGGCGCCGTTGCGGTCGACCAGCCACGCTTGCTGCTCGGCGAGCGTCCGCGGCACGAGGTCGAACGTGACCGTCGAGGTCAGGACCTCGAGGTTGTAGATGGCACGGATCGCCTCGGCGTCGGCGACCGTCGCCAACCGCACCTGGAAGTACATGCGGCGACGCTATCCGTGCGCTCCCTCGCCGAGCGAGGGGCCTGGCGGGGCGGTCCGAGCCGGGGGAAGCGGCTCAGTGGGTGCGGGCGGCCCGGCGGCTGGGCAGAGGGGGTGGCTCGGGAGTCGAGGGCTCGAGCACCGCGAGGTCGCCGGTCAGCGCTTCGATCTTGGCCCAGGACGCCACGTCGTCGTCCTCGGTGAGGTAGATGATCTGCTGGTTCGCCGCGGCCCGGCCGAGCAGCTCCAGCAGCGACGGCTTCACCGACGTGTCGAGCTCGATGAAGGGGTCGTCGAGCACCAGGGGGAAGCTCTCCCGCCGAGGCCCCACCGTCCGCAGCTGGGCGAGGCGGCCGATGAGCGCGTGGGCCATTCCCGAGGTGAGGTCGTTGTCGATGGCGGGGGCAGCGAGGGCCATGGTGCCCATGTCCCGCCGCATCCGGGCGGCCGCCATGATCTCCTCGTGGTGCTCGATGGCGAACTGCACCTGGACCGGCCCTGCCACCTGCTCCCAGCCGGCGAGGGCCTCGCGGTAGGCCTCGGCCGCGTCCATCAGGCGCCGGCGGTTCTGGTCGGTGGCCAGCAGGCCGTTGACCCGCTGGAGGTGGAAGCCGAGGTAGGAGCTGGCGCCGGCCTGCTCGAGCACTGCGTTCTCCTTGGCGCGGGCGTTCTCCATCCGCCGCCAGTAGAGCATCGAGATGCCGGTGGCGACGGCTGCGAACAGCACGAAGGGCAGGGCGGTGGTGGGCCCCTCGAGGATCGACAGGGGGATGGCCCCGAGGGTGGCGAAGGCCGCGGTGAAGAACGACAGGCGGCGCACCCGGTCGTGGGCCTCCTGAGCCCGGAGGAACGCGGCGTGGCGGGCCTCGATCTCCTCGACCACCGCGGCATCCTCGGGGGTCGAGCCGGTGGCGTCGGCCTCGGCCTGGAGCTGCTCGTCGCAGGCCGTCACGTGGTCCGCCGCCGCCCACAGCGCGGCCTGGTCGACCGCGGCCAGATCACGGATCAGCTGGTCGCTCTGGCTGCTCGTGGTCAGGTCCGACGCGCTCATCCGCAGGTGGCGCTTGGCCGTGCGGGGGTCGAGGCCGGCGCGGGCGAGCAGGTCGATCGAGCCGTCGGCGCGGGCGAAGTGGCTGGAGATGTCGAGGCCCTGCTCGACGTCGACCACCCGGTGACGACCGCCGTGGGGCCGGAACACCGCCAGGTGCCGGCCCGAGTCCTCCTCCAGCTCGAGGTGCACCCCCGGGCGGCTGCTGCTCAGCGCGCCGACCAGCTCGCTGACGAGGCCCTCGCGCTCGAGGCGGCCGACGCCCGCGATGACGGTCAGTCGGGGGTGCAGGTCGAGGGTGAAGGTGTTGTCGCCGGCCTCGATCACCAGTCGCTCGAAGTGCACAAGGGCAGCATCGGCACCACGCGCCCCGGACGTTAGGACGGATCTGGGCCGTACGGCCTACTGCTTTGTGCCTCCTTCGTCGGCACGCCTTCGGCATCCGGTTCGTCGGTGCCGCGCCTGCGCTCCGCTCCGGCACGTCGCCCCTCGGCGTCGAGCGCGACGCTGGGCGTGGCCGCCTTCGGCATCGGGTTCGCCCTCGCTGCGCCTGCGCTCCGCTCCGGCACCTCGCCCCGTC
>CAZYPY010000038.1:0-23247 GCA_964649545.1 uncultured Microthrixaceae bacterium | reverse complement strand
CGGAGAGGACGGCGTCGCGGAGGTCGCGGGGGTCGATGACCTCGTCGACGCCCATGGAAGAGGCCATGCGCCAGACGCCGGCGGCCTGCGCCGCCTCGACCCGGGCCTGCTCGTCGGCGTCGAGGCCAGCGCTGGCGCCGCCCGGGCCGGCGGGCATCGAGCTCATGGTGACGTTGGGGAAGGCGAAGGTCGTGGTCTGGTGGTCGAAGGGGTTGTGGCCCATGACCGTGGAGCCGAAGCCGAAGGCCTTGCGCAGGGTCACGTGGATCTTGGGCCCGGTGAGACGGCGTTCTGCCTGGAACATGCGCCCGGCCCACTTGAGGATGCCGTCGCGCTCGGCCTGGGTGCCGGCCAGCACCCCGGGGTTGTCGGCGAGGAACACGACCGGGAGGCCGAAGGCGCCGACCGAGGTGAGGAAGTCCGCTCCCTTGATCGCGGCGTCGCGGTCGATGGTGCCCGCCCGCACGGACGGGTCGTTGGCCACCAGCGCCACCGACCGACCCCCGATCCGGGCGAGGGCGCACACCAGCGAGCGCCCGTAGCCGGGCTGGATCTCGAGCAGGCTGCCGGCGTCGACGAGTCGCTCCAGGACCTCGAGCATCCGGTAGGGCCGCCGGTCGCTGACGGGCACCACGGACAGCAGGTCGTCGAGGCGCCGGGGTCCCGTGTCGCCGCCGTCGTCGGAACCGCCGTGCGCTACCGGGAGGGCGCCGCCGGCGTGCGAGGGAAGGTACGAGAGGTAGCGCCGAGCCAGCGCCAGGGCCTCGGCGTCGGTGTCCACCACCCGGTGGATGGTGCCGGCCGCCTCGCAGACCGCCGGGCCGCCCAGCTCCTCCTTGGTCGCGTCCTCACCGATGGCGGCCTTCACGAGCGGCGGACCCCCGGTGAACAGCGCTCCCTGTGCGGTCATCACCACGAAGTCGCTCAGCGGGGCCGCGAGCGCGCCGTGGCCGGCCGACGCACCGAGCACCAGGCACACCATCGGCACCTGGCCCGACAGGTCGGCGAGGGCCAGCAGATCGCCCGGGGTGCGGGCCGGCGCCTCGCCAGCGGTGAGGCGGTGGCCGGCGCCGTCCAACAGGACGACCAACGGCACCCGCTCCTGGCCGGCCAGCTGCGCGATGCGGTACCGCTTGCCCGCTGACGCCGGCCCGATCGAGCCGCCCTGCACGGTGAAGTCCTCGGCCATCGCCAGCACGACCCGGCCGTCGACGTCACCGAAGCCGGCGACCAGTGCGTCGCCCGGCGCCTCGGGCCCGCCGACGAGCGTGCCCAGCTCCACGAACGTGCCCGGGTCGAAGAGCCGGTCGAGCCGAGCGCGGGCGTCGAGCTTGCCTCGGGCAGCCATGAGCCGCTCGACCCGCTCGGCCCCGCCCATGGCGTGCGCCGCCGCCCGCCGCCGCTCGAGCTCGGCCAGCGCCGGCGCCCACTCACCCGGCACCTCACCGCCAGCGGCGTCAGGATGACCGTCGGTCACGCCCGAATCCGATCGAACTGGCACCGGATTTCGGTGCCCTGGCACCGAAATCCGGTGCCAGAACGCAGGGCGCGGGGGACGGGCGGCACGCTCAGGCGCCGAGCTCGGCCTTGGCGGTACCCCACCAGCGGTCGAGGGTGGCGGCATCGGCGGCGTTGAGGGCGACGCCCTCGGTCTCGGCGAGGCGCTCGACGACCCGGAAGCGGGCCTGGAAGCGATCCGCCGCCGCCCGCAGGGCCGACTCGGGGTCGACGCCCAGGTGGTGGGCCAGGCCGGTGGCGGCGTAGAGCAGGTCGCCGACCTCGTGCTCGGAGGGGTCCTCCCGCGCCTCGGCCAGCTCGGCCTCGACGTCGGCGAAGGCCGCCTCCAGCGACGGGTACTGGAAGCCGGAGTTGTCGGCCCGCTTCTGCACCTTGGCGGCGTAGAGCAGCGCCGGCAGGGCGGTCGGGATGCCGTCCATCACCGAGTCCCGCCCTTTCTCGGCCTTCTTGATCTGCTCCCAGTTGCGCATCACGTCGCCGCTGCCCTCGACCTCGACCTCGCCGAACACGTGCGGGTGGCGCAGGCGCAGCTTGTCGTGGATGCCCCGGGCCACGTCGGCCAGGGTGAACTGGCCCTCCTCGGTGGCGAGGGTGGCGTGGAAGACCACCTGGAACAGCAGGTCGCCGAGCTCCTCCTCGAGGTGCTCGAAGCCGGTGCCCGCCTCCACGTCGACGCCGTCGATGGCCTCGACCGTCTCGTAGGCCTCCTCGATGAGGTGCCGGCGCAGGCTGGCGTGCGTCTGCTCGCGGTCCCACGGGCACTCCCGCCGCAGCGTGACCACCAGCTCGTCGAAGCGCACCAGCTCCTGGGCGACGGGGGCGGCCAGCTCGGGCACCCAGAGCGAGGTCAGGTGGTCGGGCCCGACCTCCCGGTCGAGGTCGTCCCACGCCACCTCGAACACCGCCTCGTCGGGCAGCCCGAGGCGCTGGAGGACGACGACCCCGTCCGGACCGTCCTCCACCGAGAGCTTCACGTCGGAGAGCACGCCGGGCCGGTCGCACTGGGCGACCAGCAGCGGGCCCCGCTCCCCCGCCGCCTCGACCGCGAAGCGCTGGCCGTCGACCAGCCGGGTGCCTGCGGCGATCGGGTCCACCCGCAGCCTCGCCCACGCCAGGTCGACGAACGACAGCGCCGGCCGGATGTCCAGCGACACCTCGCCCCGTGCCTCCGCCGCGACCAGCAGCTCGACGGTGCGCTCGGCGACGACCGGCGAGCCCGGCACGGCGTAGACGACCTCGCCGTGCTCGACCGCGGCGGCGACGAGCGCCTCGGTGATGGTCGCGTAGACCTCGTCGAGGGTCGTCGCCGCCTCGTACACGTGATCGAACGACGGCGCCCCCGCCGCGACCGATGCCGCCGGATGGCGCGTCGTGCGCAGGAAGCGGTGAGGCACGTCGGCGAGCGCCGCCAGGGTGCCCGCGGTGACGAGATCGGGGCCGGCGGGACCGAGCCCGACGACGACGACGCGCCCCGTCAACCTCCGGCCGCGGGCAGCGTGGTCGCCGTGCCCACGTCGGGCAGCACCGGGAGCGTGGTGGGCGTGGTCGGCCCCTCGGGTGGCACCACGGTGAGGGTCTCGGCATCCCAACTGCCGTACCGCGGGTTGACCTCGACGTCGGCCTCGGCGAGGGCCTCGTTGATGAAGGCGTCGAGCGGGCTCACGCCCGGGTCCTCGAGCTGCTGGCGGATCTGGTCCTCCACCTCCTCGAAGGGCTGGACGCCCTTCGACTCCACGAGGATGAGGTGGAAGCCGAACTCGGTCTGGACGGGCCCGAAGACCTCGCCCTCGGTGGCCTCGTCGATGGCGGCCTCGAACTCGGGGACGAACGCACCGGCGGCCTGGCAGCCGAGGTCGCCACCCTGGGTGGCGGAGCCGGTGTCGGTGGAGTTGGCCTGGGCGAGCGTCGCGAAGTCGGCGCCGCCGTCGAGCTGGGACAGCAGGTCGGTCGCGGTGGCTTCGTCGTCGACCAGGATGTGGCTGACGCAGCGCTGGTCGAACTGGCTCTGGTTCTCGTCGTAGAAGGCCCGCACCTCCTCGTCGGTGGCCGCGTTGGCCTCCGCCGCCTCCGCCGCCAGCTCCTCCCCCAGCGCGGTGGCCTGGGCACCGAGCTGGGTCTGGAACTCCTGGTACTCGGCCGACAGCGCGTCGAAGGCCTCCTGGCCGGTGACGCCGGCGGCGTCCGGTGCGACGGTGGTGCTGGTGGTCGGGTCGGCCGCCGGCGAGCCACACACCGAGTCGAGCTGGCTGACGAAGTCCTGCTCGGAGGCGGCCAGGGCCTCGTCCGAGACCTCGAGGCCGCGTCGCTCGAACTCCTGCTCGAGGATGACCGCCACGACCCGGCGCTGGAGGATGTTGGCGGTGGCGGTGGTGCTGACGTTGTCGGTGCCGCTCCCGCCCTGGCCCCAGAACGAGGTGGCGAAGGGGCTGGACGGGCAGGCGTCGGCGAGGCCGGCGAGATCGTCGATCTCGGTGTCGATGGCGCTCTGGGCGACCTCGGTGCCGTCGACGGTGAGGGCGACGCCGCTGGTGGTGCTGTCCGAGCACGCCGACAGCGCCCCGACGAGGACGAGCGCGAGCGCGACGGCGAGGAGACGAGAGGTTCGGGTCACAGGGGGATCATCCTAGGGTGACCCCGATCCCCGCCAAAGGCAGCCCGGGATGACGTACGGGTGTCGGGCCGGGGTCACGTGGCGGAGCGGAGCGGCGCCGCGCCACCGACGAACCGGATGCCGAAGGCGCTCCGAGGAACGAGGAGCCGGTCAGGCGCCCGCCGGCGGTACGAGCTGCCGCAACAGCAGGACGAGGTGGTCGACGAGGTCGTCGGCCTTGTTCACCGGGATCTGGAGCTGGCCCACCTCCTCTTTGTAGACCGCCTTGGGCGAGAGTCGCTTCAGGCGGATCTGCTGGCTGGTCTTCAGCGCCAGCGGGGCGAAGCGGGCGAGGAAGGCCGGGCCGCCGAACGACGGTCCCTTGGTGACCGCGATCTCGCGCAGGTCGAGACGGGCGCACTCGGCGCGTAGGCGGGCGACGCCGAGCAGCGCCTCGGCGGCGTCGGGCAGCGGGCCGTAGCGGTCCTGCCACTCCACCCGGATGTCGTCGACCTCGGCCTCGGTCGTGACCGACGCGAGCCGGCGGTAGGCCTCGAGCCGCAGCTCCTCCTTGGGCACGTAGTCGGGTGGGATGTTGGCGTCGAAGGGCAGGTCGATCTTGACCTCGGCGGGCTCGGACGGCGTCTCGCCCTTCAGCTCGGCCACCGCCTCGGTGACCATCTGGCAGTAGAGGTCGTACCCCACCGCGGCGATGTGGCCGGACTGGCCGACGCCGAGCAGGTTGCCGGCGCCGCGGATCTCGAGGTCGCGCATGGCGATCTTGAAGCCCGAGCCCAGCTCGGTGGCCTCGCCGATGGTCTTGAGCCGCTCGTACGCCTCCTCGGTCAGCGCCCGGTCCTGGGGGGTGAACAGGTAGGCGTAGGCCCGCTGGCCCGAGCGCCCCACCCGGCCCCGCAGCTGGTGCAACTGGCCGAGGCCCAGCAGGTCGGCCCGGTCGACCACCAGGGTGTTCACCGTGGGCATGTCGATGCCCGACTCGATGATGGTGGTGCAGACGAGGACGTCGAAGCGGCCCTCCCAGAAGTCGATGACGACCCGCTCGAGGGTGCCCTCGTCCATCTGGCCGTGGGCGACGGCCACCCGGGCCTCGGGCACGAGGTCACGGAGCGACGCCGCCACCGCCTCGATGTCCTTGACCCGGTTGTGCACGAAGAACACCTGGCCGTCGCGCAGCAGCTCCCGGCGGATGGCCTCGGAGACGGCCCGCTCGTCGTACTCGCCGACGTAGGTGAGGATGGGCTGGCGCTCGGCCGGCGCGGTGTTGAGGAGGGTGAGGTCGCGGATGCCGGTGAGGCTCATCTCCAGCGTGCGCGGGATGGGCGTGGCGGTGAGGGTCAGCACGTCCACGTCGGCCTTCAGCGCCTTCATGGCCTCCTTGTGGGTGACGCCGAAGCGCTGCTCCTCGTCGACCACGAGCAGGCCCAGCTTCTTGAAGGCGATGTCCTCGGAGAGCAGCCGGTGGGTGCCGATGACCACGTCGACCGAGCCGTCCTCGAGGCCCCGGGCGACGGCACGAGCCTGCGCCGCGGTCAGGAACCGGCTCAGGACCTCGACCCGCACCGGGTAGGGCGCGAAGCGCTCGCTGAAGGTCTGATAGTGCTGCTGGGCGAGCAGCGTCGTGGGCACGAGGACGGCGGCCTGGTGGCCGTCCTGCACCGCCTTGAACACGGCCCGGAGGGCGACCTCGGTCTTGCCGAACCCCACGTCGCCGCAGACGAGGCGGTCCATGGGGACCGCCTCCTCCATGTCCTGCTTCACCGACACGATGGCGGCGAGCTGGTCGGGCGTCTCCTTGTAGGGGAACGCGTCCTCCATCTCGCGCTGCCAGGGTGTGTCCTCGCCGAAGGCGATCCCGGGGCTGTTCACCCGGGTCTGGTAGAGCACCACGAGCTCCTGGGCGATCTCGGCCACCGCCGAGCGCACCTTCGACTTGGTCTTCTGCCAGTCCGAGCCGTTGAGGCGGCTGAGGGTGGGCGACTCGCCACCGGTGTAGTGGCGCACGGCGTCGATCTGGTCGGACGGGACGTAGAGCTTGTCGCCGCCGCGGTACTCGAGCAGCAGGTAGTCCCGCTCGTGGCCGGCGATGGCCCGCTTGACCATGCCGCCGTAGCGGGCGACACCGTGCTGGTGGTGCACGACGTGGTCGCCCACCTTGAGGTCGTCGAAGAACCCCCGGGCGTCGCGCTGGCGGGCACGGGGCGGCCGGTGGGCCCGACGCCGGCCGGTGACGTCGGCCTCGGCCAGCACCGCGAGCTTGATCGACGGCAGGACGAACCCACGGTCCAGCCCGGCCACCACGAGATGCCCACCGGGACGGGTGAGGTCGAGGGGCTCCGCGGCGCCGCCGAGCGCCGGGAGCGACGCCTCCAGGCGGTCGGCGAGGTCGACCCCGTGCTCGGAAAGGAGTGCCCCCACCCGGGCGCCCGAACCGGTGCCGTCGGCGGCCACGACGACTCGGAAGCCGTCGGCCAGCAGGTCGGCGAGCTGCTTGACCAGGCGGGCCCCGTCGCCGACGACCGGGTCCCAGCCGTGGGCGCCGACGGTGACCACGTCGGGGCCCTCGGGGGCGTTGGTCATCGACCAGGCGGGGACCTCGGTGTGGGCCAGGAGGCGGTCGAAGGGCAGGTGCAGCTGCGGCAGCTCTCGGTCGCCGGCGCCCCACGTCTGGGCCAGCGTGGTGGCCAGATCGGCCTCCTCGGCCAGCAGGTCGGCGGCCCGGTCGCGCATGCGGGTGGGCTCGACGAGCAGCAGCTGGGCGTCGTCGGGGAGCAGGTCGGGCAGGAGGTGCTCGTCGTCGACCAGCCAGGGCAGCCACGACTCCATGCCGTCGAAGGTCTCGCCCCGGGCCAGTCGGTCCCACTGCTCGCGCCCCCACGGCTCGGCGGCGACGAGTGCCTCGGCCCGGGCCCGCACGTCGTCGGTGGGCTGGAGCTCACGGCACCCGAAGACCTCCGCCTCGAGCAGGTCGACCGTGGAGCGCTGGTCGCTGACGGAGAACTCGGTGAGGCGGTCGACCTCGTCGCCCCACAGGTCGATGCGCACCGGGGCGTCGGCAGTGGACGGGAACACGTCGATGATCGAGCCGCGGACGGCCAGCTCGCCGCGGTGCTCGACCTGGTACTCGCGGCGGTAACCGGCCTCAACGAGGCGCTCGACGAGGGCTGTGGCGTCGACCGCCTCGCCCCGGCGCACCACGACGGGCTCGACGTCCTCGACGTGCGGGCCGAGGCGCTGCACGAGCGCCCGCACCGGCGCCACCAACACCTGGGGCAGGCGCTCGGGATGGCGGAGCCGCCACATGCCCCGCAGGCGCCGGCCCATGGTCTCGACGCTGGGGCTGACCCGCTCGAAGGGCAGGGTCTCCCACGCCGGGAAGACGTCGACGGCCTCCTCGCCGAGGAACGCCACGAGATCACGCGCCAGGCGATCGGCGTCGCCCGAGGTGGGGACCGCCACGACCAGCGGGCGCCGCCGGCTGATCCGGGCCAGCCCGGCGATGGTGAAGGCACGCGCCGCCTCGGGCACGGCCAGGACCGCAGACGAGCGCCCGAGCAGCTGCAGGACCGCGGGCTCGTCCCGGAGCAATTCCGGCAGCGATGCGAGGCTCACCCGGAGAGTCTAAGAAGCCTCACCCGCGGCGCCGACCTTCACGGCGAGGCGGCCGACCGCTCCTCCGCGGCCACCTCCTGGAGGGTCGGGGCGAGGTCGGCGTACATCGCCTCGGCGATGATCCGCGCGCCCCGCTCGTCCATGTGGACGTCGTCGGTGTAGACGAGGCGGTCGTACTCGTCGAGGACGTCGCCGAGGTCCACCACCCCGTCGACGGCCATGAGGGCACGGGCCTGGTTCCAGCCGGGCGACACCGTCACGTGGTACTCGCGGTCGGCACCGATGTTCTCCAGGGTGGCGTCGTCGACGGGGAGGTCGCGGGTCCAGAGCGAGGGCTGGAGGTACTGCGCGATCGGGATGCCGTGGTGATCGGCGAGGACCCGTCCGAGTCGGGCGGCCCGGCCGAACACCCGCGCCGCGTTCTCGGGCGAGCGGACGGTGGTCCTCGGGATGAGGTCGGTGGTCGAGGTGTCGGCGCCCGAGAACTGGGCGCCTGCCGCGATCAGCGTGTCGCGGACCTGATCCGAGAAGCCCGTCGACACCTCCATCGGCGAGCCGGGCGGCAGCGTGCCGGCGATGTCGTTGTACCCCTCGTACATGACGATCATGTCCGGGTGATCCCGCTCGGTGAGGAGCTGGGCGAGCAGGAGCGCGTCCTGCCAGGCCCAGTAGCCGGGCACGCCGAAGTTCCGGGCCCGGATCACGATCCCGTCCTCCTCGGCGAGCCGGGCGATCTCCGACGGGATGGTGTGCACGTCGCGTGCGCCCTGGCCGAACAGCGCCGAGGAGCCGAAGAACCAGACCTCGGGGGCCGCCGGGTCGTCGGCGCCGGCGGGCGCGTACCCCTGGCGTTCGCGGTTGCTCACGTTGACGTAGGTGGTCGTCCGGTTCGCGATCCGGACGGTGAGGTACGGGTCGTACGCGAACTCGACGGGGAAGAACTGCTCGAAGAGGTCCGCGGCCCAGGGCTCGTCCCGGAACGACAGGTCGACGACCCGGGGATAGCCGTCGGGCGCGTCACCGGTGGGCTCGGGGATGCCCTCGCCGACGGTCGGGGCCGCGCTCGCGACGGTGACCGGCGGCGGCGCGGGCTCGCCCCCACCGAAGAAGAAGTGGCCGGGCGTCACCCGGCCTGCGAAGGCCAGGGTCTCGGCCCGCATCGGGCCGAGCAGCACGGCCAGCACCAGCAGCGGGACGAGGGCCGCCAGCGCGCCGTGCAGGCGGGTACCGCCCGGGAGCTCCCGCCGTTCGTCGGCGAACGACTTGTCCGGGTGGCGCCGCCACGCCAGGAGCGCGCGAGTGGCCCACCGGCCGCGGTTCGGCTCGGGCTCCAGGGTGTTCCAGCGGGCCAGCCGGGCGACCGCCCACACCGGTGCCACGACGAAGACCATGGTCAGCCCGAGCGCGAACCAGCTCAGTCCCACGCCGACGGCGTGACCGACCCTCATCAGCACCCGGGCCAGGCCCCCGTCGAACGACGGCGAGACGCGCCGCCCCACGGTGATGGCGGTCACGAGCAAAGCGAGCAGCACGGCCGCCGTGACATGGCCGCGCCACACCAGCAGTGCCATGACCACCAGACCGACCGCGACGCCGACGAGCGCGGACGGTGCCTTGACCAGCGCAGGCGGCACCGGCGGGATCTCCCGCCACGCGGACGCGCCGCCCTGATCCTCGGGCTCCTCCCCCACGGGCGGCATCTTGGCAGACCTCGACGTCGGGGCGCCGTCGCCTGCGACCCCGGGTCAGGTCGCTACGGCTCGGACTGCTCGCTTCCGAAGCGCTCGGGGAAGGTCTCGGCCAGGTACCCCGGGTCGAGGCTCGCCGTCGCCGCCGCGGCGTCGATGCCGAAGGTCTCGTTCAACTGCGCCACGGTGACGTGGTCGATGAACGACCACACCGTCTCGGCGGGCGTGTCCTCGGGCAGGCACCCGTCCTCGCCCAGACGCACGAGCGGCACCTCGTCGGGGTCGAGCCCGAGCGCCTCGACGAACCCGGTCAGGCCTCCCTCGGCATGGATGGGCTGGCACGGGTCGACGAACACGGCGTGGCCGCTGTCCTCGATCACGACCAGGCGCTTCGGCGCCTCGAGCCACTCGTAGATCGTCTCGACCCCGTCCACGGGGACCACCTCGTCGCCCTCGGCCGCGATGATCAACGACGGCACCGGTGGCGGGTCGACCTCGGCGAGCAGTCCCTCGACGTCGGTGTTGAAGTCACACGTCGTCTCCCCGTCGTCGCCCTCCACCTCCTCGACGGAGATGAACTCGGTCACGTCGACGTCGCCCGGTATCGGGGGCGTCGGCGCCTGGCCGATCCACAGGTCCACGTCGCCGTCGTAGGCGAGCGATCCCGTGGCCTGGCCGCCGGCGCTGTGGCCCTCGGCCGCGACGTTTTCGGCGTCGACCGTCCCCTCGAGGGGAGACCCGCCGGTACCCGACTCCTCGACGACCAGGGCGAACGCCTCGGCCAGCTGGTCGCGGTCGAGATCGGGGTCCGACGCCGGGTCGTCCTCGTCTCGCTCCAGGCGCGCCGTGAGCTGCTCCTCGCAGGAGAGCTCCTCGTCCTGCGTCGCCGCGCCCCCGAGGGAGCTGGTGATCGAGTTGCCCAGGCCTCGCTCGGGGTGGTCGACCGCGACCACGACGAATCCCCACGACGCGACGTGGCTGTTGTGGAGGTTGGCGAAGCGAAGGTTGCCGGCTGCTCCGTGGCTGTGTAGCACGACCGGGAACGGGCCATCCGGGCTGGCCGGGACGTCGACCCAGGTGTCGGGCGGGGCGATCTCGCCGGCCAGGGCGCCCGGCAGCAGCGAGACGACCTCGGGTCCGAGGATGTCTTCACCGGAGTAGGAGTACGGCGTGGCGTCGTCGGCCACCGCGTCACGGTCGACGGGATAGAAGACGGCGACCGCGTGGTCCTCGTCGAGCTGCAGGTCGACCTCGCCCACGGCGTACGGCCCCCGCGTGGCGTAGTCGACGGGCTCCGCGACCGCCGTCGTCGTGGTGGCCGCGCCCTCGCCGCCACCACCGTCGTCGCTGCCACACGCGGCGGCGCCCACCGCGAGCACCCCCAGCACCACCGCCCCGACCAGCCTCCTGCGCACCCCGATCCCCTCTCGCTCGCTCGGTCGCACGACCGGAACCGGACCCATCATCCCAGACCGCCGACCGCGATCCCTGGTCGGGCGCCGGTCCGAGCCGCGACCGTCCGAGCGTCGGAGCCCGCGCTCTGCGAGGATGGAACCCATGGGTTGCTGCCTCCTCGTCGTCGCCAGTTGGCTCTCGCCGCGTCTGGCCCTGTTCCTGCTCTGGCTCTTCGGCGAACGCCTGTCGTTCGCGTTCGACTCGTTCTGGATGGGCTTCCTCGGCTTCCTGATCCTGCCGTGGACGACCCTCTGCTACGCGCTCGCCTACGCACCCATCGCCGGCGTGGAGGGTCTGGGGTGGCTGTTCGTGGCCTTCGGCTTCGTCCTCGACGTCATGTCGTGGGGCGGCGGCGGCAAGCAGTACAACGACCGCGACTCCTGAGGTCGCGGCGCCCGCCCGGCGCCGCACCTGATCACCGACTCGCTCAGTCGCGTGTGTTGACCCGGTTCATGGCGGCCTCGACGCCGTCGGCGAGGATCGACTCCACCGCGTCGGCGGCCTCCTGCACCACGATGTCGAGTTCGACGCGCTCGGCCTTCGGCACCCGCTTGAGGACGTGGTTCGCGCCCTGCTCCTTCGACGGGGGCTTGCCCACGCCGATGCGCAGGCGCACGAAGTCGTCGCTGTGGAGGTGGGCCTTGATGGAGCGCAGGCCGTTGTGGCCGGCCAGGCCCCCGCCGACCTTGAGCTTGAGACGCCCGACGGGCAGGTCGAGCTCGTCGTGGACGACCACGAGGGCGTGGAGGTCGTCCTCGACGCCGTAGCGCCGCACCAGGGGGGCCACCGCCTGGCCGGATTCGTTCATGTACGTCTGCGGGATCGCCAGCGCGAGGCGCTTGCCCGCCACCCGCACCTCGTCGGCGTGGGCGTGCTCCTTGCCGCGGCGCAGGCGGCCGCCGTGGCGCTCGACCAGCAGGGCCACCACCTCGGCCCCCACGTTGTGGCGGCTGCGCTCGTACTGGGCCCCGGGGTTGCCGAGGCCGACGACCAGCAGGTCGGCGGGCGTGCCCCGCCGGCGGTCAGCCCTCGTCGTCGCCGCCCGCGTCGGCGCTCGCCTCGGCGGCGGCCTCGCCCGACTCCTCGCCCTCGGCGGCCTCCTCGCCCTCCTCCTCGGCGGCGGCCTCCATGGCGGCGCGGGTCACCTCGCCCAGCGCGACCGGGTCCTCGGGGTCCACCTCGGTGCGCACGCCCGACGGCAGCGGCAGGTCGCCGACGCGGATGGCGCCGCCGACCTCGAGCTCGGAGATGTCGGCGGTGACCTGGTCGGGGATGGATCCGGGCTTGGCGACGATGGTCAGGCTGAACATCGCCTGGGTGACCGTGCCGTTCTCCCGTTCGACGAGGGTGGCCTCGCCGTCGAGCACGATGGGCACCTCGACCTCGATGTCCGCATCCCGGTCGATGAGGATGAAGTCCACGTGGGTGACGGTGCGCTTCACCGGGTTGCGCTGGAGCTCCTTGACGATGGTGAGGTGCTGCTCGCCGTCGACGTCGAGGTTGATCAGCGCGTTGAGCCCGGCGTCGGTGGTGAGGACCTGGCGCAGCTCCCGCCAGTCGACGGCCACGGCCTTCGGATCGGACCCGAGGCCGTAGACCACACCGGGGATCTTGCCCTCCGCCCGGAGGCGGTTGGACGACCGGCTGCCCGTGGGACGGCCGGTCTCGGCGGTGAGGGTGAGTTCGGCCATGCGGCGCTGCTCCAGGATCTTCGGGGCGATGGGCGGGGACGCGCGTCGACGGCGTCCCCGGGACGGCCGACCACTCTACCGGCGCGTTCCCGTCCGCTCACAACCCACGGCCGGCCGGCCCGGCCGCCATCTCGGGACTTTGTGCCCTATCCCGGCCGCGCAACCATCGGGTTCCCTCGGGCCATGAGCGAAGTGGACTTCACCCACAAGGACTACACCAAGGCGATCGTGACGGGGATCGTCGTGGGGGTCCCGCTCCTCGCGGTCATCGCCTTCGTCGCCTTCGAAGCCGTCCAGCCCGACACGTCGACCGGCGCCCTCGCGTGGCTGGCGGTCTGGACGGGCCTGTGGGCGGGCGTGTTCGTGGGCGGCACCATCGCTGTGTGGAACTACGTCCGCCGCCTCGAGCACTGATCCGCCGCGCGGCGGCGACACCGACCGGCCACCGGTCGGGGCGGATCAGTGCTGGTTGGCGCCGCCGAAGATCTCGCTCACCGAGGTGTCCTCGAACACCGCGCTGAGGGCGTCGGCGATCACCTTCGCGATCGAGACGACCTCGATCTTGGCGATCTGCTTCTCGGGCGGCAGCGGCAGCGTGTTGGTCACCACCACCTTCTCGATGGCCGAGCCGGAGATGCGCTCGATGGCCGGCCCCGAGAACAACCCGTGGGTCGCGGCGGCGAGCACCTGGGAGGCGCCCTGGCTCGCCACGGCCTCCGCCGCCGCCACCAGGGTGCCGCCGGTGTCGATCATGTCGTCGATGAGCACGCAGGTGCGGCCCTCGACGTCGCCGACCACCTCGCCGGCCTCGACCGCGTTCTTGACGCCCTTCACGTGGCGCTTGTGGACGATGGCCAGGTCGGCGCCGAGCACGTTGGCGTAGCGCTCGGCCACCTTGGCCCGGCCCGCGTCGGGGGAGACCACGGTGACGTCGCCCTCGAGGTTCGACGCCATCCAGTCGACGAGCACCGGCATGGCTGTGAGGTGGTCGACCGGACCGTCGAAGAACCCCTGGATCTGCCCGGAGTGCAGATCGACGCTGACGAGGCGCTCCGCCCCCGCGACCGTGAAGAGGTTGGCCACCAGCTTGGCGGTGATGGGCTCGCGGCCCTCGGCCTTGCGGTCCTGGCGGCCGTAGCCGTAGAAGGGGCACACCACGGTGATGCGCTTGGCCGAGGCCCGGCGGGCGGCGTCCACCATGATGAGCTGCTGCATGATGGCGTCGTTGACCGACATCTCGCCGGTCGAGCAGTGGGTCTGGAGGATGAAGACGTCGCTGCCGCGGATCGACTCGCCGAAGCGGCAGTGCAGCTCACCGTTGGCGAACGCCGCCAGGTTGGCCTCACCCAGGTGGTCGCCGAGCTGATCGGCGATCTCCTCCGCGAGCGGGAGGTTGGTCTCCCCCGCGACGAGGTGGAACCGCTTGGTCGATACCTGCTCCATGATCCGCCTCTGCTCAGTGATCGGGGCCGGTCGGGTCGACCAGGCGCCCAGTGTAGAAGGGGCCTGTGCGGGTGCCCGGCGGGACCTGGGCGCCCGGCTCGAGTACGGCGAAGGGCCCCACGACGGCCCCGTCGCCGACCTCGGCCTCACGGCCGACGGTCTGCTCGACGACGCAGTCCGCGCCGACGATGCAGTCCACCAGCCGGGTGTCGGGCCCGAGCTCGGTGCCTTGGCCGACCACCGTGCGGCCCTGGAGCAGCGTCCCCGGGAACACGGTGACGTCGGGGGCCAGCTCGACGGTGGCGTCGAGGTAGGTGCGCTCGGGGTCGACCATGGTGACGCCCCGGGCCATCCAGCCCGTCACCGTGCGCCGGCGCAGCTCGGACTCGGCCGTGGCCAGCTGGGCCCGGTCGTTGACGCCCGCGATCTCGCCGGGGTCGTCGGCCACGACCGAGCCGACGGGGTAGCCGGCATCGTGGAGCACCTTGATGACGTCGGTGAGGTAGTACTCGCCCTGCGCGTTGTCCTCGGGGCTCAGCCGCCGCAGCGCCGGCGCCAGCACACTGCGGCGGAAGCAGTAGATCGAGGTGTTGATCTCGTCGATGGCCCGCTGCTCGTCGGTGGCGTCGACGTCCTCGACGATCTCGCGGACACCGCCGTCGCGGCCCCGGACGACCCGGCCGTAGCCGGTGGGATCGTCGACCCGGGCGCTGAGCAGCGTGGCCGCGGCGCCGGTCTCGCGGTGCTCGTCCACGAGGGTTGCGATGGTGGACGGCCGCAGCAGCGGCGTGTCGCCCGGTAGGACGAGGACGTCGCCCCCGTCGAGGTCGCTGTCCTCTTCCAGGCCGGTGAGGCCGACGCTGACGGCGTCACCGGTGCCGAGCTGCTGGTGCTGCTCGACATGGTCGATGACGAGGTCGGGGCCGTCCTCCGACAGCATCTTGGTCACGCGCTCCGCGCCGTGGCCGACCACGACGACCGCCCTGTCCACCGCGCACTCGGAGAGCGCGTCGAGCACGTAGAGCAGCATCGGGCGCCCGCACAGGACGTGGAGCGGCTTGGGGCGCTGGGAGCGCATCCGCTTGCCCTCGCCGGCGGCGAGGATGACGGCGGAGAGCGGTGGTGCGGGCACGAGTCCCTTTCTAGTCCCCGCGCGGATCGGCGGGCAGCCGGCGGGACTAGCCTCGCGCGACAGCCGACCGGGGAGGGGACGACGTGGTGCGACGAACGATCGGGGTGGCGGCCCTGGCCATCTCCCTCGTGCTGTCGGGCGCGGCCTGCAGCGACAGCAACGACCGGCCCGCCACGGGTGACGACGGCGGCACCACCACGGTCGACCCCGACGCCACCACGACCACGGGAGGCGGCCCCTTCGGGCAGTCGACCACCACCACGGTCGCGGACGGCGAGGGCGGCCAGACGGCGACCACGGCCGCCGGCGGGTCGTCGGCCGGTGGCGGGGCCCCGGGCGGGGGCGGGAGTGGTAGCGCGGCGCCCACCTCACCCGTGACCGCCAACACCCCCCGCGACCTCGCCGATGCCCTCGGCGGTCAGTGCACCGGTTACGCCGACACGGGCGCCGCACTCCAGCAGCCGGGCACCACGGCCGAGGGGACGTGCCTGTTCGCCGGCGAGGTCGTGAACCTCTACACCTTCGCCGACGTGACCGCCCAGCGGGCCTTCGTGGAAGAAGGCGCGTTCTTCGACTGCAGCTTCATCGTCGCCTTTGGGGGCGGCGGCGCCTCCTGGTACGTCGCCGGCGAGGGCTGGATCGCCCGCCCTGGCACCGAAGGCGTGGCCCGTCAGCTCGCCTCCGCCCTCGACGGCGAGGCCGCCAGCTACACCTGCGAGGACTGAGCTGAGGCCCCCTTCGGCGGCCAACGGCGAACGCCGACCAGCCACGCCGCCCGGCGCGCGGGACTAGGGTCACCGACCGACCACACACCCGGGAGGTTCTGCCGTGCTCCGCTCCACTCGCCTCACCCTGGCCGTCCTGGCCGTCCTGGCCGTCGGTTCGCTGGCCGTCACCGCCTGCGGGAGCGACGGCAGCGACGAGGACTCCGCCACCACCACGGCCTCCGGCGAGACGACCACCACGGTGGACGCCGATGCCGAGTTCGCCAGTGCGTTCAACGAGGCGTGCGCGACCGGCGACGAGGCCGCCACCACCGCGGGTGAGGACTTCGACGCCGCCCTCGAGCGGCTGGGCCTCGCCACCGAGGCCCAGGACCAAGCCGCCTACGCGGCCGCCCTGGACGACGCGGAGACCGCGGTCGAGGACATCATCGCCGCCCTCGAGGACTTCGACACCGCGGTGGCCGACCTGGAGGTCCCCGCCGAACTGGCCCAGCCGGTCAACGACTACCTCGACAGCCTCGGCACCCAGCTCGCGCTCGCCGAGCAGCTGCGACTGGCGATCGTCGCCGACGACGGCGACGCCTTCACCGAGGCCGTCGACCAGATCGAACAGGCGGACGCCGCGACGAACACCGCCCGCACCGAGGCCGCCGAGGAGATCGGTGCGCCCGAATGCGTACCCGACGGCGACGACGAGGCCACCACCGCGACCACGACGGCCAAGTGAGTCGGGCGGCGGGCTGGTCCCGCGTGCGGTCCGGGCCCGCTCAGCGCGCCGCCAGGAAGGCGTCGGCGGTCTCGACCACGTAGTCCACGTCGTCGTCGTCGAGCCCGTGGTTGCTGGGCAGGACGACACCCCACTCCATGACCCGGTCGGCGTTCGGCAGGCCCGCGCCCGGTGCCCGATGCGCGATTCCCCGGAAGCCCGGCTGGCGCAGGACGTTCCCGGTCCACACCATGCGGGTGTCGACGCCGTGGCCCTCCATGTGGGCCTGGAAGTCGGCCCGACGGATGCCCGACTCGGGCCGGATCAGCAACGGGAACATGTGCCAGGCGGTGTCGAGCCCTTCGAGAGTGCGGGGTAGCTCGAACACGTCGGGATGGCGGGCGAACCCCTCGCAGAGTCGGGCGAAGTTGCGTTGGCGCCGGTCGAGGTTCTGCGGCAGCTTGCGGAGTTGGACCTCCCCGAACGCCGCGCTCAACTCGGAGGGCTCGAAGTTCCACCCCACCTCGTCGAAGATGAACAGGTTGTCGTAGGTCAGGTCATCGTCGATGGCCGAGAAGAAGCGGGCCCCGCTCCCCCGACCCGAGCCGAACAGCTGCACCTCGGACCGGCGCCCCCACCGGCGCAACAGCAGCGCCCGATCGACGAGGTCCGGGTCGTCGAGGCACACCATGCCCCCGGTGCCGGCGGCGGTGATGATGTGCGACAGGGCGAAGCTGGTGACCGAGATGTCCGAGCGGGTGCCCGTGGGGGTGCCGCGCAGGGTCGAGCCGAGGGCGTCGCAGGAGTCGTGCACGACCTGCAGGTCGTGCACGTCGGCCAGTGCCCGCAGCACGTCCCAGTCGGGGGCGTTGCCGATGAGGTCGGGGGCGAGGATCGCCCGTGTCCGCGGCCCCACCATCGCCGCGGCGGCGTCGGCGTCGAGGTTGTACGCGTCGGGCTCCACGTCGACGAACACCGGGACGAGGCCGGCGCGCACGAGGGGGGCGATGTCGGTCGAGAAGGTGAGCGGCGAGGTCAGCACCTCGTCGCCCGGCTCGAGGCCCAGCAGCTCGACCGCCAGGTACAGCGCCGACGAGCCCGAGTTGACCATGATCCCGCGGGACTTGCCGAACAGCTCGGCCACCCCCGCCTCGAAGGCCCGAACGTGACGGCCGATGCGCAGCGCGGTCGGGCCGCCCCGCAGCACGCCGACGACGGCCTCGATCTCCTCCTCGTCGTGGATCGAGCCGGCGTATTCGATGCGCCGCGCCGGCCGCGGCCCTTCGGCGCTCATCGCCCGAGCAGATCCAGACTCACGTGGGTGCCTCCCGTCAGGTGCGGTGGGCAGTCGCACAGCACCAGGGCGCCGGACACCATCTCCTCCATGGTCTCGTAGAGGTCGTCACCGAGCTCGCCACCGACGAGCGCCTCGGCGCCCTCGGATCGCACCGCGTTGCGGGGCTCGACCGTGTTGACCCGCACGCCGGTGCCCCACAGCTCCTCCGCCAGCGCGTTGGTGAGCCGGTTCAGGGCCGCCTTGGAGGCGCCGTAGACACCGATGGTGGCGCCGAGGGCGGTGGCCGGGAAGGGCGCCTCCCGGGGGCGGGCGCTGGCCGACGAGACGTTGATGATCCACCCCTCGCCCGCCTCGACCATGGCGGGCAGCGCCGCTTGGGCGAGGTCGGTGGGCGCATGGACGTTGACCTCGAAGAGGAGGCGCCGGCGCTTGAGGGGGAAGTCCGCGAGGGGCTGGTAGATCGCCGCGGCGGCGTTGTTGACCAGGATCTCCACCGGGCCGCCCAGCGCGTCGGCGGCTTCGGGCACGATCCGGGTGCGATCGTCGGCGTCGGTGAGGTCGGCGACGATCGGGACCGCCCGGCCCCCGTGGGCCTCGATCGCCGCGGCCGTCTCCTGCAGCGACCCCGGCAGGGTCGGGTGCTCGTCAAGGGTGCGGGCGGTGATGGCCACGTCGGCGCCCTGGGCGGCAAGCTCGACGGCGAGCGCCGCGCCGATGCCCCGGCTGGCGCCGGTCACGAGCGCCCGACGCCCGGCGAACCGTGCGGTCACGGTCGGTGGAACCCCGGGCTCGTGGCGTCGGCCGGCACCTGGTCGAGCGGGACTGCGACCTCCGCGACCGTGGGGCCGAACTCGGCGGCGAGCGGCGCCAGCGCGTCCAGGTCGAACCCGTACAGGTCGGCGGCGTTGCCGGCGAGGACCCGCTGCACCTCGGCCGGGTCGTCACCGGCGAAGGCCTTGCGCAGCAGCTCACGGGTGTAGGGGTAGGACGCCTCGTAGTGCGGGTAGTCGCTGCCCCAGAGGTAGTGCCCATCACCGAACTGGGAGCGGACCTCGGCCTCGCCCCGACTCGGGAAGCTCGCCGCCACCCAGACGTTGCGCTCGAAGTACTGGCTCGGCTTGAGGGGCAGGATCTCGTCGGGGCCGTACTTGAGCTCGCCGATGCGGCCCTTCTGCATCTGCTCGTGGATGCCGTCGAGTTGGGCGAGGACGAGCGGGATCCACGACGCGCCCTGCTCGGTGATCACGAACCGGAGGCCCGGGAAGCGCTCGAACACGCCGCCGAGGATCAGGTGGGTGAGGGTCCGCCGGGAGAAGAAGGTCTGCTCGGCGATCCAGACCGCGCCGGCGGCGAGGTGGTCGCCGTAGTCGGGCGAGCCGCTGCCGCTGTGGTTGTTGACCACGACGCCGAGATCCTGGCAGGCGGCCCACAGTCGGTCGTACCCGGTCGAGTAGAGCGGCTCGAGGAAACCGGCGTCGGGCGGGACCGACGGCAGCAAGATCCCACCGCGCAGTCCCGCCTCGGCGGTGGCCCGCACGTCCGCGATGGCGTCGTCGACGTCGTTCACGAAGACCTGGGCCACCCCCGCTCGCCGTTCGGGGTGGCGCCCGCAGAAGTCGGCGAGCCAGCGGTTGTGGGCCCGGATGCCGGCCAGGCGGGCCGGGTACTCGTCGGGCGTGGGCGGGTAGGCCACCACCGCGCCGGTCGGGAAGAAGGGCGGCACCGTGTTGGGGAACACGACCTCGGCGACCACGCCGTCGGCCTGCTGCTCGCCGATGCGGCGCTCGTCGTCCCAGTTTCGGCTGCGGCCCGACCCCTGCAGGTCGCGGAACGGATTCGAGTAGTCGCCCCGCCAAGTGTCGAACTCGTCACGCCACGCGGGGTCGAGGAACTCCCGGTAGGCCTCCATGTTGCCGCCGGCGTGGCAGTCGGCGGAGATGACCGTGTAGCGATCGGTACTCATCGGGTGTCCTCCTTCGCGGCGCAACCCTGGCACAGTTACTTGACCGAGTCAAGCTTCTGTCCGGCTACCCTCGTGGCCGTGGCCGACGACCCGCTCGACGATCTCCAGCACGCGCTCCAGCGCCTCGGCCGCCTGCTCGCGAGCCGTCAGGCGGCGAGCCGCCTCGTCGCGGTCGCAGGTGTCGACGTCTCACAGCAGGGCGTGGCGCTCCTGCGCGCCCTGCGCCACGAGGGGCGCGTGCCCGCCGCAGCCCTGGCCGCCGCCGCGGGCATGGACCTCGGCGCGGTCAGCCGTCAGGCGCGCGCCCTCGAGGACCAGGGTCTGGCAGCCCGCTCCTCCCACCCAGGTGACGGCCGGGTGACACTCGTCGAGCTCACGCCCGCGGGGGCGGTCACCGCCGAGCGCCTCCACGCGATCTCGGCCCAGCACCTCGAGGACGCGCTCCGATCCTGGTCCGACTGCGAGCGCCGAGACCTCGCCGGCGCCCTCGAACGTCTCGTCGACGACCTGCGGGCCACACCCCTGCCGGCCGGGCCCGACGCGGTCGGCGACCCGCGACCTCGACCATGACGATGCGGTGATACCGGCGTCGGTGTGGCGCGGTACGATCGCGGCCGCTATCGGCGGTCTCCCCGGAGGTGTTCCGTGCCCCGACTCCTGCGCCCCACGGTCGTCGCGCTCTGCCTGGTCGCCCTCGCGGCGTGCGGCAGCAGCGGCGACGACTCCGCGAGCTCCGACTCGACCGCGGCAGGCGGTGGCGGTGCCGTCGAGGAGCTCGACCAGGCCTGCGCCAGCGCCCAGCAGGCCGTCGATGCCGCGTCCGCCGACATCGCGAGCGCACTCGACGAGCTCGGTGACGCCACCGATGCGAGCGAGTTCCGGGCCGGCGTCCTCGACCTCGAGACCGCGGCCGGCGACGTCGAGAGTGCGCTCTCGGAGTTCAAGGCATCGGTCGAAGCCGCCGACGTCCCCGAGGATCTGAGCGACGAGCGTGACCAGCTCGTCTCGGCCCTCGACCAGCAGCTTGAGATCGCGCAGCAGCTCGGCGACCTGCCCACCGACAGCCTGGCCGCGGTGGAGCAGGCCCTCACCGACATCCAGTCCGCCGACGTGGCCCCCGCCCAGGCGCGAGACGACGCCGCTGCAGCCCTCGGCGCGCCCTCGTGCGCGGCGCGTGCCGCCGGCGCGTCGGGCTCCTCGGGCGGCGCCACCACGACGACCGACGGCTGATCCTGCGGGCTACGCCCCGGCGCGCTGGAGCCGCACGGTGCTCGCCCGCCGGCCCGAGCCACCAGCGTCACGGTCAGGCGGTGTCGGTCACCATCGGATGTGCGAGCGGGACGACGTTGTACCGCTCGCGGATCGACGCGAGGCTCTCGCGCGCGATCGCCAGGTGGTCGAGCTGGCTGAGGTCGACCGCGCACTGGCGCCCCCGATCGAGACCCTCGGCGAGAAGCTCGCCGACCCCGGGCCGGCTGAGGGTCGAGAACTTGGCGCGGATGTCCCCGTGGCTGAGCACGCCGGACTCGTGAATGGACAACGTCAGCAGGAGCTCCAGCCAGTTGTGGCGGCTCGGGTTCGCGGCAGCCAGGAAGCCGCTCCTCGCGATCTCACCCGGCGCGGTCGGCTCGTAGCCCGTGATCACATGGTTCATGTCGTGGTTCACGTAGTGGGCGGGCAGGTGGACGTCGTCGCCGGGCAACGCGAATCCGTTGCGTTCGTAGAACGCGAGGTACGCGCGGCCGAGCGATCCGGGCGGCGAGTCGGCCAGGGCCCGGAGCCGGTCGGCGAGCGCGGGATCGGGCGCGTCGAGTCGTAGGTAGCGGTCACGCAGCGAGCCCTCGGAGATCTCCGGCAGGACCTCGGCGTAGAGGCTCGATGTCGCCGGCGACGACCGAACGGCCCGCTCGAGCTCCGTCCGGGTCGTCTCCAGGGCGATGTCCGTCACGCCGAGCGCCCCGGCGCAGTCCTCGACGCGTTGCACCTGTGCCGCCGACTGCGGATGCCGGCAGAGCTCGAGCACCATCGCCAGCTCGCAGAACCGCAGCCGCTCCTGGTCCCCGGGCAGCCGGGCCGGGAGGTCCTCGGGCGGAAGCGGGGTCAACGTATCGAGGTCGAGATCGGGCCGTTTCCACAGGTGGGAGACGAACGCGCGGAGGATGGCGAGCTGCTCGTCGGTCGGGCCGTCGTCGACGTCGACCGACCCGAGGAGACCCGCGACGAACCCATCTGCGAGCTCGGGGCGAAGGGATCCGTGGGCCTGGCCACGCCCGTACCGGGGCCTGACGCCACCCTGGCGGTCGCGACGTTCCGCGCTCGTCGGCCCACGGTGCGGACAGACCGGCGGCAAGATCGCACGCCATCTTGCACCGGCGGACCTCATCCCGCGCCCCGCGCGGGGTTCGACGTCGACCCCTCTCAAGGGGGCGACACGGGTTCGAATCCCTTGGGCCTGCCACGCCGCGATCCCTGCCACGGCAAGGATCGCGGTCAGCGCCGGAAGATCTCCTCGCCGCCGGCGACGATCGCCTGGCGCATGCCGGCGTCCTCTCTGACCACCATGAAGGCGAGCGAGGCGACTCCGGCGCAACGAGCACCGGCACGATCGACGAGGCGGCGCATGGTCGTGGCTTCCGCTTCACCCTCGATCCCGGCGGAGAGCTCGACGCCGATGACCAGCTCGGCGGCGCAGCCCTCCTGTTGTTGCAGGAACAGCCAGGCGGCGTGCGCCCCCGGTTCTGCGGCCAACGCGTCCCGGATCGCGTGGACGACCTCGTCGGGCGGAGGAGCCGAGGGTGGGCCGATTCGCACCTGGGTGCCTGCGGGGGCGACCTCGGAACCGCCGAGGGGCAGACGCCCGCTCGCGAGCGTGGCGATCTCGTAGCCCGTCAAGGTCCCCTGCGTGGCCGACCCCGGATCGACCACGATCGTCCCGTCCGGCATGTTCAGGGCCATCCGCAGGAGGGCAGTCGCAGCCAGCGCCGTGTAGGTACCCCCTTCCGGTCGCCAGTCCAGCAGTGTGGCGACACTCGTGAACACGGGTAGCACCACGCCGCCCTCGCCCTGGAGCATCGCGATCTTCATTCGCTCGTCGGTGCCGGCCCGCCTGCTGCCCTCATCCGGTGGGGAATCGGGGGTGGAGACGATCAACGTGGCCTCGAGCAACAGCTCGAAAAGGGTCGCTCGGCTCTGCTCGCAGTCGTTCTTCGCGACCGCCGCCATTGCGTCGACCAACGCGGAGTTGTCCAACCGGACGGGATCTGCCGCAGCTGGACCTGGCGGCGCCTGCTTCTTGCTTGTCTGCCAGAAGGCCATCGAGCCATCATGGCGCGCGCTCTCCGCCGTTAGCTGGGGCAAAATGCGCTAGAGCGTCACGCGCCGCACCTTGAAGTGGAACTCGCCCTCGGCG
>CAZYPY010000037.1:21360-23470 GCA_964649545.1 uncultured Microthrixaceae bacterium | reverse complement strand
TTCGTCTACTGGCGGGGCAACGGCAACGAGATCGACGCCCTCGGCCCGATCTACCGCTGGGTGGCACCGAGCGGCGACGCCGTCACCGCGTACCACCTGGCCCGCGGCTACTTCGCGGCCGCGTACCTGCCCGAGCCCGCCGACGCCGCGGCCGACGCCCTGGTGGGACTGCTCGACCGGCTGGCCGGGGTCGAGCGGGCACCGGTGGTGCTGATGAACGGCATCGACCACTGCCTGCCGGACGCGCACACCGCCGCGGTGGCCGAAGCGCTGACGGCCCGCACGGGCCGTTCCGTGCGGCGGGGCCTGCTCGACGACCTGCGGGCCGGGCTCGACGAGTCCGACCGGCCGGCCTTCACCGGCGACCTGCTCGGCGCCCGGGTGGCGAACCTGCTGCCGGGCGTCTGGTCGACCCGGCTCGGCCTCAAGCTCGCCGATCGGGCGGCGGATCGAGCGCTCGTCGGGTGGGCCGAGCCGTGGGCCGCGCTCGGGCGGGTGCTCGGGACCCCCGACGAGCGCCCCTCGGTGCGGACGGCGTGGCGGGCGCTGCTGCCCAACCAGGCCCACGACTCGATCTGCGGCTGCTCCCAGGACGAGGTGCACCGCCAGATGCAGGGCCGCTACGCGACCGCCACCGAGCTCGCGCTCGAGACCACCGACCGGGTGCTCGGCCGCCTGGCCGGCCTCGGCCCCACCCGGGCCACGCCGTGGTCGACCGAGCTCGACGTCGCCGTGTTCAACCCGTCGCCGGTGGCCCGCACCGACGTCGTGCGCCTCCCCCTCGACGGCCACCCCGTCTTCCGACTCTCCGACCTCGGCGGGGATATCCACCCGCTGACCCTGCTCGACGGCACCACCGGTGGCTACGAGGCCGACGGCCGGCCCGCCCGGGTCGTGGCCGCCACCGACCCGCGCCGCATGCGCATGTGGGAGGCCATGCCGGGCATCGACCTCGAGCTCGTGGTGGCCGACGTGCCCGCGTTCGGCTGGCGGCGCGTCCACCTCGCGCCCGCCGACCCGTGCCCGGACGAGGTCGACGACGGACGCTCGATCACCTCCGACCCGGTCGGCGGTGCCGAGGGAACCGGCCTGCGGGTCGACGTCGCAGACGACGGGACCCTCACCCTGCACGCCGGTGGGCGCATCTTCCCCGGCCTCGGTGCGCTCGAGGATCTCGGCGACCGTGGCGACACCTACGACTTCGACCCCGTGGCGGGTGACCACGACGCCGGCGCGGCGCCGGTGTCGGTGCGGATCGAGCGCCGCCGCCACCCGTCCGGTCTCCAACGCCTCGTCGTCGAGCGGACGCTCGCCGTGCCCCGCGCCCTGACCGAGGCCCGGGACGCCCGCACCGACGACACGGTGCCCGTCGTGGTGCGGCTCGAGGCGCGCGTGGCGCCGGGCGTCGACCGGGTCGACCTCGACGTGACCGTCACCAACCCCGCCCAGGACCACCGCCTGCGCCTGCGCTTCCCCACCGACGCCCCGGTCGACCGGTTCCGGGCGGCGACGACCTTCGACGTGGCCGAGCGCTCGACCACGCCCGCGGACGACACGGGCTGGGAGCACGTGGCACCGCGCACCTTCCCCCACCAGGGTTGGGTCGAGGCCCACGGCCTGATCGTGGCCGCGCCGGGCCTGCCCGAGGCGGAGGTCACCCCGGACGGCGCCATCCTCGTGACCCTGCTGCGGTCGATCGGGTGGCTGGCCCGGCTCGACCCGACGACCCGCCCGATCCCCGCCGGCCCGGGCCTGGCCACGCCCGAGGCCCAGTGCCCCGAGGGGATCTCGGCCCGGCTGTCGCTCCGGGTGGCGGGCGACGGCGAGCGCTCGGGGATCGTCGCCGCCCGGGCGGCTGCGGACGAGCTCGGCCTGCGGGCGGTGCCCGCCGGCGACGACGTGCTGCTCGAGCCGGGCCAGTCGGTGGTCGAGGTCGCGCCTGACGAGGTCGTGCTCTCCACGCTCAAGCCGGCCGACGACGGCGAGGGCCTCGTGGTGCGGTTGGTCAACCCGGGCCCGCACCCGGTCGAGTCCACGGTGTCGCTGGGTTTCCCGGTCGCCGCCGTCGAGTCGGCCCGCCTCGACGAGACCCCGGACGGTGGCACGGTCA
>CAZYPY010000037.1:5563-21260 GCA_964649545.1 uncultured Microthrixaceae bacterium | reverse complement strand
GTCGCCGCCGTCGAGTCGGCCCGCCTCGACGAGACCCCGGACGGTGGCACGGTCACCGTCGAGGCCCACCCGGCCGGACGGGCGGAGCTGCGACTGACCGTGGGCGCGCACGGCGTGCGCACGGTCCGCCTCCGCCCGGCCTGAGTCGCCGGCGGAGTCGGCCGGGGCCGGGTCCGTGGCCGAGTCGGCCCGTCGGCCGCCGCGCCGGCGGTCGGCGGTGCCGGCCGACGGCCCGGTGGCCGGTCGACGCTCCCGGCGGCCGCCCCCGAGGACGGTCTCGGAGAATCCCCAGGTTGTCCCCTGGTGGACGAACGGACGTTCCCCTAGGGTCGGCGTCGTGCCGCCCGCCGCCCCGTCGACCGCCGTCCGGGCGGTCGGCCGCGCCGCCGAGGTCTGGTGCGAACGGGGCCCCTCCGCCCGGGTTCGGGCGGTCGGCACCGGGGGCGGCCCGCCGACCGAGCTCCGCATCTCGATCGGCGAGGGTCGGGCGACGGTGGCGCTGGTCCTGCTCGGCGGCCGGCGCGAGGTCGACGTGTCGATCCAGCCGGGCCTGGTCGCCTCGGTCGTCGGGCGCGCCGACGGCCCGGCGGTGGCCGGGCACCTGGCCGCCTTCGCCGCACGCCACGGCGCGTGGTCGCCGGCCGAGCCGGAGGAGGTGGGGCTGCTCGGGGTGGTCGCGGGGATGGCGTTCCCGCTGCTGGGCGCGGCCATCGACCACGGTGTCGGCGCGCTCGCGGAGGTGCCGCGGTGGGCGGCGCCCGTCCTGGCCGCGCCCAGCGCACGGGACGCGGCGACACGGGCGTTCGCGACCCGCGCCACCCGCCCGGTGGTGGCCGCGCTCGCCGGCAGTCTGGCCGCGACCCGGGTCGCCTCGGCGGATCGTTCGGTGTCGGGCCGGACGGCCGCGGGACCCGCGGGCGCACCCCGCACCCGGGCACGCGTCGACCGGGTGACGAACGCCGGGGCCACCCCCGGGCGTGGGCTCGAGGCGGTGCCCCCGCCGCATCCCCCGGACCTGTTCCCGCTGGGCCTCGGCCTGATGGCGACGGCCCTGGCGCCCGACCGGCTGGCGCGTGTGCTCGCCGCCGACGGGCCCCGTCGTCTTCCGGCCGATTGGCCCGACGGCGAGGTGGTGGCGCTCGGGCGTCGCCACCTCGCGGCTTGGGGAGAGCACCGCACCGAACGGGTGCTGCGCGACGCCGTCGAGCGGGCGGACGGCCCGGCGCGGTTGGCCGAGGCCCTTCGCCTGCAGGCGCTCGTCGGCCACCGGGCGCCCTCCCGCCTGCCCAACCGCCTCGAGCCGCTCTGCGGCGAGCTGCGAGCCCTGCTGCCGGCCGACCCGAACCCGCACGGCCTGGTGGCGCCACCCCGGCGCCGGCCTCGCCCTGCTCGCCCTGCTCGACCCGCGACCCCGCCGGCGGCGGGGCCGGCCCGGCGGGTCGTGGCCCCCGTCGTCGAGCCGCCGCCGCCCACCGTCGACGAGCGGCGCCGCGCCATGTGGCGTGCGCCGGCCACCCAGGGGACCGCACCTCCCGAGCACGTGCCGCTCCACCATCCGCCGGCGGTGCTCGTGCTCGCCGGCGTCGAGGTCATCGGCGCCGGGGGCCCGCTGCGCCTGGTGGTCCCCCGCACGGGGGCGGAGCTCACCGCGTGGGGCGAGCGTCTGGGCAACTGCGTCGGGGGCTTCGCCGCCGCGGTGAACGAGGGTCGTTCGATCGTCCTCGGGGTCGAGGCCGGGGACCGGCTGGCCTACTGCCTCGAGGTCCGTCCCGACGGTGGCGTTCGTCAGTTCCTCGGTGCCCGCAACCGGCCCGTTCCGCGAGCCGACGCCGCCGCGGTGCTGGCCGCGGTCACCGCCGCCGGCCTCGTGCGCCGCGAGGCGCCCGGGAACGACGCCTGGTTCGAGTCGCCGCCGGCGGGGTGACCGGCCCCGTGGGCCCGCCTCCCTCCTGCTCCGGGACGGCGGCGGAGCCGATCGGGTATCCCCCCACGCTTCCCGGCGCGAGGGTCGTCGCGGACGGGGGCTTGCCGGTCGTCCCCCGACCCGGGCCGACCCCACCCAGCCGCCCCCAGGTGAGACGGTGCGGGCGACCGACCGGCCGGTCAGCCCGAGGCGCCGTACTGGCCGACCACGTCGTCCACGTAGAGGGCGAGGCGGTCACGGGCCCGGTCGAGGGTCTCGGTGGGCAGGCCGCGCTCGGCGAGGGTGTCGGTGAAGAGCTCGACGAACCGGGAGAACTGGCGGCCGGTGATGTGGCGGCGGGCGTGGGCCGCGGCCAGGTCGGTGTCGGCGACGTGGTCGGGTGAGCCGAAGGCGACGCCGAGGAACTCCTCCTGCATGTGGACGAGTCGGTCGACGTCGACGTCGGCGAACACGGGGCCGAGGTCGGGGTCGGCCACGACCCGTGCGTAGAACGCGGCCACGATGTCGTCGAGCGCGTCCGCGCCGCCGAGGGCGTCGAGCAGGTCGTCGTGCGGGGCCATGCCTCCAGGGTGTCGCGGCGGCGTCGACCGTGCCAGGGGCGTTCGACCCTGCCCGGGGTCGGCGCCGTCGGCCATGCTCGCGGAGTGACGTTCTCGCTGATCCGGCCCGCGGTGCGGCCCGTCGCCGAGCTGCTCGGCCGGGACCTCCGCGCCACCGTGCTCGCGCAGGCCGCTCGGCACCAGCTGCCGCGCGGGGTCGTCGACGAATCGGTCGTCGCCGAGGACGAGATCGCCGATCTCCCTGCGCCGGTGCAGCGGTACTTCGCGTTCATGAAGGTGGTGGGTGCCCCCCGGATCTGGTCGTTCGCGGCCCGGTTCCGGGGTCGATTCAACCTGCAGGGGCGCGGCTGGATGCCCGCCGAGGCGTGGCAGTACAACTGCGCGCAACCCGTCGCCCGCCTCTTCCACATGCGTCTCGACCTCGGTGGCATCGTCCCCATGGTCGGACGGGACACCTACCTCGACGGGGAGGGCCGCATGGTCGGGCGCCTGCTCGGCGTGGTGCCGGTCGCCCGCGGTGCCGGGGAGGAGTACGACATCGGCGAGCTCACCACGTGGCTCAACGACGCCCTTGTGCTCGCACCGTCGATGCTGCTCACGCCCGCGACGACCTGGACCGCGGTCGACGACGACTGCTTCGACGTGTCGTACACCCACCGCGCCCACACCGTCACCGGTCGGGTGTTCCTCGACGAGCGGGGGCGCATCCGCGACTTTTCGTCGCGTGACCGTTGGGCCGACCTGCCGGGCGGCCTGGTCCGGGCGGAGTGGACCACGCCGTTCGACGGCTGGGCCCAGGCCGCCGGCCGGCGCCTCCCCCTCGAGGGTCGGGCCATCTGGCACCTCGAGGACGGGCCGCTCACCTACGTCGAGGGCGCGTTCGTCCCCGGCTCGGTCGCGGTCAACCTGCGTCCGTGACGGCGTGTCAACCGGGCCACTCGCCGGCGGCGGGGTCGAACGCCTTCTTCTGCACGAGCACGAGCCAGTTCCCCGAGCTGTCCCGGAGGATCGCCTCCACACCGTAGGGGCGTTCGGCCGGTTCCTGGATGAACTCGACACCCTTGGCCGCGAGCTCCCGATGGGTGGCGTGGCAGTCGTCGGTCGCCAGGCCCACGGCGCCCAGGGTGCCCTTGGCCAGCATGCGGCGGAAGGCTTCGGCCGACTCCTCGTCGAGAGGTGGTCCGGGCTTCATGAGCGTCAGCTCGAGCTCGGGGTGGTCGGGATGGCAGACGGTGAGCCAGCGGTAGCCGTCGCCCATGGTGATGTCGGCGGACTCCACGAAGCCGAGCTTGTCCAGGTAGAAGGCCTTGGCCTCGTCGAGGTCGGTGACCCAGACGGTGGCGAGGGAGACGTTGGTGATCATGGGGCGACCGTACGACCGGTCGGCGGCGCGTGCTTCTCCGAGGTTGCTCTGCTGGAGAGCTTCAGCCCGATGCCGTCCCGGGCCAGCGGTCGACGCCGCGCATGAAAAGGAAGCACCCGGGGATGTGCGGGCCGCCGGCCTCAGCCCAGCGGGCTCGATACTGAGACGGCGACTCGCCGACGAGCTCGCGGAACCGGCTCGAGAACGACCCCAGACTGGAGAAGCCCACGAGCATGCAGACCTCGGTCACGCTCAGGTTGGCCGAGCGCAAGAGGTCCTGGGCCCGTTCGATGCGGCGGCGGGTGAGGTACCGCATCGGGGTCTCGCCGTAGGTGGCGGCGAAGGTGCGGGCGAAGTGGTACCGGGTGACGTGGGCCTCGGCGGCGAGCCGGTCGAGGTCCAGCGGCTCGGCGTAGTGCCGGTCGGCGGCGTCCTTGGCTCGGCGCAGGTGGGGGAGCAGCGGCTCCGCGACGGCGACGGTCACGGCCGCAAGTCTGGCGCGACCGACGTGTCGGGTGTCACGCCCGAGGGCCGGAACCCGCTGGCACGTGGCGGTCGTCCGAGGTGCATGTCCCGCTCGGTCGACCCCCGCCCCGTTCGCTCGTCCGCCCTCGTCGACGCCGACACCCAGTTCGACCTCGACCTCTCCGACCTCCTCGACCAGTACCCCGACGGTGTCATCCGCGGCGCCGGCGGCGAGGTCGTCCCGATCCCGGCGCCGACCCACCGGGATGAGACGCCGGCCGTGCCGGCCGGTGTGACGGACGTCCACGTGAACGTGGCCACGCCGCCCTCAGGGATCGCCCCGACCACGGTCGACCCGGCCGTCGCCGCGGCGGTGAACCCGTCCACGTCGGTCCACCCGGTGTTCGTGACCCCACCGGCCGGCACCCCGGTCGTCGGCCCGCCGATCGTGCCGGCCTCGGCGGCCATCGCAGCGAGGTCGGCTCCCGACCGGCGCAGCCGCCGCCGGGCCCGCCGTCGCACCCGCACCATGACGGTGCTGGCGGGGGTGCTGGCCGTCGCCCTCGTGGCCGCTGGCGTCGGGCTGGCCTTCGCCACCCGGGACGGCGATCGTGGGACCGCGGCTGCCACGTCGCCCGGTGGAGCCGTGGCGCTCCCGCCGGCCGACGCCCAGAAGCCCGCCGACGACGCCGATCCCGGCGCGGTGGCCGACGAGTCGGGCACGGCGGACGACGCCATCGCCGTCGACCGGGCCGCCGACGCGGTCACCACCTTCCTCTCGGTGCGGGGCACCGACGCCGAGCGGGCGGTCAGCAGCCAGGGAGGCCGGGCCGAGCTCGACGGGGTGCTGGCCGCCCTGGGCGCCACTTCGGCGCAGGGCTCGCCCGCCTGCACCGCCGTGCCGGCGGCCGGCACCTTCGCGTGCGTGCTGGACACCGACCGGGGGCCGGTCACCTTCACTGTCGGTCCCGACGTCGACGACCCCGCCTCGAGTGGTTTCGAGGTCATCGGCGCCGCCGCCTGATCCGCCGGCGCAGGCCGACGGACTCACGCCACGGTCCTGGCTCCCGATCCGACCGTCCCTGGTCGTCGAATCGGGAGCCGGGTGCCGTCTCCGACCCAGGGGCGGGGGAGCTGCGGCTCAGGGGTGGTTGCCGGGTCGGTCCTCGAGGGGTGGGCCGGTGCCCTTGAGGCGGTTGCCGCCGCCGCATTCGCAGCGGAGGTTGGTGATGGCAGTGGAGCCACCGGCGCTGCGGGGGATGACGTGGTCGATCTGACAGTGGCGGCCGGGAACGACGCAGCCGGGGTCGCGACAGGTGCGGTCGCGGAGGCGGACGGCTTCACGAAGCGCCCCGGTGGCGTAGGGGCGCGTTGTGCCGAAGTCGAGCACCTCGCCGTCCGGGCCGAACACCATGCGGCGGATCTCGCCGGCGATGCCGAGCCCGAGCGCCTGCGAGGGCGCGATGGCGGTGTAGTCCTCGAGCTCGCAGGCCGTGTCGGTTCGGAGGTGGCCGAAGCCGGGGGCGAAGGGGTCGGGGGCGTGCCACCAGTCGGGCAGCGTGGTGTGGCGGCGGGTGGGTGGCGGCCCCGCATAGGGCTCGGGTGGCGGCTCCGCCGGGGGCTCGAGCGGCGGCCCGGCGTGGGGCTCGGGTGGCGGGTCCGCGCAGGGATCGGCGTCGTCGGTCGAGCCGGAGTCCGGCGGCGGTGCCGGCGCGGATGGCGGCGATGTGGGCCGAGGACCGGAACCGCACGTCGGGCAGGGCCCGGTCGGTTCCGCGGCGGGTTCGAGCCCGAGGCGCTGGGCCAGAGCGGTCGGGAGCGCGCCGGTGCACCGCGTGAGGTCGGCGAGGGTGGCGGCGGCCTCTGCGCAGAACGTATGCCAGCCCATCATGACGTTCAGCACCCAGCGGGGGCCGCCCGCGGTCTGGCCGTGCGCCTGGGAGCGTCTGGCCATCTCGACGAGGGCGTCGGCACGCCGTTGCGGGGCGGTCCGGCGCAGGTCCCGGGCCGTGGCGTGCTCGCCGACGCGGGCGCGCGCCTCGGCCCAGTCCGCTTCGAACAGCTCCTGTTCGATCCGGCCGAGCTCGTCGAGGAACTCGGTGCCGCCGAGCGGGTCGAGCCACGCGTCGAGCCGCACGAGCCCGTCGAAGGTCCGCGAGGCGTGGCCCTCGCGGCGCTGCTCGGCGTCGCGTGCCCGCTTCTCGGAGCGGTCGGGCTGCACGAAGCTCCGCCAGTCCCGCACCTCACGGTCGAACTCGTCGAAGTCCTTCGCCTCCGCCGCCGCCACCAGGTCGGCCTCCGCGGCGGCGAACTCCACGACGACGTCGCGGGTGCGGGCCCGGACCAGCACCGCGACGTGCTCGGCGCCGATGCGTCCCGCGGCGAACGCCGCCTCGGTGAGCGGCATCTCCCGCAACGCCCGCGCCACGGTGGTCTGGTGCGTCACCTGACGCGGGTTCGTCTTGGTCTTCGCGGCCAGCCACGTCGCGGCCGACGGGTGCCCCTCCACGCGGTGCTGGCCGGTGGCGTCGAACGCCCCCAGCACCTCGTGCTTGGCCGCCGCAACCATCCGCTCGGCGACCGCCAAAGCCTCGAGCGCCTCGCCCAGCACCGGGCCCGGCCGACCCGCCCACGCCACCGCCAGCACGTCCGCCGCCGCTTGTCGCAACCGGCGGATCGCCGCGAACCCGGCGTCGCCCACCGGCTCGTCGCCACCCACCTCGCTCGCATCACGCTCGATCACCGACACGGCACCACTTCCTGTCCGGGCAGCCCGGGCACACGCCGACAGGCAGCGCCCGGCACTCGCACGATTTCGACTGGATTCGGGGAAGTGGCAGCCGTCCCTGCTCGACGGGTGACCCGCCCCAGCGGCTGCGAGCTGGTCCTCACACCGTAGACGAACACACGTTCGAGTGCAAGCCAAACCGCCGAATTCCTGAGGAATCTGCCGCGGGTGCGTCGTGCTCTCCGCGCCGCAGGATCAGGCCCTTCGGCCCGACGGGGATCAGGGGGGGAGGCGCTCCGCGCCACCGAGTCGTTGACCGGTGCACTCGCCGAGAGCGGTCTCCGACCGGCCTCGATCGAGGCGGCGGCCTTCCTCGTCGTGGACGTCGTGCACGGCTCCGCGCTGAGTGCCGCCGCGGTCGAGCGCTCCGACGATGCATGGGCGTGGTTCGAGCAGGGCCTCGAGATCGTCATCGCCGGGATCCGGGCGTCGGTCGACCCATGAGCGCGGTCGCTCTCGTCGCGCGTCCGCCCCGAAGACCGAGCACGCGATGGGGACCTGCGCCTCCCCGATGTGCAGCCTGGGGCGGTCGGGTCCCGCGGGGGTCGGGCGGTCGAGGCGCGACCCCCGCTCAGAGCGTCGGGAGGACCTGGCGTCGGCCGACGAGGGGCGCGAGGGGGTCGCCGGCGTCGGCCAGGCGGTCGAGGGCAGTGGCGACGGTCCAGCGGTCGGGGCGGAGGCCGGGGTCGTCGAGCTCGTCCCAGGTGATCGGGATGGACACCGGGGCGCCGGCGGCGGGACGGGTGGAGAAGGGCGCCACCAGCGTCTTGTTGACGGCGTTCTGCGTGTAGTCGAGGCGGGCGAGGCCGCCGCGGTCCGCCTTGGTCCACTTCCAGCTCACGAGCTCGGGGACCGTGGCCCCGACCGCCCGCGACAAGGTCTCGACCCAGGCCCGCGTCTCGGCGAAGCGGTAGCGGGGCTCCACCGGGATCCAGATCTGGATGCCCCGGCGGCCGGTGACCTTGGGCCCGGCCGCCACGCCGAGGTGCTCCAGGGCCGTCCGGTGGAGGCGGGCGAGGACGAGCAGGTCGTCCCACGAGGTGGCCTCGCCGGGGTCGAGGTCGATGAGCGCCCACGTCGGCCGCTGCGGCTCGGCGGTGGCCGACGTCCACGGGTGCAGCTCAAGCGCGCCGTAGTTCGCCAGCCAGACGAGCGTCGCCGGCTCGTCGGCCACGAAGTACCACTCGGTCTCGCCGGGGTCGGCTTCGGGGTTGCGCCACCGGGTGATCCAGTCGGGTGCGAAGTCGGGTACCTCCTTGTGCCAGAACCCGGGCTTCTCTGCGCCGTTCGGGTAGCGGTGCAGGTTGACCGCCCGGTCGTGCAGGTACGGGAGCGCGAACGGCGCCACCCGTGCCCAGTGGCGGACGAGGTCGCGCTTGGTCACGGGTGCGCCCGACCCGCCCTCGTCCGCCGGCCGGGCGGGGAACAGCACCTTGTCCAGGTTCGTGAGCCGGAGGACGCGCCCGGCGAAGGCCCAGTCGCCCTCGGCGCCGAGACCGTCGAGCGCGGCGAGCTCGTCGTCGGTCGCCGCCGGCCACGACGGGAGCGCCGCCGCCCCGACCGCCACCGCGCCACCGGGCCCGTCTCCCGACCGGTTGCTGTGCCACTCGAGGTCGGGGTCGGCGGCCACCTCGTCGTTCGTCCGGCCGGACTTCACCGACCGGGGGTGGTCCTCGGGGTCCCAGCCCTCGACGGCGGCGTCGTCGCGCTTGTGGAGGAGCAGCCAGTCCTTGCCCGACCCGCGACCGGTGCGCCGCAGCAGGAAGCGCCCGACCAGCTTCTCCCCGGCGAGGTCGAAGTGCAGCTCTCCGGCCTCGACCGCAGCGACGGGGTCGTCGGTCTTGGCCGGCGCCCACGTGCCCCAGTCCCAGACGATGACGTCGCCGCCGCCGTACTCCCCGGCCGGGATGACCCCTTCGAAGTCGAAGTAGTCGAGGGGGTGGTCCTCGACGTGCACGGCCAGGTGCTTGGCGCTCGGGTCGAGCGTCGGTCCGTTGGGAACGGCCCAGCTGACCAGCACCCCATCCAGCTCCAGGCGCAGGTCGTAGTGGCGCCGTCGGGCCCGGTGGCGCTGCACGACGAAGCGGCGCTCGCCCGTGGGCGGCTCGGTGGGGCCGCCCGCCCCGCTCGGTTCGGGCGTGGCGGCGAAGTCCCGTTTCGCCCGGTAGGTCGCGAGCCGGTCGGCCACAGGACGATCGTCGCGCAGGGCGGGCCGATGGGCCTCAGGCGCCGCGGTCGTCGACGACGTGGACCGCGGCCTCCTCCGCCGGTGCGGCGACCCGCTCGGTCGCCACGTCACGCCGGGAGGGGTCGCCACCGACAGGGTCACCGTCGTCGAGCCGGTCCTCGGCCGGCGGGACCACCGAGCCGTGCAGATCGTCCTCGCCCGTGTCGCCCACGTCGACCCCTTCGAGGTCGGTGTCGGCGTCGAGGTCCACGACGTCCGGCTCCTCGCGGCGAACCCGCTCCTCGAGCGGTTCGTCGACGCGCTCCTCCTGCCAGGTCGTCCCGTACTCGTCGACGCCGAGCGGGCGGTCCGGCGGGTACTCGGGCGGCAGGACATCGTCGTCGAGCAGCTCGGACCGGTCGCCGGCAGGCAGCTCGGATTCGGTGGCGTCGACCTCGGGCTCGCTCATGTGCCGTCCCTACCCGGCGGCGGCGGCAGCCACACCCCACGGCACGGTCCCGGCGCGCCGGCGGTGCCGCCGCATCCGGGCGGGCGCCAACGACCGCTCCCGCCACGGCGAGACCGCTCGACAGGCCCCCACCAGTGCGTGGAGGAAGGCGTCCACGCCGTCGCCGCCCGCCGCCACCACGTGGTGGTCGCCGCGGATCTCGAACACCACCGCTCCCGGGATCGCCTCGGCGAGCTTGCGCTGGCGGTGGGGCGGGACCAGCCGGTCCTGCGCGGTGACGATCACCGCGGTCGGGACATCGATCTCGTGGACCCACTCGCGGGAGGTGAATCGACCGACCGCCATTGCCGCCTGCATGACGGCGGCCACGTCCGCCCGACGGAGCTCGTCGACCGCCCAGCCGGCGTGAGGATGTGAGCCGAGTACGTGCTCGGCCACCCGCGCCGCGCCGTGGACGGCGAGGCGCAGGGCGTGGAGGTGGGGCAACCCTGACAGCATGCCGAGGCCGCCGAAGAGCAGGCGCTCACGAGGGTGGCCCCGGAAGTCACGGCTGGTGGCGCACAGCACGAGGCCCTGGACGCGGTCGGGGTGGCGGCGCCACGCCAGCTGGGCGATCGGCCCGCCCATCGAGTACCCCGCCAGCGTGAACCGCTCGATGCCGAGGTGATCGGCCAGGGCGACCACGTCGTCGGCGCAGTCCTCCAGTGTGAACGGGGCGTGGGAGCGGATGCCTCGGCCGTGGCCACGGTGATCGGGCGCGATCACCCGGAAGTGGCGTCCCAGGGCGTCGAACGCGCCGTGCCAGTTGAGGTCCGCGTTGGCGCCGAGGCCGTGCAGCAGGAGCACGACCGGCGCGTCGGGCGGGCCCGACACCTCGCGGTAGAAGATCGAGCCCCGCCCGGGCAGGTGGGCGGTCCGTCCGACGGGCAGCTCGGGAGCGTCGCCGGAGGACGACACATCGGGAACGGCCGGGTCGAGGGGGAGGGGCACGAGGGTCACGGCGGCCCTGCCTTCCCGGTCGTGGAGACGGGCAGAACGTGGGCCGTGCCGTGACGAACCGGCGACGTTGTGTCCCTGCGGTCCTGCGGCCCGATCCGCGCCGACGATCGGTCGCGGGCCGGAACGGTGGGATCAGGCGCCGGCGAGGCGGGTGCGGGGACCGGCGTAGACGAGGCGGCTGGGGAGCTCGTGGCCGACCAGGTCCTCGGCGAGCGCCGCCGCCGACAGGAGCGCCTCCAGGTCGATCCCGGTGGTGACGCCGAGGTCGTCGAACAGGGCCACCGCGGCCTCGGTGGCCACGTTGCCGGCGGCGCCGGCGGCGAAGGGCGACCCGCCCAGCCCGCCCACCGAGGTGTCGAAGCGGGCGACGCCCGCCTGCCAGCCGGCGTAGAGGTTGACCAGCCCGGTGTCGCGGGTGTCGTGGAGGTGCAGGCTCACGTCGGTGCCGGTCACGGCCAGCAGCGACTCGACCAGGCGGGGCGTGGCCATGCCCGTGGTGTCCGCGAGGGTGAGGTCGTCCGCGCCGCTGTCGACGAGCCGCCGGCACAGGTCGTGGACCTCGGCGGGGGCGATGTCGCCCTCGTAGGGCGAGCCGAAGGCACACGACACGACCGCGTCCACGGGGACGCCGGCTTCGGTGGCGAGGGCGCCGATGGCGGCGATCGAGGCCACCGACTCGTCGATCGACATGCGCACGTTGCGCTCGTTGTAGGCGGCCGAGGCCGAGACGGTCACCGTGAGCGCGTCGGCGCCGGCGGCGAGGGCCAGCTCGGCGCCGCGGGCGTTCGGGACCAGCGCCACCCGGGTCACGCCGTCGGCGGGCGGGATCGCCGAGAACACCTCGTCGCTGCCGGCCATGGCGGGCACCGCCTTCGGACTCACGAACGCCCCCACCTCCAGGACCCGGACGCCGGCGCCGAGCAGTGCGTCGACGAGGCGCACCCGGTCGGCGACCGGGACGGGCGCCTCGCCTTGGAGCCCGTCACGGGCGCCGACCTCTCGGATCGTGACCGAGGAGGGACCGTGGCGCCGCGCCGACCCGGCGCTCACGACGCGAGCTCCGGGTGGTCGGCGAACTGGGCCAGCGCCTCGGGGTTCGCGATGGCCTCCAGGTTGCGCACCTCGCGGCCGTTGACGACGTCGGTCACGGCCAGCTCCACGAGCTTGCCGCTGCGCGTGCGGGGGATGTCCTCCACCGCGACGATCCTGGCGGGGACGTGGCGGGGCGAGCAGTCGGATCGCACCCGGTGGCGGATCGTCGTCACCAGGTCGTCGTCGAGGACGGCCCCCTCGGCGAGGCGGACGAAGAGCACGATGCGGGTGTCGTCGTCCCACTCCTGGCCGACGGCGATGGCCTCGGTCACCTCGGGCAGGTTCTCGACCACGCGGTAGAGCTCGGCGGTGCCGATGCGCACGCCGCCGGCGTTCAGGGTGGCGTCGCTGCGGCCGTGGATGACCATGCCGCCGTGCTCGGTCCAGCTGGCGAAGTCGCCGTGGGCCCAGACCCCGGGGAAGCGGTCGAAGTAGGCCGCCCGGAAGCGCGACCCGTCCTCGTCGCCCAGGAAGCCGAGCGGGACCGACGGGAAGGGGCTGCGACAGACCAGTTCGCCCCGTACACCCGGCCCGACGGGTGCGCCGCCCTCGTCGTAGACGTCCACGTCCATCCCGAGGCCGGGGCCCTGGATCTCGCTGGCCCACACCGGCCGGGTGGGGTCGCCGGCGACGAAGCAGCCGCACAGGTCGGTCCCCCCGGAGATCGACGCGAGGTGCACGTCGTCGGCCACGGCCTCGTACACCCACTCGAACCCCTCGACGCCCAGGGGTGAGCCGGTCGAGCAGATCGTGCGCAGCGCCGAGAGGTCGTGGGTGTCGCGGGGCCGCAGCCCGGCCTTGCGGCACGAGTCGATGAACTTGGCCGACACCCCCATGAGCTGCACCCGGTGGCGTTCGACCAGGTCGAACAGCGCGGCGGGACCCGGGTGGAACGGGTTGCCGTCGTACAGCACGACCGTGGCGCCCTGGGCCAGCCCCGAGACCAGCCAGTTCCACATCATCCAGCCGCAGGTGGTGAAGTAGAAGACGCGGTCGCCGGGGCGCACGTCGGCGTGGAGGCGGTGCTCGGTCAGGTGCTTGAGGACGAGGCCGCCCGCCCGGTGCACGATGCACTTGGGCTTGCCGGTCGTGCCCGAGGAGTAGAGGACGAACCCGGGCTGGTCGAACCCGAACCGCTCGGCCGGCACGGCTTCCCCGCGGTGCGGCGCCAGGAAGGCCTCGAAGCCGACCGTGCCGGGCGGGGGAGCGGTGCCCAGGAACGGCACCACGACGGTCGCCCGCAACGTCGGCAGGGTCGCGGTGATCTCGCCGAGGCGTCCGAGGCAGTCGAAGTCCTTGCCGCCGTAGCGGTAGCCGTCGGCGGCCACGAGCACGGTCGGCTCGATCTGGGCGAAGCGGTCGAGCACCCCGTTGACGCCGAAGTCGGGTGAGGTCGACGAGAACACCGCGCCGAGCGAGAGCGTCGCCAGCATGACCACCACGGTCTCGGGCACGTTGGGCATCCACGCCGCCACCCGGTGCCCGGGGCCGACACCCGCCGCCCGGAGAGCCGCAGCGGTCGCCCCCACCTCGCGCCGGAGCTCGTCCCAGGTCAGCGTGCGGATGGTGGCGGGCCCCTCGGCGGATCCTTCGCCCTCGAACACGATCGCCGGTGCGTCGCCGGCGACCCCGTGGCCGTCGAGCAGGTTCTCGGCGAAGGACAGGCGCGCCTCGGGGAACCAGCGCACGCCGGTGACGGGGTGCTCACCCTCGCGGGCGGGGACCACGGCGATCGACCCGGGGTCGCCGATGACCCCGCCCCAGTCCCAAACCTCGGTCCAGAAGGCGTCGGGCTCGGCGATCGACCACGCCGTCAGCGCCTCGCTGTCGGCCAAGGCGAGCCGGCGCCGCTCGTTCACGTGGGCGCGGAACGCGGTCATGGCCGACGAGTCGGCCCGATCGGGGGTCGGCGCCCAGAGGGGTGCGTTCACGGCGCTCACCATGGCCGACGCCCCCCACCCCCGCAACCCGTCGACGGTGGCCGGTCCCCGGCTCGACGGTCCGAACCCGTGGGGGCATCCCCTATCGTCGGGAGCAGGCGCGCGGCCGCGCCGCCCGAACGCCAGGAGGGGAAGCCATGCGGGTCACCATCGACGACGAGAAGTGCCAGGGCCACGGACGGTGCTACGCACTGGCCCCGACGGTGTTCGAGCCGGACGACCTCGGCCAGGGCAAGGTCCTCGGCGACGGCGTCGTGGCCGAGGGCGACCAGGACCAGGCCCGACTCGCGGCGGCGAACTGCCCCGAGCTGGCCATCACCGTCGAGGAGGGCTGATGGACCTGCACGACAAGGTCACCGACTGGGCGACCGACTTCGACCACACCGACGGCGAGTGGGTCGCCGACCCGTTCCCGATCTGGTCCGAGCTACGCGAGTCCTGCCCGATCGCCCACACCGACCGCTACGGCGGAGGGTGGCTGCCGACGCGCTACGAGGACGTGTCGGCCATCGCGCACGACACCGAGCGCTTCACGTCCCGCAGCATCGTGATGTCCGAGCACCGCCCGCCCATGGACATGGCGCCCGCCGGCGTCGCGCCGCCGATCTCGTCGGACCCGCCCTTCCACCAGGGCGCCCGCCGGCTGCTGCTGCCGGCCTTCGCCCCCCAGGCCATCGCCAAGCTCGAGCAGTCCACCCGCGACTTCTGCGAGCACCTCATCGCCGAGATGGGCGACGCCGACGTGGTCGACGCCGCGGTCGGGTACGCCCAGCACATCCCCGTCCGCGTCATCGCCAACATGCTCGGCTTCCCCCAGGAGGACGCCGACAAGTTCCGGGCCTTCGTCCACCACACCCTCGAGGGTGTCGACCTGCCCCAGGAGGAGCGGGCCAAGGGGTTCCTCGAGCTGTTCGGCTACCTCGAGGAGCAGGTCCGCGACCACATCGAGAACCCCCGCGACGACCTCACCTCCTACCTGCTCAATGCGGAGATGGACGGCGAGCCCGTCACGCCCGAGCACGCGGTGCGCTCGATCGGCCTCATCCTCATCGCCGGCATCGACACCACCTGGTCGGCCATCGGCGCCTCGATCTGGCACCTCGCCGGCCACGCCGACGACCGCCGGCGCCTGGCTGCGGAGCCCGAGCTCCTGACCACCGCGATGGAGGAGTTCCTGCGGGCCTACGCCCCGGTCACCATGGCCCGGCTCGTCCGAGAGGACATGGACTACGCCGGCTGCCCGATGAAGGCCGAGGAGTGGATCCTGCTGTCGTTCCCCGCGGCCAACCGCGACCCCCGTGCCTTCGATCGGGCCGACGAGGTGGTGATCGACCGCGAGGTGAACCGCCACGCCGCGTTCGGCCTCGGCATCCACCGCTGCGCCGGCTCCCACCTCGCCCGGATGGAACTGCGGATCGCGCTCGAGGTCTGGATGGCGGCCTTCGGCGACCGGTTCGAGCTCGCCGACCCGGCCGCGGTGACCTGGTCCGGCGGCCAGGTGCGCGGCCCTCGTACCCTGCCCATCCGCGTCCGGCGCTGACCACCGGGGCACGGGGGCGCCCGCCGCGCACCCGTTCGCCCCGGTGTTCTGGGCCTCCCCCGTCCGGGGGAGGGACGCACCATGCGCATCACCCTGATGGGCGAGCTGGCCGACGAGCAGTACGAGTTGATCTGGGACGACGGCGACCTGCGCGGGACGCCTCGGCTGGTGGAGCGGTTCGAGGCTGCGGCCCGCGAGGCGGGCCACGACGCGCTCGCGTTCATCGCGGCCGTCGAGCGCGGCCTCCCCGACCGGCCCCAGATGGTCGTCTGGCCCGAAGGCGACGACTGGCCCGACGGCGACGACACCGATCATGACGCGGTTCGGCCCCGCCTCTCGGCGGGGCCGTGACCGGGTGGTGGGATGCGGCTACTGGTTGGCGCGCTGCTG
>CAZYPY010000037.1:4279-5463 GCA_964649545.1 uncultured Microthrixaceae bacterium | reverse complement strand
CTCGGCGGGGCCGTGACCGGGTGGTGGGATGCGGCTACTGGTTGGCGCGCTGCTGCGCCTCCTGGGCCTCGGCGTCGGCGCGGGCGGCCTCGGCCTTGCCCTCGTGCTCGGCCACCTCGCGCTGAGCCTCGGCCTTGGACTGCTGGGCCTCGCCCTCGCGCTGCAGGTCGTCGTTCCCGACGACGGCGCCGGCGGCCTCCTTGGCCTTGCCCTTGACGTCTTCGACGACGCCCTTGATGCCGGCCTCGGGTCCGGTGTCTCCCATGGTGGGTGCCTCCTGTGGGGTGGGTGGACGGCGGCGCCCTACCCGGTCGGCGCGGGGGCGAGACGTGGCGGGTGGCACGTGCCGCAGGGCGTCTGTGCCGCGGCGATCGGGGGAAGGGAGCGCGCGATGAGCCCCGATCCCACGATGCCCACCGACGAGCCCCTTTCGTCGACTCAGGACGACGTCGAGCGCGAGGCCACGGTCGACGAGGGGCAGTTCCGGGCCGCGGTGGACGGCTGCGTGCACTGCTTCACCTGTGGCCGGGAGTTCCCGGCTTCGTCCGTCGACGCCTCGGCGGCGCGCCGCCTGGAAGGCGTGTCCGACCCGGCCGACATGCTCCTCGTGGTGGCGGTCACGTGCCCGCACTGCGGTGCCAGTGGGGCGCTCACCCTCAACTACGGCCCCGAGGCGACCCTCGAGGACGCCGAGGTCCTGCGGGCGCTCGACCGGCGTCCGTCGACCCCGTCCCCCTGAGCGGCGCTCGGGTCACCGATCCCATCCGATCCGACCGACCCCCCGTCCCCCGACCCCCCGGACCCTCGACCCCCGTTCTGAAGGAGAGGCACCCCATGGCCGACACCGACCGCGAGACCGATCCCTACCGCGAGCCCGAGAACAGCACCGTGGAGAACTGGCACGGCCAGCGCGTCGAACGTGACGCCGAGCTGGCCGACGAGCTGGTCGCGGATGCCAACGGTGACGAGGAGGTCGCCGAGGCCCGCTTCGCCGAGGAAGCCGAAGGCCCCGCCGACCGCCGCGGCGGCGAGGTCTCCTGAGGTACCCCGCCCGATGAGCAGCGACGCCGAGCTGGTCACCGCCGAGACGACCATCGGCTCGTCCCCGGACCGGGTGTTCGCGGCGCTGACCGACCCGTCGACCTATCCCCACTGGTTGCGGGGGTGCAAGGAGATCCGGGCCG
>CAZYPY010000037.1:0-4179 GCA_964649545.1 uncultured Microthrixaceae bacterium | reverse complement strand
GCCGCCTCCGGCGGGGTGAGCGGGACCGGTGCGGCGGCGCTCCCCGTCGGGTCGGCGATGAGGCCGCGCAGGACGTCGGTGAGCGTGCCGGTCACCGGCCGGGCGATGCCGTCCATGCGGGGCGTCGGCAGTCCGGCCGCCCCCGCCGGCACGAGCACGGCGCGGATCACGGCATTGGCCTCGCCGGTGTCCCTGGCGGCGCTCGTGAGCCCGATGCCGAGGGCGCCCGCGCAGTCGGTGGTGGCGACGGTCCGCACCACGCCTCCGAGGGCCGGGAGGGTCGGCGCGGCCGCGCCCGTGGGCGTGGTGGAGGAGGGGCCGCGCGAGGTCGGGACGGACGCGGCCACGTCACGCTCGACGGTGTCGGTGCGGCGTGGTCGGGCGAGGTCGGTCCCGAAGAGGAGCAGCACCACCGCCACGCCGACGAGACCGCCGGCGACGAGGCCCTGGCGACCGCCCGGCCGACGGGCGGCGCGCCCGACGTCGGTGACGGGCGCGGACGCCGACGCGCCGCTCCGTGCGCCGAGGTAGGCGGCTGCGGCGCCGCCGAGGACCGCCGGCCCGATGACGGTCCGCAGGGCCCGGTTCACGTCGACGATCTCGGCCCTCAGCCCGCGGCAACGTGCGCACGCGGCCAGGTGGGTGTCCGCCTTGGCCCGTGCTCAGGCGCCGGCACTGCCCCCGGACGAGCGGGCCGAGGGCGGCCACCGTCGAACGGCACTCGGCGGGGACGGCGTCCTCGCGGAGGTGGGCCTGCAGGAACGCCTCGCGCAACCCCTCGCGCGCCCGATGGGCGAGTGCGGCGGTGGCGTGAGGGGACAGGCCGAGCAGCGGGGCCACCTCGGCCGGCGCCTGGCCCTCCACCTCGGTGTGCCACAGCACGAGCTGCCAACGCTAGGGCAACGCTCGGTACGCCTCGACCAGCAGCCGGGCGTCGTCGCCGTCGCCGTCGAGGACGGCCGACTCGAGGCCGGCATCGGGCTCGGTCGGTCGACCGGGTCCTCGGGCCGGCGGCCGGCGCGCCACGATCGGCGCCGGACGGTGGTGAGCAGGTACGGCCGGAACGCCTCGTCCGGGCCGGAGCCGTTGCGGAGGGCGAGCAGCACCGCCGCGAAGGCATCGCCGACGAGGTCGTCCGCCGCCGCCGTCGATCGGGTGAGCTGCCGCGCCAGTCGCCGCGCCGCGTCGGCGTGACGGCGGTAGAGCTCGCCGTAGGCGTCGGCGTCGCCCGATCGGATGCGGGCGAGGAGCTCGGCGTCGCTCGCCGCGGCGTCGCCCGGCTCACGGCCTCGGGTGCTGCTCGGCTCACGGAGGGCGGTGCGCACGTTGCGGGGGTGCTCCGGTCGGGGTCCGCCCAGCGGTTTCAAGGATGACGGACGTCGGCGCCCGGCGCAACGGCGGCGAGGCGCGGGATGGCGGCCAGCTCGCGGACGAGGGCGAGCGCGCCGTCGACGGTGGCGGGCAGACGCTCCACCCAGACCCGATCGCGCGGCGCCGCGGCCTCCAGGGCCGCCACATGGCTGGCGAGGCCCGGGCCGTCCTCGACGAGCGCCACCAGGGCGTGCGTCGGCTCGGGGAGGGCGCTGGTGTCGCTCGCAGTGAGCGCGGAACGGAGCTCGGCGGCCGCCCGGATGCGCCGGGCGACGGCCCCGAACGGTGAGGTGCCGGCGCTGCGGAGCTCGAGCACGACCAGCACGTGGCTCTCGCCGGGGCCACGGCGTCGGTGCGCGGCCTGCCGGTAGAGCTGCTCGAGCCGGGCCTCGAGGTAGGCGCCGGTGGCCAGGCCGGTCACCGGATCGGTGCATCCGGGTGCGTCGATCTCACCGTAGAACGACTCGGCCCAGGCCGTCCCTGCGACGGACGCGGCCCGGAGGGTGTCGACCCGCAGGATGCCCACATCGGGGTCGGTGGCCGGAGGCTCGGGGACGAGTCGTCCGAGCACGGCGAGGTCCGACAGGGTCTCGTCGAGGGACAGCCCCGCGCCGGCCCGTGCCTCGCCCAACTCGGCCAGCGGATCGGTGAGATCGGCACGGTCGGCCAGGGCGGCCACGAGCCGACCCGTCGCGGGGTGGTGCCACTGCTGGCGACTGAGGCCGAGCCGCGTGCGGCTCCGATGCACCACCGGTCGTGGAGCTCGGCGAAGCTGGGCACGGCAGGCCGTTCGCTCAGGTCGAGGAGGGCCCCGGTCGAGACGGGACCCGCCTCGGTGCGGCTCGGCAGGCTGGTGGGGAGCGGATGGTGGGTGGGCACGGTGGGTCCTCCGGCTCGGTCGCAGGTGGTGGTCACTGCGGGGGAGGAGCCGGCGACGGGCGCGTCGTCACGCCACTTTCTCGGAAACCCTCGCGAGGGATGCGGACGGCCGCCGCCCACGGACGGGGCGCCTCGCCGCCCGCCGGTCAGCCCGGGTCGACCTCGAGGCCGGCGGTGACCGCCACGGCCAGGTCGTGGGCGAGGTCACCGGGTCGGTCGGGCGGCGGGTTCACGACCCAGCTGACGATGAGCCGGGTGATGCTGTCGGCGGTGCGTCGGGCCCGAGCCTTGGTGACCTTGGGGAGCCGTTCGAGGAGCAGGTCGGCCACCGCCGGCGTGGCCGCGGACAGCACCGGCGCCTCGTCCGACAGCAGGAACGGCAGGACCCGCTCGGGCTCGGTCTCGAGCAGCCGCCCGAGCAGCGGGTGCTCGCGGGCGGCGACCAGGGTGGCCAGGATGGCGGCCTCGAGGGCATCGCGCAGGTCCTCGTGGGTGGCGGCGGCGGCGCGGACGACCTCGAGCAGCGATTCCTCCTCCCGGAGGATCACGGCCGCGACGACGTCGTCCTTGGTGCGGAAGTAGCGGTAGAGCGTCTGGCGGGAGAGGGCGGCGCGCCGGGCGACGTCCTCCAGCGACAGACGGGCGATGCCGAACACCGAGATGGCCTCGAACGCCGCGTCGAGGATGCGTCCCCGCGTGTCGGCCGTCGCCATCACGGCCACGGTAGTGGAGGGCGTGTGACCCGTCGGCTCAGCCGACTCCTTGGGCTACGGCGCCGGGCACCACCCCGTCGAACTGCAGCCGCACGCACAAGTCGGCGAGCTCGGCGGGCGGCCGCCGTCGCCGACGTCACCGTCCCCCCGCCGGCGAGGGCTGACCGAGTCGGAGGACGAACCACCACGAACCACGAATCACGAACCACGAACGAAGCTTCGGTCGACCACTGACCGTCGAGTCAGGTACGTTCGCGCTCGGACGGGAGGGCGGCCCTCGAGCGTGGGGGGTGCGGGCAGTGCGGGTGACGAGGGTGCTCCGATTCAGTGGGCCTTGTGACGACGCGGCCGCGGCGGCGGTCATGGACCTGGCCGGTCGGTTGGGGTGCACGGTCTCGGTGCTCGACCGCGGTGGCCCGGACGTCCGCTGGCTCGAGCTCGCGGTGGATGCCTCTCCCTCGGACGACGAGCAGGTGATCCACTCGCTGGCCCGCTCGGTGGAGCGCCTCGAGGTGGGCTTCCGGCTCCGCGAGCACCTCACCGAGGTCCGCCTCCCGCGCCGGGCGCCGACCCGTTCCGGGATCACCTCGACCTGAACCCCGCTCGAGCGCACGCGCTCGTTCGACCCCAGCGAGCAGGACCTGCTCAAGCCGGGATGTGCACAGGTGACGAGTGAAGCGCGGTCGCGAACCCTGGGTCAGCCGGCGGGGCGGTGCAGGGGCTCGGAGTGGTCCCAGTCGGCGAGCAGGGTGCGCAACGCGGTCAGCACGAGCAGCGGCTGGTCGAGCATGGCGTGGTGGCCCGCCTCCGGGATCTCGATCACGGGGGCCACCCGGCCGAGCTTGTCGTACATCGAGCGGCCGATGTCCTCGGTGACCAGGCCGTTCTCGGAGCGCAGGAGCGCGAACCGGCAGGTGAGGGAGGTCAGGTAGGGGAGGGCGATGGACCGCATGCCGCGGTCGAACTGGGCGAAGATCCGCCGGTCGAACTTCCACTGGAACCCGCCGTCGGCGGGCTTCAGCGACCGGCGCCCGACGTGGTCCATCACGAAGTCGAGGTAGTGCTCCTGGGCGGGGACGGTGCGGAAGCGGGCGAGGGCCTCGTCGACGCGCTCGTACGTGCGGGGCCGGCCGAAGGCCTCCTGGAGGTGGAACGAGGCGATCTCCGGGTCGGGCTCGGTGACCGGGCTGTCGCAGATGACCACGCCGGCGACGCG
>CAZYPY010000036.1:1408-23869 GCA_964649545.1 uncultured Microthrixaceae bacterium | reverse complement strand
CGGGGTGCCGTTCGGCGACCAGCGCGGTGACCGCGGCCACGATCCGGTCCCGGGTCGCGGCCTTCTGCGCCTCGCGCTGACTCATGAGAGGGATCATCTCACGTTTGCCGCGTCCCGGGGAGCGAAGAATCTGACACATCAGATGACAAAAGGTTCGGAAGGTGCGAGACTGCGCGGGTGCAAGTGATCACCCTCGGCACCGGCAACCCCATCCCCAGCCCCGACCGGGCCGGCCCCGCCACCCTCGTGCGGGCCGCCGGGCGCGACCTGCTCTTCGACTGCGGGCGCGGCGTGCTCATGCGGGCCGCCGCCGTGGCCACGGGGCCGATGCAGTTCCACACGGTGTTCCTCACCCATCGCCACAGCGACCACATCTCGGATCTCAACGACGTCATCACCATGCAGTGGGTGATGACGCCGGGCCCGACGCCGCTGCGGATCGTCGGCCCCGAGGGCACGCAGCGCCTGGTCGACCTGACCCTGGCCATGCTCGCCGAGGACACCGGCTACCGCATGGCCCACCACGAGACCCTGGGCTATGAGCCCGTGGTGGAGGTGGTCGAGGTGAGTGACGGCCTGGTCTCCGACGACGGCGGCGTGCGCATCACCTGCGCCCCCACCGAGCACTCCCCCGTCAAGCCGACCGTCGGCTTCCGCATCGAGGCCGACGACAAGGTCGTGTGCATCGCCGGCGACACCATCCCGTGCGAGGGCCTCGACCGGCTCTGCCAGGACGCCGACCTCTACGTGCAGACCGTGGTCCGCGAGGACATCGTGGCCATGATCCCGGCGCCCCGCCTCCAGGACGTCCTCGACTACCACTCCTCGGTCACCCAGGCCGGCGAGACCGCGGCCCGCAACGGCGTGAAGGCGCTCGTGCTCACCCACCCCGTCCCCGGCGTCGCCCCCGGCACCGAGCTGGAGTGGGTGGACCAGGCCAAGGCCGTGTTCGACGGCGAGGTCGCCCTCGCCAGCGACCTCGACACCTTCACCCTCTAGCTGGACCACCCGCCCCGCACGTTCTGGCACCGGATTTCGGTGCCCTGGCACCGAAATCCGGTGCCAGTTCCCGTGGGTGTCTAGCGTCTCCGCCCATGGGGGACGACACACCGGCGCCCGTGCGCCTCGACGACCTCGCGGCGCCGCGGTTCCCGGAGCACATCGCGGAGATCATGGCGTCGCTCGAGCCGATGGCGGACGGGTTGGAGCTGCGGCCGACCGTGCTGATGGACGCCGCCGCGGAGGCGACCGGCCTCGACGACTTCGGTGACACCCGGTTCCTGGAGCCACTCACCGTGCTCTGCGAGGCGCTCACGACCGACGTCGAGCTGAGCCCGATGGGCAAGGTGAGCCAGCACACCCTGCTCGTGCAGCTGCTCGTGAACCGCCTGCTCGTCGAGCACGAGGTCGCCCGCCACCCCGAGATCCTCGACGAGCCCCTCGATGCGCCGATCGTCATCGCCGGCCTTCCCCGCACGGGCACCACCCACCTCCACAACCTGCTGTCCGCCGACCCGCGGCTGCGCTCGCTCCCCTACTGGGAGTCGCTCGAGCCCGTGCTGGCCGACGTCGAGCGGATGCGCCCCGACGGTCCGCCACCCGACCCCGACCCCCGGCTGGCCCGCACCGACGCGGCCCTGTGGTTCGTCAACGAGGCCATGCCCCACTTCGTGCGCATGCACGAGATGACGACCCAGCACCGCCACGAGGAGATCCAGCTCCTCGCCCTCGACTTCTCCACGATGCTGTTCGAGACCACCACGCCGCTGCCCGCCTACCGCGACTGGTTCGACGCCACCGACCAGACCGCCACCTACGGCTACCTGCGCCGGGCTCTCCAGGTCTGCACCTACTTGCGCCGCCGCGACGAGGGGGCGCCCACCCGGTGGGTGCTCAAGTCGCCCCAGCACCTCGCCCAGTTCGGCCCGCTGATGGCGGCCTTCCCCGACGCCACGGTCGTGGTCACCCACCGCGAGCCGGTGGCGGTCACGGCCTCGATGGCGACCATGGTCGCCTACAGCGCCCGCATGGCCCTGGCCCACCCCGACCCGGTCGCCATCGGGCGCTACTGGGGCGACCGGGTCGAGCACCTGCTCGACGCGTGCGTCCGGGACCGCGACCTGCTGCCCGCCGACCGCTCGCTCGACGTCCGCTTCGACGACTTCATGGCCGACGACGTGGCCATGGCCCTCGCGGTGGAGGACCTCGCCGGCCTGCCCCGGGACGACGTGGCCACCGCGGCCATCGCCGACTACGTCGCCACCCACCCCCGGGGGCGCCACGGCACCGTGGTCTACGACCTCGCAGCCGTCGGCCTCGACGCCGACGAGCGCGCCGCCGCCCTCACGCCGTACGCCACCCGCTTCGGCGTCTGACCCGGCCGCCCGCCAGCCGGGAATCTCGTGGCGACAAACCCCGCAGACGGGCGTTTCTCACCGAGAGATCCGACGTGGGGAGCCGGGCAGGAGCGTCGTCAGGTGAGGTCGAGGCCGAGCATGCGGATGGCGTTGCCCCGCACGATCTTGTGCACCACGTCGGCGGGGAGGTGGCCCATCATCTTCTCGGCGACCTCCTTGGTGTGGGGCCACGTCGAGTCGGTGTGGGGGTAGTCGGTCTCGAAGGTGATGTTGTCGACGCCGACCGCCTCGAGCGAGTCGAGGCCGTGCTTGTCCCGGAAGAAGCAGCCGTAGATCTGGCGGTAGTAGTAGGTCGACGGTGGCTCGGGGACGACGTCGCGCACGCCGCCCCACGCCCGGTGCTCCTCCCACACGTCGTCGGCCCGCTCGAGGATGTACGGGATCCAGCCGATCTGGCCCTCGGAGTAGGCGAGGGTGAGGTTCGGGTGGCGCACCAGCACGCCGGAGAAGAGGAAGTCCGACATCGAGCTCATGGCGTTGCCGAAGCTCAGCGTGGCCGCCACCGCCGGCGGGGCGTCGGGCGACGTCGCCGGCATCTGCGAGGACGAGCCGATGTGCATGCACACCACCGTGCCGGTGTCCTCGCAGGCCTGGAAGAAGGGCTCCCAGTAGCCGCTGTGCAGCGTGGGCAGGCCGAGCTTGGCCGGGATCTCGCTGAAGGTGACCGCCCGCACGCCCCGCTCGGCGTTGCGGCGCACCTCGGCGGCGGCCAGCTCGACGTCCCACAGCGGGACGATGATCAGGGGGATGAGGGCGCCGTCGGAGTCCCCGCACCACTCCTCGACCATGTAGTCGTTGTAGGCGTAGACGCAGGCCTCGGCGAGCTCCTTGTCCTCGGCCTCGGCGAAGGTCTGTCCGCAGAACCGGGGAAAGGTGGGGAACGACAGCGACGCCTCGACGTGGTTGGCGACCATGTCCTCGACCCGGGCCTTCGGCTCGTAGCAGCCGGGGCGCATCTCGTCGTAGGTGATGGGCGACAGGGTCATGTCGTCGCGCTCGAAGCCCACCGCGGCCACGTGGCGCTTGTGGGGGAAGAGCTTGCCCTCGTACACCCACATGTCGCAGGGCGGGGCGTCGTCGTCGAGCTCGTACTCGTAAGTGGTGCCGCTGACGTACTTCAGGCCGGCCAGGCCGTGGCGCTCGATCCGCGGCGCCCGGTCCTTGAACTTGGCCGGCAGCCACGTCTCCCAGAGGTGGGCCGGCTCCACGATGTGGTCGTCGACGCTGACGATCAGCGGGATCTCGGTGGGCTCGGTCACGTCCGTCACGGGGAGGCCTCCGTTCCTGCGGTCCGCTCTGGGGACCGTTTCTGACGACCCGTCAGATTCGCGCCTCACCCTAGCGCCCGGGTCAATCGGGGCCGCCCCCGGACCGATAGGTGATCGTGCCCGACGCCGCCGAACCCACGCGCTCCGCCGACGACGAGACCCGCTCCGCCGACGAGACCGCCGAGGCCCCCGCCCGCGCAGCATCGACGCTGCCGCCCGAGACGCCCATCGGCGGGCAGGCGGTCGTCGAGGGGGTGATGATGCGGGGGCCGCACCGCTGGGCGGTGGCCGCCCGCCGGCCGGACGGCACCATCACGACGATCGACGACGCGGTCCCCACATGGGCGCAGAAGCCGAAGGCCATCCCCGTGGTGCGGGGCGCCTTCGCCCTCGTCGAGACCATGGCTCTCGGGCTCAAGGCCCTGAAGTGGTCGGCGTCGGTCGAGCGGGGCGAGGAGGAGGGCGAGCCCGCCAGCAGCCGTTCGCTGGCCATCACCACGGTGGTGACGCTGGCGGTGTTCGTGGCCATCTTCGCGGTGGTGCCGGCGGCCATCGCGCACGCCATCGCCGATCGCTTCCACGACAACACCGCTGTCTTCCTCCTCTCCGAGGGGGTGCTGCGCCTCGGCCTCTTCCTCGGCTACGTCGTGGCCATCGGACGCTCGCCGGCCATCCGCCGCACCTACGAGTACCACGGCGCCGAGCACATGGTGATCGCTGCCTTCGAGCACGCCGAGCCCCTCACCGTCGAGGCCGCCCGCCGCTACAGCACCCGCCACGCCCGCTGCGGCACCGACTTCCTGCTGCTCGTCGTCGTCGTGGCCATCGTGGTGTTCTCGCTGTTCGGCCAGGCCTCCTGGCCGGTGCTGGTGCTCACCCGGGTGGTCGGCCTGCCCGTGGTCGCCGGCCTCGCATACGAGATCCTGCGCCTGGCCAAGCGCCGGCCGGACAGTCGGTTCGTGAAAGCGATCACCGCGCCCGGCCTGGCCCTGCAGGCCCTCACCACCAAGCCCCCGGACGACGACCAGATCGAGGTGGCCATCGCCAGCCTCGTGGCCGTGCTCGCCGCCGAAGCGACGGGCGCGAGCGGAGGGACCGAACCCATCCACGCTTGAGGCGTCGTCCCGGTCGGGGTGAGACGCGGGCCCCGACGCGAGGGCGCCGCCCCCGGCAGGACCAGGGACGGCGCCGACCGTGCGACCGTGGCGCTCAGGCGCCGTTGCCCTGGCGGACGCTCGTGATCGTGTCGAAGTTGGCCTGGGTGATGCGGGGACCGCTGTTCGTCGGTGGGTTGCCACCGGCGCCGTAGGAGTGGATGCCCATGCCGCAGGGGCCGCCGCAGGACGGCCGGTTGGCCACCATGATGGGCGAGCCGGACTGCCCGCCGGCCGTGTCGAGGGTGTAGTGGATCATGTCGGCGCCGGTGCGGGGGTGCATGGTGCCCGACATCTTCCAGTGGGTGCCGTTGGGCTTGTCCCCGGGGTAGCCCTCGACTCGACCGGTCTTGCCGTCGAGCTGGTTCACACCGGGCACCGAGAAGTAGCCCAGGTAGCCGACCGTGTTCCCGATGCTGCAGTCGAGCTGCATGATCGCCCAGTCGTCCTTGGCCCGACCCTGGAACTTCCACCCGTTCCTGGCGAACACCGACACGACGTTGCAGCCCCCGTACGGGTCGGAGGCACCGTTGCGGCCGGGGAAGAACTGGGCGCTCTCGATGATGTTGTTGGTCCCGCCGTCGTAGGCGCAGTGACCCGAGGTGAGGATGGAGTTGGCGTCGATGAGCCAGCCGGTGCAGATGAAGCTGTCGAAGTCCTGGACGAACTCGATCTGTCCGATGGCCCGAGCGGGGTACTGCGTGGTGTCGGTCACCTGGACGCGGCCGTCGGCACCGATCACCGACTCGCCGCCCAGGGGCTGACCCTCATGGGTGCCGCGGGCGACCGTGGCCTCGGGAGCGAGGCCGGACTCGGCGAGCCTTCCGGTTCCGGCGAACCCGGCGGAGGTGCTGCTGCCATTCTCCGCACCGGTGCTCGGCGGGGCGGACAGGCCGACGATCGGCACCGGCTCGTCGGCCTCCTGGCCGGTGGCGGCGGGGGCGCCGCCGATGGCGCTCAGCGACGCGCCGAGTGCGGCCAGTGCGACGACGATGGCCGCCCGCTTGGTGAACCGTGGCATTGGATCGAATCCCTCCCCGGGAGTCAGCGTGCGAGCGCCCATGATCGCGCGGCGATCGACCGAGCGCACTTCACCCCGAGTCAGTCGCCGTTCTGCGCGGCGACCGCGAGGATCGCGCCGATGCGCCCGTTGGTCATCATCGGGCCGCTGTTCGTGAGCGGGTTGCCGGCGGCACCGTAGGCGTGGACGCCGGCGCTGCACGGGCCCCCACACGACGGCCGGTTCCACTTGAACAGCGGCGAGCCGCTCTGCCCACCGGAGGTGTCCATCGGATAGTGGAGGGTGTTGATCGAGTTGCGCTGCACCTCGCCCACCATCTTCCAGCGCGACCCGTAACCCTTGTCGCCGGGGTAGCCCTCGACCCGTAGCCGCCGACCGGCGAACGCGTTGGTGCCGGCGAGGGTGAACAGCCCGAACGAGCCCGCGGTCTCCGCGAAGTCGCAGCCCTCGGCGAGCTGTTGCACTGAGTAGTCGTGGGCGGGCTTGCCCTGGAGCCGCCATTGATCGGGTCCCCACACCGACGTGACCGCGCAGCTACCGAAGGGATTGGTCACGACCCCCTGGCCCCGGTTGCGGCCCGGGAAGAACGTCGCCGACTGGATGGCCTGGTCCTGGCCGCCCCGGAACGAGCAGTGCCCGGCGGTGAGCAGGGAGTTCCGGTCGATCAGGTAGCCGGTGCAGATGTAGGTGGGATCGGTCGGCGAGAACCGGAACTCGATCTGGCCGATTGCCGACAGCGGGAAGGCGCTGGTGGCCGGCACCGGCAGTCGCTCGCGCCCGTCGGCGCCGATGACCGACTCGGGATCGCCGATGACCGACTGCGGTGTGCCCTCGGGAGTGGCCGGCAGCACCGACCGCTCGGTGGAGGTCGTCGCCGCCGGCGGCGCGGCACCGGAGGGGACGTGGGCCCGACTCGAGGACGGCCCCCGCTCGGCCGGCGTGGCCAGGACCATCACCGACACCTGGTCGGGTGCCGCCCCGGGCGCCTGACGCGGGGCGGCGCCCGCGCCGCCGCCCCCCGCCACCAGGGGTGCGACGACCAGGCCGACCAGGACGACCGCGAGGGGCACGCGACGGGACGAGGGTGGGCGCACGAGGAACCTTCCGGGGAGCGGGTGTCCAACCGTTCTACCGGGCGTCCCCAGCAACCGAGCGGTGACCCTGCAACGTCCCCCGGATGCGAACGGTTCCCCACGGCTGCCCGCGGTCTGGTTGAATCCCGGTCGCGTGGAAGCGATCGAGTTCCTGGTGGGCTCCCCGGTTTTCAAAACCGTGCGGCACCTGCGTGCAGGTGCGGGGGGTTCGATTCCCCTTCGCTTCCGCCAGCCGTGGGGCGGACGACAGGGCCCGGCCCGGTGACCGAGCCACGGCTGACCGCGTTCTCGCACGGCGCGGGCTGCGGCTGCAAGCTCTCGGCCGGCGAGCTGGCGGCGGCGCTGGCGAGCATGACCCGGGCCCTCCCCGACCACCCCGACCTGCTCGTGGGCCCGGCCGGCGCCGACGACGCCGGCGTCTTCCGGATCGACGACCGGCGCGCCCTCGTCCAGACCCTCGACTTCTTCACGCCGGTGGTGGACGACCCGGGCCACTGGGGCGCCATCGCCGCCACCAACGCCCTGAGCGACGTCTACGCGATGGGCGGCGTCCCGCTGACCGCGCTGAACATCGTCGCCTGGCCCCGTGAGGGCCTCCCGCTAGCCCTGCTCGGCCGGGTGCTCGACGGCGCTGCGGCGGTGCTCGACCGTGCCGGCTGCGCCCTTGCGGGCGGGCACTCCATCGACGACCCCGAGCCCAAGTTCGGCCTGTCGGTGACCGGGCTCGTCGACCCCGACCGGCTGCTCACCAACGCCGGCGGGCGGCCGGGCGACGTGCTCGTCCTCACCAAGCCGCTCGGCACCGGGGTGGTGACCACCGCGGCGAAACGGGGCGAGTGCCCGCCGGCGGTGCTGTCCGCGGCCGTGGCGTCGATGACGAGCCTGAACGCCACCGCCGCCCGGTGCGCGGTGGCGCGCGGCGCCCGGTGCGCGACCGACGTGACCGGCTTCGGGCTCGTCGGCCACCTGGGCGAGGTGGTCGCGGCCTCGGGCGTCGACGCCGAGGTGGACGCCGAGGCCCTCCCCCTGCTGCCGGGGGTCGGGGCACTCGTGGCCGCCGGCGCCATCGCCGGCGGGACCCGCCGCAACCGCGACGACGCCACCCACGTGCACTGGGGTGACGTCTCGGAAGCGCACCGGTGGCTGGCCTGCGACGCCCAGACGTCCGGGGGCCTGTTGATCGCGCTCGCTCCCGAGGACGCCGACGCGCTCGTGGTCGACCTCGCGGGCGAGGAGTCCGGCCCCGCCGTCGTGGTCGGCCGCCTGGTCGAGCGCGCCGACGACCGGCCCGTGGTCACGGTCCGTTGACCACCGCCGACCCCCGCCGGTCGCTGCCGGCGGTCGACGTGCTGGCGGCGACCGCTCCGGCGGGAACACCGGCCCCCCTCGCCCGCCACCTCGCCCGTCGGGTGCTCGAGGCGGCCCGGGGATCGCTGGCCGGCGGCGGTGAGGCCCCGGACCCGGACGCGCTGACCGCCGCGCTGGCGGAGGCGCTGGCCGCGCTGGCGCCGCCCCGTCCGGTCCTCAACGCCACCGGGGTGCTGCTGCACACGAACCTCGGCCGGGCCCCGCTCGCTGCCCCCGTGGACGACGGTTGGGCGGGACCGTCCGACCTCGAGCTCGACCTCGCCACGGGTCGGCGCGGCGGCCGCCTGCGGGCCGTGGAGGAGGCGGTGGCGGCGCTCACCGGCGCCGACGACGCGCTCGTCGTGAACAACGGCGCCGGCGCGCTGACCCTCGCGCTGGCTGCGCTGGCGGGTGACCGGGACGTGGTGGTGTCCCGCGGCCAGCTCGTCGAGATCGGCGGCTCGTTCCGCGTACCCGACGTGGTCACCGCGGGCGGGGCGCGCCTGCGCGAGGTGGGCACGACCAACCGGACCCACGCCGGCGACTACCGGGCCGCCCTCGACGACGGCACGGGTGCCCTGCTGGAGGTGCACCCGTCGAACTACCGCATCGAGGGCTTCGTGGCCCAGGTCACGACCTCGGAGCTCGCCCACGTGGCCCGGGCGCACGGCGTGCCCCTCGTCGTCGACCTGGGGTCGGGCCTGCTCGACGAGCGGTGCCCGTGGCTCCCGGACGGACCGCCGGCGTGGCTGGCGCGCGAGCCCGGCGCCCGCCAGGCGCTGGCCGCCGGCGCCGACGTCGTCACCTTCAGCGGGGACAAGCTGCTCGGCGGCCCCCAGGCCGGCATGCTGTGCGGCCGCGCCTCGGCGGTGGCCGCGGCCCGTGCCCACCCACTGGCCCGGGCCCTGCGGTACGACCGGGCTCGCGGGGCGCTGCTCCAGCAGACGCTCGACGCGTACCTGCATGGCACCGTCGCCACCACGATCCCGTTCTGGCGCCTGGCCCTCGCGCCGGGTGCCGAGGTCGAGGCCCGGGCCGCGGCGCTGCGAGACCGGTTGCCGTCGGGTGCCGGCTGCGTCGTCCCCGCCGCCGGCGCGGTGGGCGCCGGCTCGGTCCCGGGGCGCGAGCTCCACGGGTGGGCCGTCGCGCTCGACGGCGGCTCAATCCCCGGAGCCGGTGCTCGCCCCGACGACCTCGCCGCGGCCCTGCGCCGCCGGGGGGTGCTGGCGGTGATCTCCGGCGGCACGGTCCTCGTCCACCTCCGCTCGGTCGAGCCCGCCGCCGACGCCGACCTGGCCGAACGGGTGGGCGCCGCCCTGGCCGAGGTGGCCGAGGCGGACGAGCGGTGATCATCGCCACCGCGGGCCACGTCGACCACGGCAAGTCCAGCCTGGTCCGGCGCCTCACCGGCACCGACCCCGACCGTTGGGCCGAGGAGCGCGAGCGCGGGCTCACGATCGACCTCGGCTTCGCCTGGGCCGAGCTGGGTTCAGGACGGACCGCGGCGTTCGTGGACATCCCGGGCCACCGCCGCTTCCTCGGCAACGCCCTCGCCGGCTGCGGGGCGGTCGACGGCGTGCTCCTCGCGATCTCGGCGCGGGAGGGGTGGATGACCCAGACCGAGGAGCACGTGGCCGCGCTCGGGCTGCTCGGCGCCCCCACCGGCGTGGTGGCGTTGACCTTCGCCGACACCGTCGACGACCACACCCTCCGCCAGGCCCGGGCGCAGGTGGCCGAACGGGTGGCCGGCTCCTTCCTCGAGGGGGCGCCCGTCGTCGCCACGGAGGCGAGCGGCCGGACCGACGCCGGGCTGCGCGAGGCGCTCGACGCCACCGTGGCGACGTGCCCGACCGAGGTCGACCGTGACCGCCCCCGCCTCTGGCTCGACCGGTCGTTCCTCCTCGGGGGCGTCGGCCGGGTGGTCACCGGGACGCTCGTCGGGGGTGCGTTGGCGGTGGGCGACCGACTCGATGCGGTCGGCGAGGGCGAGAAGGTCCCGCTGCGGGTCCGCTCGCTCCGGCGCAACGGAGAGGCCGTGGCGCGAGCGGAGCCCGGCGGTCGGGTGGCGGTCGCCGTGAGCGGGCCCCGGCCCCCGCGACGGGGCCGGGCCCTGGTCCGCTCCGGGCAGTGGGCGTCCGGTCGGATCGTCGACGTGTCGCTCCGAGCCGCTCGCGGCCAACTGCTCCCCCGGCCGCGTGGGTCCCACCTCCTCCACGTCGGGACCTGGTCCGCGCCCGTGCGCCTGAGCCTCCCATGGGGGCCGGGACCCGACGAACCGGAGGGGAGGGAAGGTGAGGTGACCTTCGCCCGGTTGCGCTTGGCGGCCGCCGGCGGCCCCTTCGCCCCGGGCGACCGGTTCGTGCTGCGGGACGCCGGGCGGGACGCGACCGTGGCGGGCGGCACGGTCCTGGCCGTCGACGCCGCCACCGTGCGCCGTACGGCCGACGACCTGGCCCGACGGCTCGCCGCCCTCTCGCGCCCCGAGGTGACCCGGCCCGGGCACCTGGCCGCCGCCGTGCTCTGCGAGCTCGGGGGCGCCGCGCCCACGGCCGACGTGCTGGCCCTCACCGGCCAGGAGCAGCCCCTCGGCACTCGACGGATCGGTGCCACGGTCGTCGGCGTTCCCGCCCTGCGGGCCGCTCGCCGCGGGTTGCTCGCCCGCCTGGCCGCGGAGGGGGCCGCGCCCGTACGTCCGCACGGCGAGGTCGAGGAGCTCGCCGCGGCGGGCCTGGTGGCGCGAGGCCTCGTCCACCGCCGCGACGGCGAGCTCCACCCGCCGGGAACGCACCCGGACGCGCCACGACGGGCGGCCGTGCGGGCGCTCGAGGCCGCGGTGGCGGACGGCCGGCTCGCCCCGCTCTTCACCATCGGCGAGGCGGTGGGGGTGACCGGGCTGGCGCACCGTGAGCTCCGGGATCTCGTGCGGGCCGGCCAGGTGGTCGAGGTCCCGCCCTTCGTGACAACCCGCCCCACCTACCTGGGCCTCGCCGCCGCCGTCGCCGCACAGGTCGACGCCGCGCCGGCGACTGCCGCGGAGCTCAAGGGCGTCCTCGGGCTGAGCCGCAGGTACGCCATCCCCTTGCTCGAGGCCCTCGACCGCGACGGCGTGACCTCCCGCCTGGGCGATCGCCGGGTCCGAGGGGCGCGCGCGCCGGGCCCCGCCTGACCTGCGATACTGGTCGGCACACGAGGCGGTACCTGGGCGGCGGTATGGGGCGAGATGGGCGACGAGATGGGCGGAAGCGGGTGAGCGGTTCGAGCGCCCGGTCGCTCCCGGTCGCAGTGACGTCGGCGCTCGTGCTCGCGACGCTCCTGGCCCTCGTGGCGACCGCGGCACCGGCGGCCGCCGCCTCGGCCCCCCCGACGAGGGGTCACGCCTTCGCCGGCACCGAGCCGGCTGGTGAACGGGTCGTGGGCGACACCACCGCGTACCCGGCACGGGCGGTCGGCACCCTCGACACGGTGCTGGGGGGTGAGCCGGTCCGCTGCGCGGCGTTCCTGATCGACCGCAACTCGGTGCTGACCGCGGCGCACTGCGTGCACGACGGCAGCGGGGACACGCCCGACGCCTGGGCCACCGCCGCCACCTTCGACCCCGGTCACGACGCCGGCACCACTCCCTACCGCACCTGTGCGGGCACCGGGGGCCAGGCCCCGTTCGGGTGGCGCCGCGCGGCCGACGAGCGGGTCGACTACGCGGTGGTGCACCTCGACTGCGGGATCGGCCGGCGGGTCGGCTGGTTCGGCCTGTGGCTGTCCGGCAAAGGCGAGGACCTCGTCGGCCGGGAGGTGCGGGTGCGCGGCTACCCGGCCGACCTCGGCGGGAGCCAGTGGCGGGGCGGAGGCCGGGTGACCGGCGTGACCCCCCGTCTGGTGTTCCACAACGCCCGCACGAGCGGCGACGTCGCCGGCGGCGGGCCGGTGTACGTGTCGAGCACCGCCTGCGGAGGCCCCTGCGCGGTCGCCGTCCAGGCCGACGAGCCCCACGGTGGCGTCGGCGTCCACGGACGGGCGGCGCACGGGCCCCGGCTCACCGTCGGTCGGTTCGGTCAGATCCTGGCGTGGGCCGCGGAGAACGGGTGAGGATGGTGTCGCGTTGACGGCCACCGCGACCCACGTCGCCATCGACGGGAGTCGAGTGACCATCGCCGGCGCCGCCGACCTGTCGCGGGTCGCGACCTCGGCGGGGCGCTACACCGTCGACGGGATCGTGCGCGAGGTGACGACCCAGCCCGCGGAGTTCTTCGACCTGCTGGTCGCGGCCGAGGGCCTGGCCCCCACCGAGGAGTACCAGTACCGGGGCGGCGCGCTCCGCCTCGGGCAGACGACCCACCAGGACGCGCGGTCGGGGTCTCGACGGATCGACACCACCGCGGTCTGGGAAACCGCCGGCTGGTCGATGGCGGTGACGGGCGCCGACCTCGACGCCGAGACCGTGTTCGCCCTGCTCGACCGCCTCGACCTGCGACCGCTCGCCGAGGGGCTGGCGGTGCTGCCCGGCAACGGCATCGCCTGGTACGACGCCCCGCAGCTGGTCAAGGAGGTCCCCGGGGTTGGCCTGCTCGAGGTGCTGCCCCTGTCGGCCGACACCGCCCGGTCGCTCCCGTCCTGGCCCGGCACCCCGGTCGCCGGCGGCGAGCTCTACCGGGACGAGTTGGCGCCCGGCGCCCCCTACGTCGTGCTGGTCACCGAGACGGCGCTGGTCAACGTGCTGCCCGACGAGGGCGGGATCGAGGCGGCCACCGAGGGGGCCGCCGCGCTGCACGTCGAGTGGGAGCGGCCGGCGTGACCCTCACCGCCACCCTGTTCGTGCTCACGTGGGCGGCCATCGTCACCCTCGGCTTCGCCCTCGCCGGGGTGCTGGCCCGGGTCCACCGCCTCGAGCAGGCACTCGCCGCGGCCGGCCCAGGCCTCGCGGGCACACCGGGGGCCGCCGGCCCTTCCCCCGGCGTCGCCGCACCGGCACTCGAGGGCGTCGACGTGGACCGAGGCGCCATCCTGCTCTTCGCGGACCGTGAGTGTGCTTCCTGTCGTCGGGTGCTGCCCGTCGTCACCGACGCCGGGCGTGCCGCCGGGCTCCCGGTGCACGTGCTCTGGAGCGGCCCGGCACCGTCCACGGCCGAGGACGGCGGCGCCGCTGCGCACCACGTCGAGGCGGGGGCGGCGTACGAGGCGTTCGGTGTCCGGGCGGCACCGTGGCTCGTGGTGGTGGGCCCCGACGGGCGCATCACTGCGTCCGGCCCGGCGGGGAGTGCCGAGCGAGCCGCCGTGGTGCTCGCCGTGACGGAGGAGATCGAGCAGACCGAGGAGGTCGACCGCTGATGGCCTACGCCGACCTGGTCCCGCTCGGCGCACCGCCCCCGGGCACCCCGATGCGTCGGCGCCGCGAGGCCGAACGGCACCGGTACGCGGAGCCGCCCACCCGGCGTGGGTTCCTCGCGGGGATGCTGGCCGTCGGCGTCGGGGCGGGGGTGGCCGCCCTCGGCGTGTTCCCCAAGGCCCGCGCCGCGCTGGCCGACCCGGCTCCCGGCCAGTACGGCTACCGGATCTACACCGCCTGCCCGCCGTACGCGGCGGGCCACCAGTGCGAGCCCGGGTGCGGGCCGTCCCAGGTGCTGGCCGACACCTGCGAGCCGAGCGGCCAGTACTACGGCTGGTTCAAGAACCGTCCCGCCGAGGGCTACCGCCTCCGGCCCGGGGCCTGCTGGGCGGGCTTCGACGGGTGGACCTGGGGCTACAACGGCCCGTGCGGCAACTGCGGGCAGCACACCCTCTACCGGTGCCACGACGGCTACAAGGCGATCGGCGGCGGCTGGTACCCGAAGATCTGCCGCAAGGTCATCGAGTGCGACGGGCGCGACCCCGACGCGCCCGTCTTCCACGACCCCGTCGGCACCCTCGTCTCCGCCCGGGTGGTGGCGCCGGGCAAGGTGCGCCTCAAGGGGTGGGCCATCGACCCCGACGCCACCCGGTCCGCCGTCACCGTCGGGATCTACCAGAACGGCCGCCTGGTGGCCCGGCCCGTCGCCAACCGGCGCAGCAACGCCATCCCGCCCTTCTTCTGGTCGAGTGGGCTCCAGCACGGGTTCGACGTCACGATCAGTGGGGTCCGACCGGGCGAGCACCGGTTCAAGGTGTTCGCCTCCTCCATCGGCCCGGGGAAGAACACCAAGCTCGGTGAGCGGTTGATCCGCATGCACTCGGGCGCCAACCGGGGCACGGGCTGACGCCACCGTGGCCGATCTCGCCGGCACCGGTCGCCGGCTCCTCTCCGACCCCGTCACCGTCACCGTGGCGGCGGTGGTGCTGGTCGGCGTCGGCTGGGTGGCGGCGGCCGCCGTCGTCGTGCTGGTGGCCACCGGCGCCGGCGCCGGGCACTCGCTGTCCGGCAGCGTCTGAAGCCGCAACAGCGCGTACGCGCTCACGCCGCCGGTCTGGCGGCACCGAACCCCCCGACCCGTCGCCCTCGCCGCCTTCGTGGCGGCCACCACCGCCGGCGGCGTGACCAGCGCGCTCCTGTTCTGGTTGCTCTCGGGCCTGCTCGCGCCCTTGGCCGCGGGTGTCCGACTCGCGGTCTTCGGGGTGCTCGCGGTGCTCGTGCTCCTCGTGGGGCACGGGTTCCTCGGTGGGCGGCTCCCCCAGACCCGCCAACAGATCCCCCGCACGGTGTTCGACCGCTCCCCCGCCCGGGCCGCGGCCCGGTTCGGCTACGAGCTGGGCACGGGCCTGCGCACCTACCTGCCGAGCGCGGCCCCGCACCTGCTGGCGGTGGGGCTCGTCGTGCTCGGAGGCCCGTGGTGGGCGGCGCTGGCCCTCGGCGCGGGCTTCGGCCTCGGCCGGGGCCTCCTGCCCACGCAGCGGGCGCTCGCCCCCGATCCCCGGCGGTGGGACGCCCGGGTGGACCTGGCCGGCCCGGTGCTGCGGGGCGGCGGCGAGGTGATCGCCCTCGTCGGCCTGCTGGCTGCAACGGCGCTGCTGGGCTGATCAGGCGGAGGCGGACTCGCCCACGAGCTGCGGCGCCTCGTCCTCACGGCCGGCCCAGATGTCGTTGCAGCGCTCGCACACCTCTTCGGGCACCAGGCCGACCTTCATCCCGAAGCTGAAGATGGTGCAGCCGAGGCAGAAGCCGAGGAAGGCCTCGAGGCTGGCCGCGACGAGCAGCATGGCGATGACGACCTGAGCGGCGCCGGTGAGCCCGAGCCCGAACCACAGGACCGAGGCCGTGACGGTGAAGGCGGCGCCGATGCCCTGGGCGAAGCGCTTGGGCGGGCCGGCGCAGAACTTGTGGTCCAGGTCGAGCCGGGGGGTGATCACCTGGGTGGCCAGGCGACCCAGGGGGCTCAGGGTGGGCCCGGTGAGCACCCGGGCGAGGAAGCCGTAGGTCATGACCGCGAGCACCCAGCCCCACCCCGTGGCCAGGAACACGACCGCCATCGCCACGACCCCCGAGGCGACGACGCGCGCCGACGTCTCGTTGACCGGGTTGGGGAAGGAGAACAGCTCGCTGCGAGTCATGGTGCCGGCCGCCCGGGGTAGAAAGTTGACCTGATCGGTCAACTTTCTACCCGAGGAACGGGGCGGTCACAACCCAGGTCAGGGTTCGTCGACGGTCAGACGCGCTTGACCTTGGCCTTCACCTGGTCCGTGAGTGTGAGCGAATCGTTGCCCACCGTCACGGGGACGGTCACCTTCGCGCCCGTCGGCGTCCCGGCCTTGGCCTTCACCACCACCGTGATCGACGTCCGTGCGCCCGGTGCGAGGTTTCCTGTCGTGTAGATGCCGCTCACGATGGCGTTCGTGATGTCGTTGGCCCCTGCGAAGTAGCTGATCTTGAACTGCGAGTTCGAGGATGCCCCGACGATCCGGAACGCGCCGGCCGTCGTACCGTCGTTGGCGAACCGGATCTCGAAGGTGCGGCTCCCGCCGCGCCCGACGGTGCTGCTGACCGTCTGCCCGGCGCCCGTGTTGTAGACGTTGTTGCCGACGAACGAGCCCGAGGTGCCGACTCGGATGAGTGCGTCGGGCCGGGGGCCGCCGTAGCCGTAGCCGGCGAAGTTGACGAACCCGTCCTCCGACGAGCGCCAGGTCGCCTCGACGTTGGCCGCACCGGCCAGCGCCGCGATCAACGGCAGGCAGATGATGCCCGCAATGACCCCGACCACGATCCGGTTCGTGACCTTCATATGTCCACCCCTTGTCCCCGCTCTGCGCCGCCCAGTGCGTCGCAGGTGAACGGTGATCATCGCGCGTCAATGCCGCGGGGACAACGGTTCGTTCGGGGTGTTCAGGCGGCTTCGAACGTGCCTTCGAGGTGCCACACACCGGTGAAGCCGTCGAACGAGCCGCCGACGATCTGACTGGCCCACTCCAGGGTGTAGGCGCCGGTCTCGGCGTCGTAGGTGCCGGTGACCTCGGTGGTCTCGCCGGGCAGCGAGCCGTCGGGCTTGGGCGCACCCTGGTTGAACTGCTGGCTGCCGTAGGCCGCGGTGACCGCGGTGGTCTGACCGGTGAGGGTGCCGTCCTCGTCGGTGATGGTCACCGCGACGACGGGATCACCGGTCTCGGGGTCGGTGTCCGCCGTCGTGACGCTGAAGGCCACGCCGAAGAAGGTCACGGGCTGGATGATGGCGTCGGCCAGGGCGTTGCCGTCGGCGTCGAACAGCGGGTCGGGGCCCGGCTGGAACGCCCCGCTGACGAGGCCGCCGTCGGTGCCTGGCTCGAGCAGCGTGTAGGTCTGATCGGTCGCGGTCGAGTCGGCGTTGGGGACGAAGGGGCCCTCGGCCACGGTGCCCCCGGACTGCACCATGCGGAAGTACGAGCCGGTGACCTCGGTGCCGTCGGTGCCGGGGTCGATGCCGAAGGTGCCGACGAGCTCGCCGGAGGCGGCCGCCTCGGTCGTCTCGGTGGTGTCGCCGGCGGTGGTGTCCGAGGAGGAGTCGTCGCCGTCGCTGCCGCACGCGGCGCCGACGAGGGCGAGGACCAACAGCACGGCCACCAAGAGCGGCCGCACACGGGATCGGGTTCTGGTCATGGGTTTCCTCCTCAGGGAACAGCGGGCTCGGACGTCGATTCGTCGGTGGGTCGTGGTCGGGCCACGAGGGCCAGCGCGATCACCGCCACGCCGGGGATCACGAAGAACCACGGGAACAGCGGGAACGGGGGCAGGGCCGCGACCGCGGCGTAGTTGTCGAGGTTGTCGGCCATGGCGCCGACCATGTCGGACATCTCCCCGAGCAGTTGGGGCCAGTCCTCGGAGAGCTGCGCCGTCGCCGGGTAGTCGGCGGCGCTGCCTCCGTCCTGGTCGACGGCGGCGGGCACGACCGCGGTGCGGAGCTGGCCCTCGGCGGTGCCGATGGTGATGAAGTAGCCCTGGATCTGGGTGACCCGGTCGCGGGTCATGAGCGACTCGAAGTCGTCGATCATGCGGCCGCCGCCGGGGGCCCGGGTGAACATCTGGAACACGGCCGGCGCCAGCAGGAGGCCGACGCCGAGCACGATGAGCGCCACGGTGAGCGGCCGGCGACCACGGCGGTTGCGCAGCAGGGACCACCCCGCGAGCACCGCGAGCAGGACGCCCGGGATCACGAAGAACCACGGGAACAGGGCGAACGGCGGCAGGGACGACACCCCGTCGAACTCGTCGCGGTTGGCGTCGATGGTGTCGAGCATGTCGCTCATGTCCGCGTCGATGCCGTCCCACTGCTCGACGAAGGCCGCCGCCTGCGGGTACTCCGTCGCGAACTCCTCGGGAGTGCCGAGGGCGGGTTGCAGCTCGGTGGTGGTCTCGTCGCGGGCGGCGCCGATCTCGTCGAGGTAGCCCCGGAAGTCGGTGATCGTCGCCTCGTTCATGAACGGGCGGAACTCCTCGATCATCGTGCCGCCCTCGGGCGCCCGCGTGAACATCTGGAACGCGGCAGGCGCCAGGGCCAGCCCGACACCGAGGACGAGGATCACGACGAGGGGCCACCGACGCCCTGCCCGCCCCCCGCTGCCGTCACCGCCGCTCATGGGGGCCACGGTACGGATGCGCCCGGTCCCCGGTTAGGGCCGAAGGTCACGCCGCAGGTCCTGTCGGCGACGGCGGCACCGGCACCGAGCGACCCACCCCCGTGGCTGTCGTCCTCTGATCCCTCATCGGGCCGGCTGGCGCGGCGGACTCGGTACCGTCGCGCCCGGGGGCGTCAGCCGCCGGTGGTGCTCCAGTGCCAGGGCTCGCTCGGCAGGTTGTAGAGCCCGTAGCTCGAGGCGTTGCCCGCCAGCCACTGGAAGGCGGGGTCGGACCGGGAGGTGATGAGGCGGCCGTTGTTGGTGAAGTCGATGGCCAGGCCCTGCTCGTGGAGGGACTGACCCGGCCGGGCGGTCGGGGGGCTGCACGCCGACGGCGGGGAGTTGACCGGATCCGGGCAGTGGGCCCGGCGCAGCGCGATCTGGGCGGCCGGGTCGCGGTAGCCGCCACCGCCGAGCGACAGCCCCGCCGCGCGTGAGGCGCTCAGCAGCGACGAGAGCTGGCCGGCGATCGACGAGGCCACGGTGATGCCGCCGACGGTGCTGAGCGACACCGGGCCACCCGAGGTCGGGACCGGGCTCAGGCTGCCGCCGCCGCCCGGGTTCTGCGCCGCGAGGGCGGCCTGCTGCGCGGCGATCTGGGCCGACAGCTCGGCGTCGAGGCTCTGGAGGTTGGCGGCCTCGGCGAGGCGGGACTCGATCCGCTGGTCGACCTCGGCGGCGAACGCGGCCTGGCGCTCCTGGGAGGCCTCCAGGTCGGCCAGCCGTTCCTCGGCCTCCTGGCGCTGGTCCTCGGCGCGCTGCTCGGCCTCCTCGGCCCGCTCGCGCTCGTACCGCAGGTCTTGCCGGGCGGCGGTGAGCTGGTCGGCGATGTCGGCGCTGCGCCCGGTGGTCAGGTCCACGAGGGCCTGGCGCTCGGCGATGTCGAGCGGGTCGGTGTCGTCGAGCACCTCGATGCTGTCCGAGCTCGACCCCTCGCGGATGTAGCTGTCGACCGCGACGGTGGCCTGCTGGTCCTCGAGGGCGTCGATCTGGCCCTGGGCCGCCTGAACCGCGGCCCGGGCCTCGGCGATGTCGCGCTCGGCCCGGCGCACGGCCCGCTGCGCGTCCTCGACCTGGCCCCGCTGGGCCTCGACGTCACGACGGATCGCGGCCAGTGCCGTCTGGAGCTCCGCATCGGTGGCCCGGAGGGCGTCGAGCTCGGCGGCGTTGGCGGCCTGCTGCTCGCGGACCGCCTCACGACGCTCGCGCGGGTCCGACGACTGCCCCGACGCGCTCGGCGCCACGCCCGCGACGAGCGCGCACGCCACCGCCGCGGCGAGGAGACGAGCCGTGGTTGTAGAGGTGGACACGTGTGGTGAAGACCCTTCGGACACGCTTGCGCAGGACCCCGCCCGCCCGGTCACCGAAACGTAACACAGGGGGCACGGTGGCCCTCCAGCGGGTGACCTCAATGTCTGCTATTCCAGACACATGTCTGTTATAGTAGTGCTATGGATCTGTCCCGACCGTACGCGGATGTCCTGACCGGCGCTCGGGGCCGCATCGTGGCTGCGCTGGTGCAGGCCACGACGGGCGTCACGGTCCGCGAGCTCGCCGCCCGGGCGGGCGCGTCTCCCCAGGGCACCCTCGACGTCGTGTCCGACCTCGCCGAGTCCGGCATCGTCGACACCGACCGGGTCGGGCGGTCGGTCGTGGTGACCCTGAACCACGACCACCTGGCGGCACCGAGCCTCGCTGAGCTGGTGTCCCTTCGCCTGCGCCTGGTCGAACGGCTCAGCGCCCACCTCGCCGGCTGGCCCCCGATTCTCGACGCGGCCTGGCTCTTCGGCTCGGCCGCGCGTGGCGACGGCGGCCGGGACTCCGACATCGACCTCCTGTTGGTGGCATCCCGCCTGGACGACCCGCGGTGGGACGACCACACCGACGAGTTGCGACGGGTCGTCGGGCGCTGGACGGGGAATCCCGCCCAATTGGTCGAGTACGACCAGGACGGGTTCGCCAGGCTGGTGGGGTCGGACGCCCCACTCGTGGTCTCGTTGCGGGCCGATGCCATCGCGTTGACCCCAGCCGCCCGACGCCGACTCCGGCGGACCTCATGAGTGCCAAGGCCACGCAACGGTCGGTTCCCTGTGGCACGTCCGACGCGCGCAGCCGGCTCGTCGATGCCCGCGCCTTTCTGGACGTCGCGGAGGTCTCCGACAACACCGACGTCGTCGCCACGAACGCGATCCACGCGGCGATCGCGGCAGCGGACGTCCTGTGCTGCCTGGCCCGAGGCAGGCGATCGAGCAGCGCAAACCACAACGACGCCGTGGACCTGCTGCAGCAGGTCGATGCGAGCGCCGCCAATTCGCTTCGGCGCTGCCTCGACCTGAAGACGAGGGCGGCCTACGAGTCTCGGGACGTGTCGGCGGGAGATGCAGCCACAACCGTCCGCCACGCCGCCCGGCTCATCGACGCGGCGGAGAAGGCGGTGCTCGCCGCCCCCTGACGAGGCCCGACGCCGTTCGGCGGACGCCGGCGGGTCAGCAGCTGCGGGTCGTGTCCGTGCCGGGTCCGCCGTCGCAGAAGTCGTTGCCCGAGCCGCCGTCGAGGTCGTCGCTGCCGTCGCCGCCGAAGAGGTCGTCGCCACCGGATCCGCCGAGCAGGTCGTCGTTGCCGGTGTAGGCCCGCAGCTCGTCGGCGCCAGACCCGCCGAGCAGGTCGTCGTTGCCGCTGCCCCCGTTGACGAAGTCGGCCTGATCGCCGCCCTTCAGCCAGTCGTTGCCACTCTCGCCGTAGAGCTCGTCCTCACCGACGTTGCCGTACACCCAGTCGTTGCCCTCACCCCCACGCAGCACGTCGTCGCCACCGGTCACCACCGGCTGCTGGAGGCACGCCGAGAACTGGTTGTCGGTCACGGTGACCGCAGCCGACTCGCCGGCGATGCAGTCCCGACCCCCGCCGCCGAAGATGGTGTCACGCCCTTGACCGCCGTCGATGGCGTCGCTGCCCGACCCCCCGCAGATGAGGTCGTTGCCGCCGAGGCCGTGCACGTCGACCAGCGAGATCGGGCCGACCACGACGATCACGTCACGCTGCTCCGTCCCCTCCCAGATCGGCCCTGGGAAGTCGACCACGATCGTGGCCGGGACGCCGTTGCACGTCGGCGTGGCGCCTTCCGGCGCGGCGCCGGCCGTGGCGTGCGGGAACAGCGAAAGCAGAAGGGCTCCACACCACCCGACGATCAGCCGCTGCCGCCACATCAGTTGCCCCTTTCGACGAGAGGGCCACCGTACACCGGCGCTCGATGGTGGTGCCGACGGTGGTGCTCAGTCCGGCGCCGGCGCCGGCACGACGGGGAGGCCGTCGGCACGCCAGGCCTGGAAGCCGCCGATCACGTCGGTGGCGCGCCAGAGCCCGAGGTCGTGCAGCGTGGCCGCGGCGAGGCTGGTGGCGTAGCCCTCGTTGCAGAGCAGCACGACCTGGCGGTCGTAGGAGTCGGCGTCGGGGATCCGAGCGTCACTCTGCGGGTCGAGTCGCCACTCGAGCACGTTGCGGTCGACGACCAGCGCGCCGGGGACGTGACCGTCCCGGGCCCGCTGCTCGACGGGACGGATGTCGACCACCAGCGCGCCGACAGCCTGCGCCGCGGCGGCCTCGGCCGGCGTCAGCCGTTCGAGCCGTGCCCGCGCGGCGTCGAGCACCGCGTCAATCCCGCCCGGCCTCTCGCCTCGCCCTCTGTCGCCTGTTCCTGCGTGCTCGGCCACGACCACCTCCGATCGCCGCCTCCCACGCTACGACGACCGAGGCGCCAGCGCGTCCTCACCGGCGTTCCGGGCCGGGTGTACGAGGTGCCGGGCCACCGCTCGTCGAGCCAGCGGCACGGGCAGCGAGGTGGCCCGACCCGAGACCGGGAACGCGCGCTCCGATGCGCCGTCCCCGGTCACGGGTCAGAAGGCACGCGCCCACGACGCCGCGTGCGCCCATGCATGGTCGGGGGCGATCGCGGGACGGACCTACGCAGTCACCCTCAGCGAAACGACTCCGCCGCCGGCTCACCCTGACCCGGGTCGCCTCGGCCCTGCTGTCGCCGCTGAGCGCTCCGGTGCTTGCGCTTCCGGCGATCCAGCGTCTCTTTGTAGCGGTTGTGCGGCGTGCACTTCGGATCGC
>CAZYPY010000036.1:0-1308 GCA_964649545.1 uncultured Microthrixaceae bacterium | reverse complement strand
TTCCGGCGATCCAGCGTCTCTTTGTAGCGGTTGTGCGGCGTGCACTTCGGATCGCCGTTGAACGCAGCCGTGGGCCCGCCGTCGGTGAAGGGAAGGATGTGGTCGATCTCGCACCTCCACGACGGCACGTCACAGCCGGCGTCGTGCCCGCAGAACTCGTGGGTCAACACCACCGCCGTACGTAGGTCACCGGTGAAGCCCCGCTGGCCCTGCCCGTAGTCGAGGCACACGCCGTCGGGCCCGACGAGGAGGCGGCGGAGCTCGCCGGCGAGCCCGATGGACAGGGCTTCGAGGGGAGTGATGAAGGTGCCGTCCTCGAGGCGGCACGTTCGCTCGCCCGGGAACTCGACGTCGTCTTGACCTTCGAGCCGACAGAGCAGTGCGGCCAGGGTCTGGACGTCGCAGATCGCGTTGAGCACCGGCCTCACCGGGCTGCCCTTCACGGTGGAACCCGCGGAGCGCTCGGCCATCAGCACCTGGGCGTCGGCCCGACGCTGGGCCGGCGTGCGACGCAGGTCGGCGGTGCTGACGTTGCCCTCCCCCAGGCGCTCGACCGCCTCGGCCCAGTCCTGCTTGAAGAGGATGTCGCAGAGGCGCTGCAACTCGGTCAGGTAGATCGAGCCGCCGATCGCATCGAGCAGACCGTCCACCGCGACCGCGTCTTCGAACGTGCGGGACGCGTGCCACCGGGCGCCCTCCCGCCGAGCTCGGGCCCGCTCCTCGGCGCCATCCGGATCGGCCGCCGCCGCCCAGTTGGCCATGTACCGCGAGAACGGCACGAACCGCCGCGTGCGGGCTCGATCCACGATCGTCGTCTCGTCGGCGACGAACCGGTCCGCCACGGCCGAGCACACGTGCCGGTTCATCACGGCCACGTGGTCGTCGGTGATCTCACCCGCGGCAAGCGCGGCCTCGGTGAACGGCATGGCCCGCAGCGCCCGCCCCAGACGCACCCGCCGCTTGGCGGTGTGGACGTTCTCGCGGTTCCTTCCCGCCAGCCATGCCGCTGCGGACCGGGAGCCGTTGGTCATCCACTCCTTGGACGCGTCGAAGGCCGCGGCGACCCGCAGGTCGACCGCGGCGTGCTTGTTGCGAATCCTCGCCAGCACTGGTTGCACTTCGGCGAGCACCGCACCGGGGAGATCCGCCGGCTGGTCCGCGAGCACGTCGTCGAGCTGCGCCTCGAGGGCCTCCAGCTTCGACAGATAGGTGCAGGCGGACATGCCACTCCGATCGGTGGAATCGACGAATCGACATCAACGGGGAAGTGGCAGCCGCAGATGCACACCCGGCTGCGAAGGCGTGGAC
>CAZYPY010000035.1:0-25420 GCA_964649545.1 uncultured Microthrixaceae bacterium | reverse complement strand
GCAGGTGGGACGGCCGTGGCCACCCCCCGTAGACTTGACCGACCGGTCGAGAAACGCCCTCGACGCCCGGGAAAGGCTCCGACACTTGGCTTCCACCCCCCACGCCGACGATCCGCGTGTTCCCCGCTCAGGGGGGCCGCTCGGGCCTCTGCGGATCGCCCTGCTCACCTACCGTGGCAAGAAGCACTGCGGCGGCCAGGGCGTCTACACGCGCCACCTCTCCAAGGCCCTGACCAAGATGGGCCACCACGTCGAGGTCTTCAGCGGCCCGCCCTACCCCGAGGTCGTCGACGAGGTGCCGCTGCACGAGCTGCCGAGCCTCGAGATCTACAACGACCACTTCCCGATGCGCTTCCCGGCCATCTGGGAGCTCAAGAACTGGACCGACTGGGTCGAGGTCGGGTCGTTCTCCAGCGGCACCTTCCCCGAGCCGCTGGCGTTCAGCCTCCGGGCCTGGGACGCCCTGAAGGACCGGGTGGACGAGTTCGACATCGTGCAGGACAACCAGAGCCTCGGCTACGGCCTGCTCGCCATCGAGCGCTCGGGTCTGCCGGTGCTCGGCACCATCCACCACCCCATCACCGTCGACCGCAAGCTCGAGATGGAGCACGCCGAGACGCCCTACCAGCGCTTCGCCAAGGGCCGCTGGTACGCCTTCACCAAGATGCAGTCCCGGGTGGCGCAGCGCCTCACCCGCATCCTCACCGTGTCCGAGTCGTCCCGGGGCGACATCATCGCCGACCACGGCGTCGACCCCGAGCGGCTCCACGTCGTGCCGGTGGGGGTCGACCCCGAGACGTTCCTGCCGGTCGACGGCGTGACCCCGGTGAAGGGCCAGATCATCACCACCGCCAGCGCCGACGTGGCCATGAAGGGCCTCGTCTACCTGCTCGAGGCCGTGGCCAAGCTGCGTACCGAGGACCCCAGCGTCCACCTGATCGTCATCGGCAAGCCCAAGGAGGAGGGCCGCACCGCCCGCACCCTCGCCGATCTCGGCCTCACCGATGCCGTGCAGTTCGTCAGCGGGGTCTCCGAGCAGCGCATCGTCGAGCTCTACTCCGAGTCCGAGCTGGCGGTGGTCCCCTCGCTGTACGAGGGCTTCTCGCTCCCGGCCATCGAGGCCATGTCCTGCGCCGTGTGCCTCGTGGCCACGACGGGCGGGGCCATCCCCGAGGTCGTGGGCAAGGACGGCGAGACCGCCCTGCTCGTGCCTCCGGGCGACAGCGAGGCCCTCGCCGTGGCGCTGCGCCGCGGCCTCGACGACCCCGAGCTGCGGGCCCGGATCGGCGCCGCCGGGCGCCAGCGCATCATCGAGCGCTGGAGCTGGGCGGTCACCGCCGACAAGACCGTCGACGAGTACCGCGCCCGGCTGGAGATGCCCACGCTCTCGCTCGAGAACGGCGGCTTCGGCCCGCTCCCCGATCTGGGCCGCCTCCCCGGCGCGGCCGAGGTCGGCGCCGCCCTGGGCGGCCTGCGCGAGCGCCTGCCGTTCTGACCCGCCCTCACCGCCGCACGCCCCGACCCCTCCACCACCCCGGACGTCCCCACCCATGCTCACGGTGAACTACGACCTGCTCGGCCTCCAGGCCGGCGACCTGCTCCTCGACATGGGGTGCGGCGCGGGCCGCCACGCCTTCGAGTCCTACCGCCGCGGCGCCCGGGTGGTCGCCTTCGACTACTCGTTCGACGAGCTGGCCGACGTGCGGGGGCTCTTCGGGGCCATGCAGGAGGCAGGCGAGGGGCCCCGCCAGAGCCTGGCCACCGCGGTCAACGGCGATGCGGTGAGGCTCCCCTTCCCCGACGACTCGTTCGACCGGATCATCGCCTCCGAGGTGCTCGAGCACGTGCCCGACGACGAGGGCGCCCTGGACGAGCTGATGCGGGTGCTGCGCCCCGGGGGTGTGCTGGCCGCCACCATCCCGTCGTGGCTGCCCGAGAAGATCTGCTGGGCGCTGTCCGACGAGTACCACGCCCCGTTCGTGGTGGGCGGGCACGTCCGGATCTACACCGAGGACGAGCTGCGCCGGAAGATGCGGGCCGCCGGCCTCGAGCCCGGGCCCTCACACCACGCCCATGCCCTGCACTCGCCGTACTGGTGGCTCAAGTGCGCCGTGGGGCCGACCAACGACGAGAACCCGCTCGTGAAGGCCTACCTGCGCCTGCTCACCTGGGACATCACCAAGCAGCCGCTGGTGCTCCAGGTGGCCGAGAAGCTGCTCCAGCCCCTGATGGGCAAGAGCCTCATCGTGTACGCCCGCAAGCCCCTGGCCACCGTGCCGCCCCCGTCCCGGGACGCCCGGCGCTCGGCCCGGCCCGAGCCGGCCACCATGCCCGCGGCGCCCGCCGCCACCAACGGGACCACCACCCCCGCCCCCGAGAAGGAGACCGCCGATGTCTCGTGAGCTCCGCCTCCCCGAGGTGCCGGACCTGGTCACCGCCGACGACATGCTCGCCACCGCGGCGGCCATCGTCGAGTGGCAGCTGCCCTCCGGCATGATCCCCTGGTTCCCCGGCGGCCACGCCGACGTCTGGAACCACGTCGAGGCGGCCATGGCCCTCGACCTCTGCGGGTTCCACGACGAGGCCCTGGCGGCCTACGGCTGGCTCGTCGGCCTCCAGCGCCCCGACGGCGCATGGCACCAGTACTACCTGGCCGACGGCATCGAGCAGGACAAGCTCGACGCCAACACCTGCGCCTACGTGGCCGCCGGCATCTGGCACCACTACCTGCTCACCCGCGACCTCGCGTTCCTCGAGCAGACCTGGTCGATGGTCGAGCCCGCGATCGACTTCGTGCTCGACCTCCAGACCCCGCGCGGCGAGATCCTGTGGGCCCGCCACGCCGACGGTACGCCGTGGTCGTTCGCCCTGCTCACCGGCTCGTCGAGCATCTGCCACTCGCTGCGCTGCGCCATCGCCATCGCCGAGGAGCTCGGCCACGAGCGTCCCGACTGGGAGCTGTCGGTCGCCCGCTTGGCCCGGGTCATCGCCACCGAGCCCGACGCCTTCGCCCCCAAGCACCGCTGGGCCATGGACTGGTACTACCCGGTGCTCGCCGGCGTGCTCACCGAGGAGGCCGGACGGGCCCACCTGGCCGAGCGCCGCGACACCTTCCTCTACGAGGACAAGGGCATCCGCTGCGTGTCCGACCGCCCGTGGGTCACCGCGGCGGAGACCTGTGAGTGCCTGATCGCCCACCTCGCCGTGGGCGAGCGCGAGCTGGCCACGGAGCTGTTCGCCATGGCCCAGGCCCACCGCACCGACGACGGCCGCTACTGGACCGGCATCGTCTACCCGGAGGAGGCCACCTTCCCGGGCGGCGAGCAGTCGACCTACACCTCGGCCTCGGTCATCCTGGCCGCCGACGCCCTCGCCGGCGCCACCGAGGCCAGCAAGCTCTTCGTCGACCACGACGCGGTGCTGCCCCCGCTGCTCCCCCTCGACGACTGAACGGCAGGATCTCTTGGTGAGAAACCCCGCATTCGGGGGTTTCTCACCAGGAATTCCGGCGGGTCAGGTGGGGCGCTGGAGGACGCGGAGGCTGCCGGTGGCGCTCGTCTCGACGAAGCCGTCGTCGAGGGCCCGCAGGTAGATCTCGTACGGCGGGCGGCCGCCGTCGGCGGGGTCGGGGAACACGTCGTGGATGGCCAGGGTGCCGCCCGGGGCCACGTGGGGCGTCCACCGCTCGTAGTCGCGGTGGGCGGGCTCGGTGCCGTGGCCGCCGTCGATGAAGAGGAAGGCCAGCGGGGTCGTCCAGTAGCGGCCCACGGTGGCGGACTCACCCACGACAGCGACCACCGAGCCCTCGAGGCCGGCGTCGAGGATCGTGCGGCGGAACACCGGCAGCGTGTCCATCAGCCCGACCGCGGGGTCGACGAGGTCGGACTCGTGGTGCTCCCACCCCGCCTGGTTCTCCTCCGAGCCCCGGTGGTGGTCGAGCGAGAACAGGACCGTGCCCGCCTCGACGGCGGCGGCGCCCAAGTAGACGCCGGACTTCCCGCAGTAGGCACCGACCTCGAAGAAGGGCGCGCCACCCGCCGGCCCCCGGCCCGCGGCGAGCGCGGCCTCGTGCAGGGCCAGGCCCTCGTCGTCGGGCATGAAGCCCCGGGCGGCGCGGGCGGCGGCGAGCAGTGCGGGATCCACGGAGGGCAACCTAGGCGGGCGCGGCGGTGGCGCCGACAACGGCCCGTCGCCGGACCGGCGCGGTCAGGCGGGCTCGACCTCGAGCCCCTCCTCCACGGGGAAGTGGCGCTCCTTGCCGAACATCATCCGGTCGAGGACCATGAACTTGAGCAGCCACACCATGCCGAAGCCGAACGCGTTGGCCAGGTTGACCATGAGCGGCGAGGAGAAGTGGTGCTCGGCGAAGGCCACGCAGATCGTCGAGAGCACCAGGCCGAGCAGCGTCATCCCCCAGAACGGCAGGATCTCGGTGACGAAGTTGTTCTTGTCCCGCTTGCCCCACACCCAGTAGCGGTTCATCACGTAGACCGGCACCACGGTCACGGCCACCGCCATGGTGTTGGCCTGCAGGCCGTTCCACCCGAGCACGTACTGGAAGAACAGCAGCACCGCCTGCGTCATCGGCACGGCGACGAAGGAGACGGCGGAGTAGCGCAGCACCTTGCGGTGGTCGATCGCCCGGATCCGGGCGACCACGTCGGCGCGGCTCATGCTCATCTATCGGAGCCTAACGATCCGCGGGTGAGCGAGGACAGTCACGAAACCGCCTCCTACCCACCCGATCCGAGCCCGCCCGCGGACGATCACGCCACATACGGATCGGCACCGTATCGTGCCCACGTGAGCCAGTTGGCCGTCGACCGGTTGATCGAGCTGCTCGACCTCGAGCCGATCGAGGTCAACATCTTCCGTGGGGTCAGCCCCGACGTCGACCGCCAGCGCGTCTTCGGGGGACAGGTGGCGGGCCAGGCCCTCGTGGCCGCCGCCCGCACCGTCGAGCCCGACCGGCCGGTGCACTCGCTGCACGCGTACTTCCTGCGCCCGGGTGACCCCGCGGTCCCGATCCTCTACGAGGTCGACCGCATCCGTGACGGCCGCTCCTTCACGACGCGCCGGGTGGTCGCCATCCAGCACGGCAAGGCCATCTTCAACCTGGCCGCGTCGTTCCAGGCCGTCGAGGAGGGCCTCGACCACCAGATCCCCGTCGAGGACACGATGTTCGACGGTCGCCGCCCGCCCCCGCCCGAGTCCTTCCCCGACTGGCGCACGCGCATGGCCCCGTGGAAGGACAAGCTCGGCGCCTGGTACGACCGGCCCCGACCCATCGACCACCGCAACGTCGACTTCGAGCTCGAGGACCGCCGCGAGAGCCTGCCGCCGCACCAGCGGACGTGGCTGCGCGCCGACGGCGTGCTGCCCGACGACCCGGTCCTGCACACCTGCGTGCTCACCTATGCCTCCGACCTCACCGTGCTCGACACCAGCGTGCTCCCCCACGGCCTCGGTACCATGGACGACCGCCTCCAGATGGTGAGCCTCGACCATGCCATGTGGTTCCACCGACCGTTCCGGGCCGACGAGTGGCTGCTCTACGTGCAGGACACCCCCTCGGCGTCGGCCGGGCGGGGCATCGCCCGTGGCCTCATCTACACCGCCGACGGCCGCCTCGCGGTGTCCGTCGTGCAGGAGGGCCTGATACGAATCAGGCGGTGAACCCGCACCCCGCGACCTCGCCTCTCCGCCGCCTGCTCACCGGTGCCGTCGCGGTGCTGCTCGCCACCACCGTCCTGGCGGCCTGCGGCAGCGACGACGGCGGCAGCGCGTCGACCACCCCCGACCCCGACGTGCGCGAAGCGCCGTCAACGACGGTGCCACCGCCCCCGCCGCCCACATCGATCCAGAGCGTCGGCGACCTCGATGGCGCGACCGTCGGGTACGAGACGGTGGCCACCTTCGACGACACACCGATGGCGATGGCCGTACGTGCCGATGACGACGACCTCGTCTACGTGGCCCTGCGCGGCGGGCGCCTCGTGCGGTTCGACCCGTCGGCGGGCCCCGACGCGCAGGACCGCGCCGGCACGGTGCTCGACTTCTCCGGCGACGTGTCCACCGACTCCGAGCGGGGCTTCCTCGGCGTGGCCTTCGCCCCCGACGGCGGGCACCTCTACACGAGCTACACCAACCCGGACGGCGACACCCGCATCGACGAGTACGCGGTGACGGGCTCCGGCGCCGACGCCACCATCGACCAGGGTTCCCGCCGCGAGGTCCTCGCCGTGGACCAGCCCTACCCCAACCACAACGGGGGCGGCATCGCGTTCGGCCCCGACGGCCTGCTCTACGTCGGCCTCGGCGACGGCGGCGCCGGTGGCGACCCCGAGGACCGGGCCCAGGACCCCACCGAGCTGCTCGGCAAGATGCTGCGGATCGACCCGACGGGCGGCGAGGAGTCGACCTACGGCGTGCCCGAGGACAACCCCAACGTCGGCGGCGCGAACGGCAGCGAGGCACGAACCGAGATCTGGCTGCGCGGCGTGCGCAACCCCTGGCGGTGGTCGTTCGACTCGGTCACCGGCGACCTCTGGATCGCCGACGTCGGCCAGAACGCGATCGAGGAGATCAATTTCCTGCCGCAGGACGGCACCGGCCGCAACGCCGGCCGCGCCGCCAACCTCGGCTGGAACGAGATGGAGGGCGACCAGCCCTTCGAGGGCGGCGAGCCCCCGTCGGGCTACGTCCCCCCGGTCGCGACCCACACCCACGACGAGGGCGGCTGCTCGGTGACCGGCGGTTACGTGTACCGCGGCTCCGACGTCCCCGAGCTCCACGGGGCGTACCTCTACACCGACTACTGCCACGCCCGCCTCGAGGGCGTGATCGTCGACGGCAGCCGCCAGATCCGGGACGAGGCCGACCTCGGCGAGCTCCCCCAGGGCGCACCGGTGTCGTTCGGTGAGGACGCCGACGGCGAGCTCTACGTCCTCTTCGACGGCGGCCGGATGGTGCGCCTCACGCCCGGCTGACCCGAGGCGCCAGTGACCGCCCTCCGATGCCCCCGCCCACGATCCTGATCTGGTCGACGCGAGGAGCGGCGGTCAGGCCCGCAGCGCCGTCGAACCCGCCAGGCCGAGCAGCTCGGGGCTGACGTACACGCGTGCGGGCCGACCCCGACCCGCCCCGAGAGAGACCGGAGCGTCACCGTGCTCGACGAGCACGCCGGCGGCCACGAGCTGTCCCAGGGCCGCTCGGGCGGATTTGGGTGGAACCCCCAGCTCGTCGGCCACCGCGACCGCGGTCAGCACGAGACGGCGGGGCACGAGGTCGAGCACCTTCCAGGCCAGTGCATCGCAACGGAGGCGACGGGAACCGGGGCGGGGCGCCTCGAGCCGCTCGCGCCACGCACGGCGCAGGCGGGCGACCTCGTCGACCAGGTCGCGCTGGGCTCGGCCCGCACCGGACACGGCGTCGGCGAACCAGGCGACCCAGCCGTCGTGGTCGCCGAGGCGATAGCGGACCAGTCCGGCGGCGTACCCGCCGACGTCCGCGGCGATCCGGGTGCTGACGGGTGGCGGTGTGAGCAGCGCCAACCGGCGGGTCAGGATCCAGCCCACGAGCACCCGACCGATGCGACCGTTGCCGTCCGCGAAGGGGTGCACGACCTCGAACTGTGCGTGCGCGACGGCGGCTTGGACGACCGGTTCGACGTCGGCCCGATTGACGTAGGCGACGAGGTCGTCGACGAGGCGCGGCACCTCCTCGGCCGGTGGGGTGACGAGGTGGGCGTCGAGGGGCGACGTCCCACCGATCCACCCCTGCTCGGTCCGGAGCCCGCCGACGTGGCGTGCCGGGAGCGGGCTGCCGGCCATCAGCGTCCGGTGCCATCGGCACAGGCGGGTCGAGGTGAGGGGGTCGCCGATCTCCGCCAACGCCTCCTCGACCGCAGCGAGGTTCGCCGCGACCCACGGCGCCGCGCCACCCACGGCAGCCTCCGGATCGTCCGCCGACTCGGCGAGCAGCACGTCGAGCACGGGGGCGGCGATCCCCTCGACGAACGACGAGGCCAGGCCCTCCGCCCGCAGCAGCAACCGGGCCAGGGGGACGTGGTCGTCGGGCAGCGCCTCTGCCGCGAGCTCCACCGCCGCTTGCGCCGCGCCCGCTCGGGCGACGGTCGCCGGCGCGAGGGTCAGGTCCCGCTCGGCGAGCGGCGTGGGCACGAAGGCGCGCGCCCGGCGTCCTCGCCACACGATCGGGACCTCGGTGCCCGCCGGTTCCACGACGATCCCTCCTCTCCATTTAAAGTACGGTTAAGAGGTTAAACGTACCTTATCGGTCAGAGGGTGAAGCGGTAGATGTTGGTCTCGCGTGGGACGAACCCGAGGCGCAGGTAGAGGCGGTTGGCGGCCTCACGCGTCGGGCGGCTGGTGAGGTCGACGGTCTTGGCACCTTCGTGGCGGGCCCGGTCGAGTGCCGCCCGGTTGAGGGCCTCGCCCACCCCCTGGCCGCGGGCGGCCTCGTCGACGACGACGTCCTCGATCCAGGCCCGGATGCCGGTCGGGATGGGGAACACGACGAGGGTGAGCGAGCCGAGGATGGTGCCCTCGTCGCCGTCGCGGGCCACGAGCAGGATCGAGGCCGGTGAGGCGATGATGCGGCGCAACTGGTCGTCGCCCGGCGGCGGGTTGGACGACGAGAGCTGGGGCACGAGGCGGTCGAAGGCCTCGCGCAGCTCGGGCGCGAACGCGGTCTGCTCGCTGACGGTGACGGCCACGGTTGTCGCGCCGCTCAGGGCTCGGGGACGGGCTGGGGCGGCGGCGGGCCCACGTAGCGGGCGCTCGGCCGGATGATGCGGTTGTCCGCGGCCTGCTCGAGGATGTTGGCGCACCAGCCGATGACCCGGCTCGAGGCGAACGTCGGGGTGAACATCTCGCGGGGCAGGCCGCAGCGGTCCATCACCACGCCGGCGTAGAACTCGACGTTGGCGTAGAGCTCACGACCCGGCTTGAGCTCGGCGAGGGTGTCGACCACGGCCTTCTCCACCTGGACGGCGAAGGCCGCCTTGTCGCCACCGAGGCGCTGGCTGACCGCCTTGAGCAGCACCGAGCGGGGGTCGTCGGTCTTGTAGACGCGGTGCCCGAAGCCCATGATCCGGTCCCCGTTCTCCACCGCGTTGCGCACCCAGGTCTCGGTGTTCTCCGGCGAGCCGATCTCGTCCAGCATCGCGAGCGCTCGGCTCGGGGCGCCGCCGTGCAGCGGGCCGGACAGCGCCCCGATGCCACCGACCACGGCGGCGACGAGGTCGGCCCCGGTCGAGGTGATGACCCGGGCGGTGAAGGTGGAGGCGTTGAAGCCGTGGTCGATGGTGGTGATCAGGTACTGCTCGACACCGCGGGCCTCGTCGGCGCCCGGCTCCTCACCGGTGAGCATGTAGAGGTAGTTGGCGGCGTAGCCGAGGGTGGGGTGGGGCTCGATGACCGCCTGGCCCTGCCGCAGCCGGTAGAGGGCGGTGAGGATGGTCGGGATCACCGCGCACACCTGCATGGCGTTGCGCCGCAGTTCCTCGGCCGGGACGTCGAGCGACGGCTGGAAGTCGAGGCTGGCCCCGAGCAGGGAGACGGCCGTGCGCAGCCCGTCGAGGGGGACGAACGCCTCGCCGGCGGCGGCGATGGCGGGCAGCTCGCGCCGGACGGCCTCGGGAAGGGTGCGGTTGGCCCGGATCTCGGCCAGGAACGCCTCGCGCTCGGCGTCGGTGGGAAGCTCGCCCTCGAACAGCAGGTGCCAGACGTCCTCCAGGGAGCGCTTCTCGGCCAGCTCCACCGCCGAGTACTGGCGGTAGTGGTAGAAGCCCTCCTGGCCGCGGACGTCGCCGACCTCGGTCTCGGCCACGATCACGCCGGCGAGGCCCTTGGGCGCCTCGATGTGGCCCGGGTGGGTGACGGGCTCGATGCTGGCCACCTTCATCAGGTCCCGCATCGACACGATGCCGACGAGAGCGCCGTCCTCCACCACGGGGAGGTGGCGGTACCCCGCCTCGGCGAGCTTGGCGAAGGCGGCGGCGGCGCTGATGTCGGCGCCGAGGGTGGCCGGGTCCTCGGTCATCCACTCGGCCACCTTGGTGCCGGCGGGGTCGCCGCCCGACGCCGCGAACCGCAGCAGGTCGCGCTCGGTGAGGATGCCGATCGGTCGGTCACCGTCGGCGACCACCACCGAGCCCACCCCGTGGTCGACCATCCGGGCACTCACCTCCGCGATGGTCTCGGCGGGAACCGCGGTGACCACCGAACGGCTCATCACCTCACCGACGGTTCGTACGACGGCACCTTCGGCCACGAGCCCTCCCGTTCTGTTCGCGTCTCTCGTCACTCGGTCGGTCGGCGAGCCGGCCGCCCGGTGGGTCGAGCCCTGCGGCGGCGCGCCGTCGGGGCGATTGTACCGAGCGTGGCGGACTCGTCCGTTGCCCTCGCAAGGACGGCCACCGGGCGGCGAGGCAGCAGGGGCCCGCCTGGATAGCGTGAAACCCATGCTGCGCTGGTCCGCACGGCCCCGCCTGCGCCGGCCCGTGATGCTCTGCGCCTTCGAGGGGTGGAACGACGCCGGCGACGCGGCCTCGTTCGCCACCCGGTACCTCGGCGAGCGGTGGGGCACCCGGCCGTTCGCCGACGTCGACCCCGAGGAGCACTTCGACTTCACCTCCACCCGGCCCCGGGTGCAGCTGGTCGACGGCCACCAACGCGAGATCGTGTGGCCCACGGTCGAGTTCTCCGCCGGCTCGATCCCGGGCACCGACCGGGACGTCATCCTCGTCGAGGGCAGCGAGCCGCAGCTGCGCTGGCGGGCCTTCTGCGACCAGGTGGTCGAGGTCGCCACCACCTACGAGGTGGAGCTGGTCGTCACCCTCGGCGCCCTGCTCGCCGAGGTCCCCCACTCCCGGCCGGTCTCGGTGATCGGCACCGCCGTGGACGACGATCTCATCACCCGCCTGGGCCTGGCCCGGTCGAACTACGAGGGCCCCACCGGCATCGTCGGCGTCCTGGCCGACGGCTGCGCCCGGGCGGGCCTGGCCTCGGCCTCGCTCTGGGCGGCGGTGCCGACCTACGTCCCGGGCGCGCCGTCCCCCAAGGCCGCCCTCGCTCTCGTCGAGCGGCTCGGCGGGATGCTCGACGTCGGCGTGGTGGCCACCGACCTCGAGATCGCCACCGCCGAGTACGAGCGCCAGATCGACGAGCTCGTGGCCGAGGACGACGAGACCGCGGACTACGTGGCCGGTCTCGAGGCCCGGTTCGACGCGGGCGAGACCGACGACGACGACCTGACCGACGCCAGCTCGCTCGTCGAGGAGGTCGAGCGCTTCCTGCGGTCCACCGGCGACTCCTGACCGAGGCGCGTCAGGAGGGGCCGACGATCGCGGCGTGGAGGATCTCGGCCTCGGCCTCGAGGGCCCGAGCGAGCACGTCGAGGTCGGGCATCGCCGCCCCGTCGGCCGTGCAGCCGAAGCCCAGCTGGCCGCAGTAGGAGATGACGCCGAGCAGGAGGCCGGTCTGCTCGAACACGCCCACGTAGGGGAAGACCTCGAGGAGGCGGGCGCCGAGGCAGTAGAGCGGCACCTGGGGGCCGGGCACGTTGGTGATGCCGAGATTCACGCTGCGCTGCCGGGCGACGAGCCGGGCGGTGAGGCCGACCACCGCCGGGGGCGCGATCTCGGCGACGGTGAGCACCTGGCTCGCCACCTCGGCCTGGCCGCTGTGCTTGAGCTCGGCCATCTGGGCCGCCAGCACCGAGAGGCGCGCCGCGGGGTCGGCGAGCCCGACCGGCAGCTCGGCCAACATGCCCGACACCTTGTTGCCGTACGAGTAGCGCTCGCCGTCGCCCCGCAGCGACACCGGGACGAAGGCCCGCAGGGTCAGATCCTCGGGGACGGCTTCGTCCCGGTGCAGCAGGAACGCCCGCAGGGCACCGGTGCACAGCGCGAGCACCACGTCGTTGACGGAGGCGCCGACCGCCGCCTTGATCTCCTTGACCCCGTCGAGCGGGACGCGGGCCACCTCGTACCGGCGGGTCGGCCCGATGGGCACGTTCCAGGGGGTCGGCGGTGGCGGCCGGCCCGCCGCCAGCAGGGCCCGCCCGGCGTCCACCGCGGTCTCGAGGAGGTCCTCGGCGGCGCGCTCGGGATGCCGGAGCGAGCCCGCGATCGACGACAGCCACGAGGCCGGGCTGCCGAGTCGGTCGGCCACCCCCTCGGCGAGCAGCTCGGCGTCGGTCGGCCCGGCCTCGGGGGTCCAGTCGGGACCGACGATCGGGTCGGGGTCCGGTTCGAGGTCGAGCAGCACGGTGGCCACGTCGATGCCCGAGATGCCGTCGATCAGCGCGTGGTGGGTCTTCTGGAGCAGGCCGACCCGACCGCCCTCCAGCCCCTCGAGGAACCAGAGCTCCCAAAGCGGCCGGTCGCGGTCCAGGGCCACCGACTCGTGCCGCTCGATGACCGCCCGCAGCTCGGGCCAACCGCCGGGGGCGGCCACCTGCGCCACCCGCACGTGGTTGGCGACGTCGAAGTCCTCGTCGTCGACCCACACCGGGTTGGCCGTGTCGAACGGCACGGTGCGCAGCTTGCGACGGAAGCGGGGTACGAGGTGGAGACGGCCGGAGATGGCCGTGCGCAGGTCGTCGATGCGGAACGCGCCGTCGCGGTCGTAGAAGCGCTCCCCTTCGAACACCGCGAGGCCGCCGACGTGCATGGGCTGGCTGGGCGCCTCCACCTGGAGGAACAGCGCGTCCTGCGCGGAGAGCCGGTCGGCGGTGGGCATCGGGTCCTCAGCCCTCGTGGTCGGGCGAGCCCTTCCACGGCGGCGTGCGGGGCGGGTCGAACAGCACCTCGAGGGGCTCGCCCCGGATGGCGGCGAACACGTGCTGGCCCCACAGCTCGAAGCCCGCCAGCGGCTCGGGCAGTGCGTCGGCGGCGAACCATCCCACGTCCTGGCACTCGAGCGGGTGGGCAGCCAGCTCCCCGCCGGTGGCCCGACAGTGGAACACGATCGAGTAGAGCGGCACGTGGGTGAAGCCCAGCCGCATGCCGTCGAGCACGGCGATGGGCCGCAGCACCTCGCACTCGATGCCGGTCTCCTCCTTGACCTCCTTGAGGGCCACCTCCGACGCCGAGTAGCCGATGTCGGCCCAGCCGGTCGGGTAGAGCCAGATCCCGGAGTCGGACCGCTGCACCAGCAGGATCTCGTCCGCGTCGTTGCTCACGACCGCGCCCACCGCGACCTTGGGGGTGACGTAGCCGGGGACGCCCTCACCGACGTGGCGCATCCACTCGGCGGCGATGGTGTCGGCATCCCACTCCTCGGCGGCCGCGGCGCGGATGTCGGCGGCGACGGCGAGGACCTCCTCGAAGCGCTCACGCTCGTAGAGGCTCTGGGTGAAGCCGAGGCCCGTGCGGGCGATGCCCGACAGCGCCTCGCTCCACCGCAGCAGGTCGGCGTGGCTCGGCGGAGGTGAGGTCATCGGGACCGACCCTACCGCCCGTCCACGGGGTGCGATCGAGGACGGTGACGACGCCGGGGCCTCAGGAGCGCCGGATCTCCTCGGCCTCGCCCGCGCTCAGCGGAGGCCGTGCACGATGGCCCGCCGGACCTCGGCCTGGTGGTCGGGGTCGGTGATCTTCGCCCCCTCGGCGTCGAGCACGTAGAACGCGTCCACCACCTCGTGACCCAGGGTCTGGACCTTGGCGCTGCGGATGTCGAGGTCGAGCTCGGCGAGGGCCCGGGTGATGCGGTTCAGCACGCCGACCGCGTCGGTGGCGTGCACCTCGATGACCGTGGCCCGGTGGGTCGCCTCGTTGTCGAAGCGCACCTCCGGGGTGCGCGCGCGGGCACCGGGTCGGGCGTAGGCCTTGGCCCGCTCCGCCAGCCGGGCCGAGAGGGCCAGGCGCCCGGCGAGGCAGCGGTCGAGATCGGACCGCACCCGGTCCCAGTCGATCGGCCCGCCGAAGCTGCTCTCGACGGTGAACTGGCTGAGGGCCATGCCGTCCTCGGACGCGGCGGCCGCGGCCAGCACGTCGAGGCCGTTGAGGGCCAGGACGCCGGCCACCCGGCTGAACAGGCCCGGCCGGTCCGGGGACACGACGGTGATGGTGCGGTCGTCGACCTCGACGACCCGGGCGCCGGCGGCCATCAGCTCGCGCTGGCGCGCGGTGGGGAACGGCGCCACCCGGACCAGGTCCTCGTCCTCGGCACCGAGGCGGTGCGCCGTCCGGGCCACGAGCTGGCGCACGAGGCCGGCCTTCCAGTCCCCCCAGGCCGCGGGTCCGGTCGCCACCGAGTCGGCCTCGGTCAGCGCCGCCAGCAGCTCGAGCGCCTCGAGGCCGCCCACCTCGTCGGCGACCCGCTCGATGGTGGCGTCGTCGCTCAGGTCGCGCCGGGTGGCGACGTCGGGCAGCAGCAGGTGGTGGCGCACCATCAGCACCAGGGTGTCGACGTCGGCCGGCGGGTAGCCCATGCGGGTGGCCATGGCCGCCACCAGCTCCTGGCCGACCTCGGTGTGGTCACCCGGGTAGCCCTTGCCGATGTCGTGGAGCAGTGTGCCCACCACCAGCAGGTCGGGCCGCCGGACCTGGTCGGCGAGGCCCGCGGCACCTGCGGCCGCCTCGCACAGGTGCCGGTCGACCGTGTAGGTGTGGTAGGCGTTGCGCTGCGGCCGGCTGCGGACGGGCTCCCACTCGGGGAGCACCCGCGACAGCAGGCCCTTGTGGTCGAGCGCCTCGAGCACCCGGATGGCGGGCGGGCCCGCCAGCAGCACGCGCGCGAGCAGGTCGCGGGCGCCGTCGGGCCACGGGTCGGGGAACAACGGCGCCTCGGCCGCGAGCCGGTCGAGCGATGCCCGGTCGATGCGGGCGCCGTGCTCCGCGGCGGCCGCCGCGGCGCGCAGCACGAGCGCCGGGTCGTCCGCCGGCGAGGCGTCGGCGAGCACGTGGACCTCGCCGTCACGCAGCACGACCCCGTCGTCGACCGGCCGGTCCCGGCCGGCGGTGAGGCGGCGGGGGCCCGCGAGCGACGAGTCCACCCGCTCCCACGTCTCGTCGCTGACCCAGGCGATGGTGCGGGCCGCGGAGGCGACCCGCTTCATGAGCGCGTCGGCGTCGGCGTCGCCCAGGAGCTCGGCCACCCCGTCCTGGTCCTGGAGGGCGAGGCGGTCACCGGGCCGCCCCGTGTGGCGGTGCAGCGCCACCCGGACGTCGAGCAGCGTCGCGTAGGCCCGGGCGAGGACCGCGTCGTCGTCGCGGTGCAGCACCGGTTGGACGAGCTCGGCCCACTGGAGGGCCTGGACGTCGCGCAGGCCACCTCGCCCCTCCTTCACGTCGGGCTCGAGCAGGAAGGCCACCTCGCCCGCCTGGACGTGGCGGGCGCGCACCCGGTCGCCGAGCTCGGTGAGCCACTTCTTGGGCCGCTTGCGCCACTGGGCCAGCGCGTCCTCGGCCAACCGCTCGGTGAGCGCCCGATCGCCGGCGAGGGGGCGGGCCTGGAGCAGCGTCGTGGCCGTGTCGAGGTCCTCGGCGGCGAGGCGCAGCGACTCCTTCGGCGTCCGCACGGCGTGGCCCAGCTTCAGGCCCTCGTCCCAGATCGGGTACCACAGGTGATCGGCGATCGCCCCGATGTCGTCCTGGCCGTCGTGCAGCAGGAGCAGGTCGAGGTCGCTGTGGGGCGCCAGCTCACGGCGGCCGTAGCCGCCGGTGGCGGCGAGGGCCACGCCCGTCGACCCACCCCGCTCGGCGACGGCCGCCTCGAACAGCTCGACGAGCCAAGCGTCGACCAGGTCGGCGAGGGCCCGACAACGGGTGGCGCCGTCGAGGTCGGGCGCGCCGACGAGGGCCTCGCGATCGGCGCGGAAGCTCACCGGCCGCTCACCGGCCGCCCACGGCCGGGATGGCCGCACGGGCGGCCACGAGGACCGGGTCCCACAAGGGCGACAGCGGCGGCGCGTACGAGAGGTCGACGTCGACGAGGTCGTGGACCGACATCTCGTTCCAGAGGGCGGTGGCCGCGGTGTCGATGCGCTTGGCTGCGGCGTCGCCACCCACGATCTGCATGCCGAGGAGCCGGCCGCTCCCCCGTTCGGCGACCGCCTTGACCGTCATGGTCTCGGCGGTGGGCAGGTAGCCGGCCTGGTGGGTGGCCTCGACGGTCACGGCCGCGGCGTCGAGGCCCGCCGCGGCGGCCTCGGCCTCGGTCAGGCCCGTGCGCCCGATCTCGGTGCGGCAGATCCGCGTGACCGCGGTGCCGAGGACGCCGGGGAAGCGGGCCGCCCCACCCCCGAGGTTGATGCCCGCCACCCGGCTCTGGCGGTTAGCGACGGTCCCGAGGGCGAGGTGCACCCAGTCCCGCGAGATGCGGTGGTACGACTCGCAGCAGTCGCCCGCCGCCCACACGCCCTCGACGTGGGTCTGCTGGCGGGGGGTCACCCGGATGGCGCCCTTGACGCCGAGGGGGACGCCGGCCGCACCCGCGAGGGCCGTGTTCGGGGCGACGCCGATGCCGAGGACGACGAGGTCGGCGCGCAACGACCCCGCGGACGTGTGGACCATGCCCGCGTCGAAGCCCTCGACCGCGGTGTCGAGGCGCAGCTCGGCGCCCGCGGCCACCAGCGCGTCGCCGACCAGCCGGCCCATGTCGGGGTCGAGGGTGCGCATGGGCTGCGGGGCCGCCTCCACCACCGTGACCCGGGCGCCCCGCTGGACGAAGGCCTCGGCCATCTCGAGGCCGATGTAGCCGCTGCCCACCACCACCACGTCCTTGCACTCGATCGCCGCGGCGTGGTCGAGGAGTGCCGCGGCGTCGGCCAGGGTCTGCACCCCGCGCACGAAGTCGGACCCGATGCCGGGCAGGGCGGGTCGGATCGGGGAGGCGCCGGTGGCGACGAGGAGCTCGTCGAAGCCCATCTTGATGGTGCGCCCGTGCACGTGGTCGCGCACCTCGAGCTGGCGGGTGTCGAGGTCGACGGCCTTCACCTCGTGCCGCACGCGGACGTCCACGAGGAGCTGGTCGCGGAACTCCTGCGGCGTGCGCACCACCAGGTCGTCCACGCCGGCGCCGTCGCCGAGCTCGCCGGCGACCAGGTACGGGATGCCGCACGACGAGTAGCTCGTCCAGTCGCCCTTCTCCAGCACCACGATCTCGAGGTCCCGCCGGCGCTTGCGCACCTGGCTGAGCGCGGTCATCCCGCCCGCGTTGCCACCGATGACCACCAACCGCATGCTGGCTGTGTCCCTCCTTCGTCGGGACGGCGTCGCCATCCGGTTCGGGCCAGTGCCGCTGCTCCGCTCCGCTTCGCAGCCTCGACAACCTACCGAGCGCGATGGCTGCGGCGTCACACCGGCACTCCACAATGGGGGCATGACCGACCGGGCCCCGATCACGACCGTCCTGTTCGACTTCTACGGCACCCTGGCCGAGTCCGACTGGGAGTCGTGGTGGCTGGCCGAGATCCTCGAGGCCCGGGGGTACGAGTTCCGGCCCACCGCCGACAACACGTGGTCGGCCAACGCCTGGGACGGCCGGACCCACGACGAGCACTCGGTCGACGAGGCCGCCTACGAGGCCTGGGAGATGGACCGCTGGCGGGGGCTGCTGCGCGACCACGAGATCCACGAGGACGACGTCGAGTCGATCGTGAAGGAGTTCCACACCCGCCGCGGCGAGTTCACCATGGTCGCCTACGACGAGTCGCTCGACGTCCTGCGGGCGCTGCGCGACCGGGGCCTGCGCCTCGCGGTGTGCTCGAACTGGGACTGGGACCTCGACCGCCACCTCGACGAGACGGGCGTGCTGCCGCTCGTCGACGCACGGGTCTCGTCGGCGTGGGTGGGCGCGCGCAAGCCCCACCCCCGCATCTTCGAGGCCACCCTCGCCGAGGTCGGGGCGACCGCCGCCGAGACCCTGTTCGTGGGCGACAACTGGAAGGCCGACGTCGAGGGCCCTCTCGCCCTGGGCATGACCCCCGTCCACGTCTGGCGCCACGACGAGGATCCCGGCGACTGGATCCCCAAGCCCCCCGCCGATGGCGGCGGCGTCCCCCGCATCCGCGACCTCCGAGCGCTCTTGCCCTTGCTCTGAGCCGAGGCCGCCCCGGGCACGCAGCCGAACCCACGCCTGGTGGTGCGACCGGTAGTGTCCGGCCCCGTCGAGCGACGGGGAGGCGACGGGGTGGACTGGCAGGAGGTGGTCGCGGGACGGCAGGCGCCGGCGCGCCGGCGCCTCGGCCGCGTCCCCGCGCTGTTGATCCTGCTGTTCGTCGCCGCCGGCGCCACCGCCTGGCTGGCCGCCCGCGACGCCTCGCACCCCTTCGTCGTCATCGGCGAGGTGCTCGTCGCCGTCACCCTGCTGCGGCTCCTGTCGCCCCGGCTCGACGAGGTGTTCGGGCGGTTCCTCGCCCGGTTCGGCCACGTGGTGGGACGCGTGCTCAGCGTGGTGCTCCTGTTGGCCGTGTTCGTGGTCGTCCTCGTGCCCGTGTGGGCGCTGTCGCGGCTGGCGGGGTGGAACGCCCTCGAGCCGGTGGCCCGCTGGCGGGGCCGCTGGCAGGCCGGCGAGCGCTGGTGGCGCTCCCGGCCGCCGCGACCCTTCCTCATCGAGCCGACCCGCCCGGCGTGGTCACGGGTGCACGCCGTGGCCGTGGTGGCGCTCGTCGCGATCGTCGGCGCCGGCCTGCTCTACGAGGCGCGGATCCGCGACGACCCCGAGACGGCCCACCGGGTCGACGAGGACGTGGTCACCCCCGACGCCGGCGTGTTCACGGGCTACTTCAGCCTGGCCGCCTACGAGGGCCAGCCGTGGGCCCGCCAGTACTTCCTCGACCTCGGCTCGATCCCCTTCGCGTTCGACCCCTACCTCCTCCTGCGCGTCCCCGACGAGTACCAGTCGGCCCACGTGAACGTCACCGACCGGGTGCGATGGAGCTACGAGCAGACCGCGATCGAGACCGACGACCCGATCGACGTCTGGTTCCTCGGCGGCTCGGCCGCGTTCGGGGTCGGTCAGCGCGACGAGTACACGATCGCGTCCCACCTCGTCCGCCTGGCCGAGGCCGACGGCATCCCCGTGCGCATCCAGAACCTGGGCATGTCCGGCTACGTCACGTGGCAGGACAACCTCCTCCTCGCGACGCGTCTGATCGAGCGGGACCCACCGGACCTGGTGGTCGGCTACAACGGCAGCAACGACCTCTCGCTCTACCTGCCGGGCGGCGGCGCGCGCCGGATCTCGAGCCTGTTCGCGGATCAGGTGTACGGGGTGCTGAACGCGGCCGGCGACCGGGTCTTCCGTCCCGACCTGCCCGACTACATGCCCCGCAACACCGAGACCGACGTCGACAACGCCGTGACCCTCTACGGCCAGGAGCTCGAGCTGGGGCGACGCGTCGCCGCCGCGTGGGACCTCCCCATCGCCCAGTTCTTCCAGCCCACGATCTGGACCACCGAGCAGCGCGCCTCCATCGACCCGGTCCTCGCCGCGAAGGGCATCCCCCCCGAGGTCTACGACGACAACCACGCCACGTGGGACTCCGTGCGCGCGGCCCTGCCCGACGACGCCGTGATCGACCTCGCCGACTCGCTGGACGAGGCGACCGTGCCGGTCTACGCGGACACCGTCCACACCAACGAGGAGGGCGCCCGCCTCGTCGCCCTCGCTATGTACGAGCACCTCCGCCCCCAGCTCGCCGAGCTCGCCGCCGGTTCCTGAGCGCGCCGCCGCGCCACGCGTTCAGCCGGCGCCGCGACGGCGGGACAGGTGCAGGTAGGCCTTCGCCGCCCCCCAGCGCACGCCGGGCTCGGCCAGGCGCTCGTCGAGGTCGCCGAACGCGGCCGGGGCCAGCGCGTACACGTCCTCGGGGAAGGCACGCTCGTCGAACGCGTCCCGCTCGACCGGGGCGGCCCCCGCCGCGGCGAGCACCTCGGTCGGGTACCGCACCGCCTCGCGCAGGAGCGAGAGCGGACCCGCGGCCTGCTCGTCGAGGTCGCGTGCCAGCAGGGCGGCGAGGCGCGGGGCCACGTCGTCGCGCGCCGCGAGCCCGGCCGAGGTCGCCTCGGACCGGATCGCCCCCGTGACCTCGATCCCCTGCTCGACGAGCACGCCGACCACGCACCGCTCCACCCAGTGCGGCAGCACCGCCGCGACCAGGTCCGCGAGCTCGGCCCCGTAGCGGGCGAAGGCGGCCTCGTCCTCGGCGGAGGAACCTCCGTCCCCGGTGGTGGCGTCGGGCGTCTCCTCGGCCATGCTCCCAGTGTGCCCGTCCGTCGCATCGAACCCGGCCCGGGGCAGGAGTCGGTGTGGGACTACCCCCGCCCCCCTCGCCTCGAGCCCACCACGAGCCACCTCGTCGTCCGCATCGCCGGGCGCACCGTGGCGGAGACCCGGCGCGGCCACCGGGTGCTCGAGACCAGCCAGCCCCCGGCGTTCTACTTCCCGCCCGACGACGTCGACCTCACCCTGGTGCAGCCCAGCCGTCACCGCACGTGGTGCGAGTGGAAGGGCGCGGCCCGCTACCTCGACGTCGTGGTCGGCGACCGGGTGGTCCGGGATGCCGCGTGGGTGTACGACCATCCGACCGAGCCGTTCGCCGCCATCGCCGGCCACGTCGCGTTCTACGCCCAGCGGGCCGACGAGTGCCTCGTCGACGGCGAGGTGGTGCAGGCCAACGCCGGCGACTTCTACGGGGGCTGGATCACCTCGAAGGTGGTCGGTCCCTTCAAGGGCGGGCCCGGGACCGCGGGCTGGTAGGGCAGGTCGGCCTCAGCCCACGCCGCCGCCGAGGTAGGGCCGGAGCGCCGGCGGGATGCGCGGCGAGGTGCACCGGATCACCAGCTTGCCCTGCCGGGTCGCGAGCTCGGGGGCGCAGGCGAAGTACTCGCTCTCGGACAGCGGGATGGTGAGCTGGCCGACCCCGTCGGCGCTGAGGGCCAGGTCGCCGTTGCCGTCGATGGCCACCGTGGCCGGACGGGACTGTCCCGCCACCGTCACCGAGGCCCCCTCGGGGGTGAACGAGACGGGAACCCCCACGGCCTCCGACGCCGCCGCGTCGGTGATCTCGGCCTTCACCGAGGCCTGGTCGATCTGTTGGACCTGCACCTGGGCGTTGAACAGCACGGTGCGGTCGAAGGTGAGCCCGTCGACGGTGAGCTCGAACACGGCGAAGGTCACCCCGGGGGTGACCAGGTCCTCGAGCCGCAGCGACAGGTGGTTGACCTCACCCTGGGTCGCGAGCCCGGTCAGGAACGGGAACGAGCCGATCTCGGCCTCGACCTCGCCCACGTCGATCTGACGGTCGGCGCCCTCGATCTCGGACTCGACCCGAGACTGCAGGAGCAGGCGGGACCCCACGTCGAGCGCGACGCCGAGCGCCAGCAGGACCACCAGGAAGATGGCCAGGTTCCGCAGGGCGCGCACGCCCGCCTTTGTAGCCCGTCAGGCCCCGTCGCCCAAGGCGGCGTTGAGGTTGCCCGACCGCAGGCCCTCGAGGTCGAGGGTCACGTAGCGGTACCCGGCGGCGTGCACCGCGTCCACGACCGCCGAGCGCTGGTCCAGCACGGTGGCCAGCTCGTCGAGCGGGACCTCGAGGCGGGCGACGTCGTCGTAGTGGCGCACCCGCAGGTCGACGAAGCCGAGCGACCGCAGCGCGGCCTCGGCTCGGGCCACCTGCGCGAGCACGGGGGCGCTGACCGGGGTGCCGTAGGGCAGGCGGGAGGCCAGGCAGGCGGCGGCCGGCTTGTCCCAGGTCCGCAGGCCGAGGGCGCGGGAGGCGGCCCGCACGTCGGCCTTGGTGAACCCGGCCTCGACGAGGGGGAAGGCGGCGCCGCGGTCGGCCGCCGCCCGCTGCCCCGGCCGGTGGTCGCCGAGGTCGTCGAGGTTGACCCCGAGCACGACCGTGGCCCCCTCGGCGGCCACCACCGGCTCGAGCGCGTCCATCAGCGCGTCCTTGCAGTGGAAGCAGCGGTCGCCGTCGTTGGCGCGGTAGGCGGCGTTGGCCATCTCGTCGGTGCTCACCGGTCGCCACCGGAGGGCCCACTCGTCGGCGAGGGCGCGGCAGTCGTCGTGCTCGACCGGGGCCAGCGACGGGGACACCGCGGTGACCGCCAACGACCGATCGGGGCCCAAGGTGTCGTGGGCGACCCAGGCGAGGAAGGCCGAGTCGGCTCCCCCGCTGAAGGCCACGACCACACGGTCGAGCTCGACGAGTCGTTCGCGGAGGCGGTCGAGCGACGCGTCGGGAGCCAGGGCCTCAGCCGTCGACATCGACGACCTCCACGCGCAGGCGCTTGTTGCCCTTGCCCTTGGACTCGGTCTTGACGACCTTCAGCCGGCCGACCTCCGCCGTGGAGGCCACGTGGGTGCCGCCGTCGGCCTGCTTGTCGAGGCCCACGATGTCGACGACGCGGATCTCGGCCACGCTCTCGGGGATCAGGTTGACCTTCGTGCGGATGAGGTCGGCGTCCTCCACCGCGGTCGAGCGAGGGAGGAAGGAGACCTCGACGGGCCGGTCGGCGGCCAGCTCCGCGTTGACGAGCTCCTCGACCCGGGGGCCGAAGCCCTCGGGGAGCGGGTCGAACTCGAAGTCCATGCGCGCGGCCAAGGGGCCCATGTTGCCGCCGGTGACCGCGGTCCCCCACTCGTTCCAGATCACCCCGCACAGCACGTGCAGCGCGGTGTGGGTGCGCATGAGCCGGTGGCGGCGCTCCCAGTCGAGCGCACCGTGCACCGCCGTCCCCACCGCCGGCAGCGCGCCGTCGAGCACGTGCCACGCCTCGGGGCCCCGCTTGGCCACGTCGGTGACCCTCGCTTCGGCACCGTCCCAGCGCAGGACGCCCTCGTCGTGGGGCTGGCCGCCACCGGTCGGGTAGAAGGCGGTGCGGTCGAGCACCACGGCCGACTGCTCCTCGTCGACCCCCACCACGACGGCGTCGAACTCGGCGAGGTACGCGTCGCGCAGGTAGAGCAGGTCGGTGGCGGCCATGGCGCAATTCTGGCCCAACGGCCCGGACCCGCAGAATTCACACGCCGGAGCGGCCCCCGAGCGGCACGGTCGCCGCACACCTCATATGCTCTGGGCGCTCCGGGGTCACCCGGGGTACCACCACCAAGGGGAGAATCAATGCGCAAGAAGGGCTTGTTCAGCCTGTTTGCTCTGATCTTCGCCTTCGCCCTCATCGCCGCGGCCTGCGGCAGTGACGACGACGGCGGCGACGAGTCGAGCGGCGACAGCACCACGACCACGGCAGCCGATGACGAGGGTGGCGACAGCGCCGCCCAGAACACCGGTGACGGGACGTTCACCGTTGGCACCCTGCTGCCCGAGACCGGCTCGCTGGCCTTCCTCGGCCCACCGGAGTTCGCCGGTGTCGATCTGGCCGTGGCGGACATCAACGAGGCCGGCGGCGTGAACGGCGAGGAGATCCCGGACGCCATCGAGGGCGACTCGGGTGACACCTCCACCGACATCGCCAGCCAGACCGCCGACCGCCTGCTCAGCGAGAACGCCGACGTCATCGTCGGTGCCGCGTCCTCGGGCGTGTCGCTGACCGTGATCGACAAGATCACGGGTGCGGGCGTGATCCAGTTCTCGCCGGCCAACACGGCGCCGGACTTCACCGACTACGACGACAACGGCCTCTACTTCCGGACCGCTCCGTCGGACGTCCTCCAGGGCCAGCTCCTGGGTGAGCTCATCGCCGGTGACGGCAACGCCACCCTCGGCATCCTCGCCCTGGACGACCCCTACGGCACCGGCCTGGCCGACTTCGTCGAGGAGTCCTTCACCGACTCCGGCGGTGAGGTGGTCGAGAAGGTCATCTACGACCCGAACGCCACCAACTTCGACGCCGAGGTCCAGCAGGTCGCCGACGCCCCGCCCGACGCCGTGATCGTGATCGGCTTCGACGAGTCGGCCCGCATCCTCACCTCGATGATCGAGAAGGGCATCGGCCCGTCCGACATCCCGGTGTACGGCACCGACGGCAACATGGGCAACGCCCTGGCCGAGCAGTTCGACGATCCGAGCCAGATCGCCGGCATGAAGGGCACCACGCCCCTCACCGATCTCTCGGAGGACTTCACCGCTCGCCTGGACGAGATCGACCCGAACCTCGAGGACTACAACTACGCCGGTGAGTCCTACGACGCGGTGATCATCACGGCCCTGGCCGCGAACATCGCCGGCACCGACGAGCCCGCTGCGGTCGCCGCCGAGATCAACGGCGTCACCAAGGACGGCGAGGTGTGCACCACCTACGCCGACTGCCTCGAGCTCATCGAGGCCGGCGAGGACATCGACTACGACGGCATCACCGGTCCGCTGAGCTTCGGCGACGCCGGCGAGCCCTCGGAGGCGAGCTTCGGCATCCTCGTGTTCGGTGACGACGGCATCGACGACGCCCAGACCACCTTCGAGTTCGCCCAGATCTGATCTGAGTCGCTCGACGGTCTGACCGTCACGCAGTAGGAGGAGCCCCGGCCGTTCGGCCGGGGCTCCTTCGCGTGGTACGACCGGACCCCGATCTGACGAGCGGCGGCAGTGCCCGCCGAATTGCGTCGCGACGAGGTTGGCGGAAACCGGCCGGTCGGGGCCGCCCTGCTGATCCGTCTGTGCCGAGCGAGGCGCTGGCGGCCCCGACCGGACGCGTGTCAGCGAGCTTTGACGAGGGTGCCGAGGTAGAGCTCGATGACCTTGGGGTCGTGGAGCAGGGCCTCACCGGTGTCGGTGTAGGCGTTGCGACCCTGGTCGAGCACGTAGCCCCGGTGGCAGATCTCGAGGCAGCGGCGGGCGTTCTGCTCCACCATCACGATGGAGACGCCCGCGGCGTTGATGCGCCGGCACCGGATGAACACCTCGTCCTGGTACAGCGGCGAGAGGCCGGCCGAGGGCTCGTCGAGGAGCAGCACGGACGGGTCCATCATCAGGGCCCGCCCCATGGCCAGCATCTGGCGCTCGCCGCCCGACAGCGAGCCGGCCCGCTGCTTCAGGCGCTCGGCCAGCAGGGGAAAGAGCTCGGCGACCACCGCGAGGCGCTCGGCGAAGCGCTTGGGCTCGAGGTACATGCCCATCTCGAGGTTCTCCTCCACCGTGAGGCGGGGGAACACGTTGTTGTTCTGCGGCACGTAGCCGATGCCCTTGGCCACCAGGGCGTGCGCGGGCTCGCCGGTGATGTCCTCGCCCCGGAACGTGACGGTGCCCGACGAGACCTTGACCAGGCCGAACAGCGTCTTCAGCAGGGTGGACTTCCCGGCGCCGTTCGGGCCGATGATGCCGATGAGCTCGCCGTCGGCCAGGTGGAAGTCGCAGCCGTTGAGGATGTTGACCTCGGGCGTGTAGCCCGCCACGAGGTCGGAGGCGGCGAGGACGGTCTCGCCGCCGGCCGGCGGCGGCGGGATGGGGTGCTCGCCCGGCGGGATGTCGGGGGTGTCGCTCACAGGCCCAG
>CAZYPY010000034.1:0-25449 GCA_964649545.1 uncultured Microthrixaceae bacterium | reverse complement strand
GTTGCCGCGTTCGCACGCCTCGAGCTGTGAGGTGTGGAGGTGTTCGAGGGTCTGGTGGTAGCTGGCCCGGATCGCCCAGCCGCCCGCGACGGCCAGGGCGACCAATGCGAGGAGGATCGCGGGCCGCCAGTGCCGCTCCAGCCACCGCGGACGATGGTGGGTGGGGGTCATCGCAGGATCTCGATCAGGACGACCGCTGCGGTCGCGGCCGTCAGGTAGATGGCGGTGAGTCGCCAGTGGTCGAGGATCGCGAGCAGCACCCCGGCGTGCTCGCGGATCACGACTTGCCGTTGCGGTCGCGGTCGCCGGCGAGGAACGCCGGCAGGCCGAGCATCGCGGCGAACAGGATCAGCAGCGTCGGCCGTTCGGGCCCGTCGCGCAGGACTGTTTCGTGAAGGACTCCTGCGAGCCCGCCGGTGAACAGCAGGATGTCCCGGAGCCTGGGCCACAATCCCGGCCGGTCCTTTACACCCTGACCGTCGCCTCTAGCCGGACGAGCCAGTCGCCGGTGCCGGTGCCGCCCGTCACGAGCCGCCCAATGTTGTACCCGGACGGGTTCGCGGTCGCGAACGCCGTCACGTCATACCGTCCGGGGGCGGTCACGACGATCGGCGTCGAAGCGCCATTCATCGCGATTGTCCACGCGGACGCGTCCGACTTCGCGAGGACCACCAGGAACAGACTGACGACCCGGTCTGGCGGCGGGAGCGAGAGGCGGCTGTAGTCGTCAGCGCCCCCAACATACGCGCCCTGCGACCCGACGCTCCCGGCCGTCTGCGCGAGCTGCTGCTGGTAGTTGCGTTGCGGCTGGAGGGCGGCGCGGCGCAGGTCGCGCAACGCGGCGACGATGCTCCTGGGGCGGGGCCGGAACGCGGCGACCGGGGGCGCTAGCCCGTTCGGGGTGTAGTCGCGGGTGACGCCGAGGATCTGACGCGGCGCGGTGTCCACGACCCCCACCGTCGGCAGGTCGAGGCGGATGCCGTCGCCGGGCGCCCATTGGAACTCGGCGAGGGTGCCGGTCAGCGGCCATGCGTCCAGCAGCTCGCGGCGGCCCGGCGGGCGGGCGGCAACCGTCTGCCACGGCGACGCGCGCAACGCCAGCAGCGTCGTCAGCCGCTGCTCGAGCAACTGCGGCGACGTTATGTCCGCCAGGGATTCGTAGTCGGCGGTGACGATCAGGTGCGCGCCCGCCGCCCGGTAGTTCAGCATCTCGGCGGTGAGCTGCGCGCCGGCCGCCGGGTCGCTGATCCCGGAGGCATCCGCCTGTAGCGCGTCGGCGCGGGTGTCGAGGTCAAGTTCGGCGGCGAGGTCCGTCGCTTCGCTCTCCCCCAGGCGCTTCTCGGTGTCGCGGCCCACCCGGACGCGCGGGACGATCCTGCCGGGGAACTCGCCCGACTCCAGGCTGCGGGGCTCGCAGGTCCATTGGTAGCCGTAGGCGTCCGCGACGCCCTTCAGCGCGTCGTAGTGGGACTCGTTGCGGACGAGGTCACGGACGATCCCGTAGGGGGACAGGCTCGCGGCCGGGACCGTCGCCCACGTGCCGACCGCCGACGAGTTCTCCCACTCCAACTTCACGCCGCCGCCGCCCGTGAGCTGCCGGTACTCGACCACGACCGGGTACCAGCCGGACCCCATCCCGGCCAACGGGCCGGACGACCCGGACGGCGCGGACCCCGCCGACGACCCGGCCTTCAGCCACGCGCTGGCGACCGGCACACCGGCCGTCGTGGTGTCGATCACGTGCTCGCCGATGCGGGTACGGGCGACGTACACCGTCGCGCTGTCGTCGGCGGTCGCGCGCAGCGCATAATCCCGATTGTCGAGGTCCAGGTACATCGCCCCGGTGTACCTCGCGCACCAATAGTCGGCGGGGACCGGCGGGGGCCGCCACCCCGGCGGCGTTGCCGTCGCATAGTCCAGTCCGGCCTCGACCCGGGACGCTGCCGGCTCGCGGTCGGGCCGAAACGCGAGATAGCCGACCGTGGTGGTGTCCCCATACCGGGCCACGTCCGCGGTGAGGTCATAGTATTCGCCCCACAAGCCGCCGGGGGCGGGCACACCCGGCAGCCGATAGTCGCCAGCGCGATCATTGACAAGCAGCCGGTCGGCTCGCCGGAACGCCACGGACTGAACGTCGACCGTTATGTCCGGCCCGGAAGGCGACGAGTTGGTGAGTATCACGCCCACGTAGTAGTTGGCGCTGCCGGCGTCCATCGCCATGATCGCCGCGACCTTCCCGTCCACCGAGAAGAACACCCACCCCATATGGTGCTCCACCGAAACGGTCGTCGGTCCCGGCTCGCGCGGCGCGGGCAAAGCGTCGAACTGGAACCCGCCGACTCCCGCCTTCGCCTGCGGCACCGTGCTATCGGGAATGATCAGGTCGTAGGTGGGGCCGGTGAGCCCGTTGCGGTACAGCCCGACGCTCATGCTGCCGTAAGTGCCGAACTTCGACCGAGTGAAGGTCACGTCACACCGCCACGGCGCATGTGGGTCGCTCGACCCGCCCCCGAGCTGCCCCACCGGCGTTCCCGTCGCCATGTAGGCGTTGCCGCCCGGCGACGCGCGCAACCGAACCGTCCCCGGCCGGTTCGTCTGGTCCGACTCGCAATGGAACGTCCACCACTTGCCGTCCGAGCTAGAGCTCGACCCGTAGGTGAACACCGGGCCGTCCGCGTCGAACCCCTCGGCGACGACCGCGCGCCACGCCCGGCCGTAGTGCTCGATCACGTCGCGCGGCGCGTGCCGCCAATAACCGAACTGGCCCTCCCGGGTGCGCTTCAGCAGGCTGGTGGCGTCCTCGCCGGAAAGCTGGATGTCGCCGCGGGTGACGCGCTGACTGCCGGTCGGGGTCCACGCCCCAAGCAAGTCGGTGTCCTCCCACACCTCAAACCACTCGTCGCCCGGAGCGAACCCAGCATCGGTCAAACACCGGAACCGGGACAGGTTCGCCGCGCCGTCCGTCCCGGCCGCGTTCGCCAACCTGAGCGTCCCGGCCCCTTCCTCGTACAACCTGCGCTCGATCGTGCCGGACGCGAACGACCCTGCCCCGTCAAGGACGTCGGCGACCATGAACTTCTGGCCCAGCACAGTGACCTGCCCGGCCGGGTCCATGACGAGGTGGCGGACCCGCACGCGGCGCGACGCGAGCGCCGACACCGACACGTCAGGAGCCCCTGGTGACGAGCGCCGAGACCGCCCGGTGCTCCAGCAGGCCGCGCGCGACCAGGTCCGCCGCCCCGTCATAGTACGGCGCGGCCGCGACCCGCCGTTCGGTCGGGACGAGCATGACCGCGTCAATGTTGATCGCGCCGGTCCCGGCCGTCCGCCACGCGTGGAGCTCCCACTGCTGGCCGTTGACGAGGACCGCCTCGCCGACCGGCATCCACGCCACGCCGGACAGCGACGTGCCCGGCGTGGTAGACGCGGACGGGGAGGACTGGGTGCCGCCACCGCCGCACTTGTGGTACACGCTGAACGTGGACGCGGCGACCGTCGAGGACACGCGCGCCAGGCACAGGTAGCGGCCGTCGACGCTCGCGCCGAGCGTCGCCTTCAAGGTCGCCGCCGCGTCGGACGTTTGGGTTTCGCGCGTGACGGTCCCCGACCGGCTGCTCGCGACGGTCTGCGCGGACGTCGTCCCGGACCCGGTGTTGCGCACGTCTTTGGCCTCGTACACGACCGCCTGGCCGGACTGGGCGGTCGCGCCGATCACGCCGATGGTCGCGGCGACATAGCCGCGGGCGGCCGGCGTTGACCCGTAGGGCGCTTCGGCCTGCACGGCCCGGCGGGCGGTGCCGCCATAGGCGCTGGTGTCGTCCACCAGCCGCCATAGGTGGTTGCCGCGCAGCAGGCCGACCGCAACCGGCGAGGCGGCGGCGGACTCGTCCACGAGCGCCACCCATGGCTGCGCGCCGCCGCCCAACCACCCGGCCATGTCGAAGACGGAGTTCGTGTTGTTCCATGCGGCGCCCGGGTCGGCGCTCGACAGGCCGCCGACGGGCGACGCGTACGCCCGCGACCCGGTCGAGTTCGGCACGAACCGGACCGCGAGGCCGCGGCTCGCCGCGACGCCGGGAGGCCCGGACGACGAGTACGCCTCGACGCGGAAGGCGCGCTGTCCGCGTTCGAGCGTCACGAACACCTCGGTGGTCGCGGACGTGTCGAAGATGTTGCGGGCGATCACGACCCGCATGACCGCCCGTTCGGGCGAGTAGGACACCAGGTTCGAGCTGACCGCGACCGAGTAGCCGTCCGACCACGCCCCGCCGTTGGCGGTCTGGTCGCTGATCACGACCCTGCCGACCTCGTCCCAGCACGGGTAGGTGAAGTTCGGCACGTCGACCGCCAGCGTCGAATACAGCGGGGTGGGGTTGGTGGCGTCGCCGTCGTATGGGCGGATTCGGACGCAACCGTTTTCCAGGACCGGGGTGTCGTTGGGCGCGTCGCCCGCGACCCTGGGGTGCGCGGGCCCGAACATCTCCTCGCCGGAGCGCTCCGCGCCCTCCCAGGCGGCGTTCTCGACGCGCCGCTGCCCCCATTCGTTGAGGTGGACTAGGTCCGCGACGCGGCTCGCGAGGTCCAGGCCGAGCTGGCCGCCGAGGTCGCCGACGCACACGCCGGCGGGGGCGCCCCCGAACTCCTGGGCGAGCAGCACGAGCCGCTGGTCGGCCATGTCCAGCGCCGCGTTGGTCGGCTGGTGGGGTTGCGTGGCGAACCATGCGGCGTACGCGGCGTCACCGCCGGGGAACCGCGGGGCGGTGAACACCAGCACTTGCGGCGCGACCCGGTCGGCGAACTCGACGTTGACGCCGTCGAATCCGCAGCCGGTACCGACCGCCCCGGCCGTGGTGACGGTCAAGGTGTAGGTGCCGCCGCCGACGAGGTCGGTGAACCGCTCGCACCACGGCGTGTACCGGGTGCCGTTCCCCCAGCCCTGGCCGGCGTTGCCGTCAACGGTGAACGTGGAGGTGCGCGTCTCGCCGCACCCGACCAGCGTGGCGGTGACGGTCAGCTTGTTGTTGCCGGGGATCGTGAGGCCGTTCAGCGCGACCGCCTGGCCCGCCAGCACGTTCCCGGGCGACGTCCACGTGAACCCGCCCGTGGTGGTGCCGCGCCACCCGGTCCCGGAGTTCTTGTCGGTGTCGGCGTGGTCCGTCCAACTGCCGGTGAACGAGACGGACGCGTCGGACGCGGCGGCCGTCTGGTTGATCGGGCACATGGCGACCGACCGCACCCGGCTGATGCAGTAGCGCATCGCCCTGATGAACGGGGTGTAGTTGCCGTTCGCGGGGGCGGCGGCGCCCTCGATCCCGAACGATGCGAGGTCGGCGATCCCCCAGTTGAGGATCGCCTCCCATTGGCCGCCCGGCAGGAACAACGCCTGGCCCGGGAACCGGTTGGCCACCACGAAGTTCTGGGCGACCTGCACGTACCCGCCGTTGCCGCTCGCGGCGTCCAGGCCGACGCTCGAGCCGGGCACCGCGTAGTAGCGTTCGACGCCGCGGTTGCGGACGGTCGCGCGGATCGCTGGCCACCGCTGCCGCGCCTCGTCCGGCAGGCTGTACCCGGTCGTGACGCTGTGCCCGAACACCCATGTTTCGAGCAGGCCGCGGCGGTCTACGGCGACGACGTCGCCGACCCCGGCGCGGGACGGGTCGGGCGGCATGTCCAGGACCGTCCCGGACGGCTGCCCGGCCGCCACGTAAACGACGGTCTGGCCGCCGCGGTTGCCGGGCGGCCTGATCGTTCTGACCCCGACTGCCGGCAGGCCACCGGACTGGTTCGTGATCCGCACGCTGCCGCCCGCGTTCGCGGGCAGCCCGTGGACCGCGAACGTGTTCGCTGCCGCGAGGTCCGTCGCGACGATCAGGCCCTTGGTGTCGCGCGGCGTGGACCCGGACGCCAACGGCCGCGCGAACAGTTGGCGGGCCAGGCGGTGCGTCTGCGGGGTGCCGACCCGGGCCGCCCCGTCCAGGCTCAGCGTCCAGTCCGCGAACGCGCTCGCGCCGCCGCCCGTGTCCTCCAGGGCCCCGGAGCCGAGCACCACGAACACAGCGGCGTCCGGGTCCGCGTCCCACTGCCACAGCACCGGCTCGAGCCGCGCAAGGTCGTTCTCCAGCAGGCCGCGCAGCTGCCGCCTCAGGCGGCGGCCGTCCTTGCCCGGATTGAACGGCCCCGACGGCGAATACACCGGCAGCTTGACCGCGAACGACCTGGTCGACGGTTCCGCGGGAACCGGCAGCGCGCCGACCGACTCGACCTGCTGGCCGTACTGCTCGCCCAAACCGTCCAGCACGGTGACGACCCGCAGGCGGCCGATGGCGAGCGTGAACAGCGCAGGGCGCGGCAACCGCGGATAGTCACCGGACAGGAGATCGACGGGGGAGGTGACGCTCGTCACGCGCCGACCCCCGACGCGAGGAGGTCGTCGGTGAGCCGCGCGCCCTGGAACTCGAACCCGAGGGTGCCGCCAAGGTTCTTCAGTGCGTCGGCGGTGTCGGCCGTGTTGCGGGCGGTTTCCTCTTGCGCGTCGAGCTGCGCCTGGAGAATGTCGTTGCCCTTCTCCTCCCACGCCTGTCGGAGCTGGCGGGCGAGGTCCGCGTTGTTCTGGCGCATCGCCTCGATGCCCTGTAGCCGCAGCCCTTCGCGCTCTGCCTGTAGCGCCGGGATCACGTTCTGGGTGATGTAGTCGGCGCGGGCCTGGCCGCCGGTGTCGTAGGTGCCCGCAAGCCGCTGCTGAAGCTCGAGCGTCTGCCGTCCCGCTTGGGCTAGGCCCACCCGGTCGGTCTGTATCTGGGTGAGGCCGGCGACGAACGCGAGCCGCGCGGACTTGCGCGCGTCGTCGCGCGCGCGGCCAAGTTCGCGCTGGGAGGCGCGCGAGTCAAGGATCGCGGTCAGGTTGTCCGCGAGCGCGGTCCGCAGCCGGGTGATCTCCTCCCGGTTGCGCGCCAGCGACGCGAACCTCAGTTGCTTCTCTAGGTCGCTGCGGGTGCGCCACAGCATCCGGCCCTGGGTCGCGGCGACGCCGAGGCGGGCGGTCAGCCCGGCCACGCCCTCCGGGTCTGTGCCGGCGAGCCTCAGCGCGATGTCGCCGCGCGCGCCGAGCAGTTCGGACGCGGCCTGCCGCTGGGTGATCCTGCGTTCGATCAGCCCGGCCCGCCGCCCGAGTTCCTTGTCGATCAGCGAGAGGGCGGCCTGTAGGCGCTTGACTTGCGCTTCGGTGCCGCCGCGTTGGATCGCGCGCAACAGGCGGCCGCGGAGGTTGCCGAGCTTGCGGTCCGCGGACTGCTGGATCGTCGCGTTGAGCCGGTCCAAAGTGCCGGCCGCCCATGTCAGCGCCTGGTCGAGCGCGCGCTTGAGCCGCAGTCCGAACGCGGGGATGCCCGGCCCCGTCGTCTCCTGGTGAATGATCGGCGCGAACGACATGGGCGCGCCCGGCTCGTACCGGGGCAGCGGGTCGCGCGGCTGGACGCGGCTGGTGCCTGTCCGGTAGCGGCGTGTCGCGCCGACCGCGCCAACCCACCCGCCGCGCCGGTACAGGCCGCCGACGTGGAGGTGCATCCCGGACCCGGCGTCGTGGATGAGCGTTTCGTCCGGGTGGGTGAACTTGCGGAACCAGCCCTGCGCGCGGGCGCGCGCCTGCGCGGACCCGGAGAAGTCGAACGCCTCCGGCCGCCTGGCCGACCCGCGAATGTGCCACGAGTTCGGGACGCCGCCGACCGCCCGGTTGCGCGCCGGCGTGCGGTAGCTCGAGCTGATCGTCAGGCCGAACTTGGCGGCGATGGCGCGCGCCCACGCCCACGTATCGCGGATCGGGCGGCTGGCCTCCACGAGCCGCCGCGAACCGCCGCCACCTCCGGGCCTGCCGCCGCCGCCCGGCTTGCCGGGCACGTTCACCGTGCGGGCGGCCGGAAGCCGATACGCACCGGCGATGGCCCGGTATGCCGTGTCGGGCTCCCGCGCCAACCGCGAGCGGGTCAGCCCGGCGACGCCCTGGTCGAATCCCTGCTGGTAGGCGTCGGTGACGAGCCCCTGCCGGGTGCGGGACGGGCCGACCCTGCGGGCCTGGGCCTGCGCCAGCCCGGACACCCGGTAGCTGTAGCCGGGCGTGCCGGCCCCCCCGGCGGCGGCCCCCTTGCCCACGAGGTCGGCGACACCTATCGAATCGGTCGGGAAGTTCCCCTCCCGGTACCCGAACCGCGACAGGGCGCTGTAGGTGAGGTCGATGCGGCGGCCGGTGGACTGGTTCGGCCCGAGGTCCGTCTGGCGCAACACCGCGGACCGGCCGTTGCGCAACCGCACCCGCCAATACTGGCCGAGGGTGGGACGGCCGGTCTGCCAGGTGTCGCCCGGCCGGATCGCGACCCCCGGGGTCGCGGTCGTCAGCCCGAGCGCCGTGCGGCCGGAGTCCTGCGAGTCGTGGGGGCCGCCGAACCACGACACGCGGCCGCGGACATGGCCGCCGGTGCGGAAGTGCGGGGCCTGCGACGCGACCGCCTGGGCCACGGACGCGCCGGCGGCCATGCGCCGCTGACCGTCCCCCGTCAGCACCGCAGCGCCGACCGGCAACAGCATCGGCACGTTGTCCGCCGCCGCAGGCTGGCCGGGGACCACCATCCCCGCGTTGCCGTGGACGACGAGCTCGCCCGGGGAGAGCATCGCCGGGACCAGGCCGCCGTGCTGGTAGCGGCGGAACCCCCGCGCCGACGCGATGCCGCCCGTGCGGCCGAACAGGCCCTTCGCCCAGTCGCCCAGCTTGCGGGTGATGTCCCCGAGCGGCAGCAGGCTGTCCACCTTGCCGGACCCGGACGAGCCGCCGCCGGAACGCCGGTCCGGGTTGGCGCCGAGGACCATGTCGTCGAGTGCCTTGCTGATCTGGCCGACGATCGCCGCGCCCGCCGCGATCCCGGCGGCGGTGCCGAGCAGCCTGCCCCATGTCCCGAACTTGCCGGCGAGGTTCGGCAGCCGGACGCCGCCGATGCGCCGGCTGATCGAGTCGCGGGCCCTGGCGCCGGCAGACACGCCCGCCCCGGTGATCGTCGAGAGGATCGCCGACCCGGCCTTGCCGAGCGGCCCGGCGAGACGGCCCGTCAGGCCGCCGAACGCCTTGGCGACGGCGGCGACGGCCGCCTGCCCGGCACGCGTGCGGCCCAGCACCCCGAGGGCCCGGAGCAGGCTGTTCACGCCCGAGATCGCCCCGGCGAACCGCAACGCGCGGACCGCGACACCCACGGCGACGATCGCGCCGGCGACCTTCACGACCCCCGGGTGCTGCTTCACGAACCCCGCGAGCGCCACGACGGCGGGCTTCACGAACGCGACCACGTCCTTCGCGCCGGCGGCCATGCCCTCGACCACCCGGCGGAAGTCGCCCCCAGGGCCCTTCCCCTGCCGCACCTGGAGGATGAACGTGGAGAGCGCGGCGGCGCCCTTCGCGAGCAGCGGGATCAGCGCCTGCCCGAGCGACACCTTGATGCCGAGCATCGCGAGGTTCAGCTTGCGCTGCTCGGCGACGAGCCGCATCGCGTTCTTCACGCCCTTCGCGTCCAGGCTCGCGCCGTATTCGTCGACCAGCTTGCGCAGGTCGCGGAGCTTCTGGCCGCCGCCCGCCAACGTCGCGATCAGCGCCTGGCCGCCCCTGGCGAACAGTTGCTGCGCCAGCGCGGCCCTTTGCGCGCCCGGCCCGAGCCGCTGGAAGCCGTCCGAGACCCGCTCGATCAGCTGCTCGGTCCCCAGCTTCTTGAGGTCGGCCTGGCTGATGCCGAGCTTCGCGAACGCCTCTGCCTGGAGCTTCGACCCGGCCGCGGCCTTCACCTGATTGCGCTCAAGGGTGATGAACGACTGGTTCAGCTGGCGGGCCGCGAGGCCGCGCTGCTTGGCGATCACCAGCCACTGCGACGCCGTCCTCGCGTCCATGCCGGTCACGGCCGACAGCTTCACCGTGCCGCGCGCGAGCTCGCCGACCTGTTTCACCGAGTCGCCGACGAACTGGATGCCCTTCAGAACCCCGAACGTCGCGACCAGCCCGCCGACGAGGCCCTTCATGTCGCTGACCTGGCGGCGCAGGCCGGACGCCAACTTGCCGCGCGACCGCGCCCCCGCGACCGCCGTCTGCTCGTATGCGCGGCGCTCACGGGCGGCGGACTGCTCGATTGCGGCCGCCGTCTCCCGGGAGGACACCCCGGCGGCCTTCTGCGCCCGCGCGATCTGCGCGTAGCTCGCGCCCTGGCGGCGTTGCGCGGCGACCTGCCGCTCCACCGCCCGCGACACTGCCTGGGACGCCTGGGTGGCGGACTGCGCGACCGACCGCTCGGCGGTCCGGGCGGCCCGCTCCACCTGCTTCCACTCGGCGGCCTGGCGGGCCCCGGCCGTCTGCACCTTCCGCGAGGCGGCCTCCGCGACCGTGCCCTGCTGGCGCATCGCCACGTTCGTCCGCTCAACGCTCCCGGCGATCCTCGCGTTCGCCTGGGCGACCTGGCGGGACGCCATGTCCTTCACGTCCAACAGGTACGTGTACCGCAGCTCGGCCATTCGTTAGGGGCCCTTCACCCCGGCGAGCTTCGCCCTCAGCTCGTCCTCCGCGCGGACGAGCTCGGCGAGCGCCTTCGTCAGCGCCACGCTGTCAGCGGGCCGCATGCGGTTGAACTCCTCCCACCCGACGTTGCCGTAGCGCATCACGAAGGCGGCGTGCCGCCACCATTCGCGGTCGCCGACGTAGGGTCCGCCTGGCCCGCCAACGGGTCCTCGAGCACGAAGTCGAACAGCCGGCCGATCACCGCCGAGTCCAATCCGTCCAGGACGGGGGCGGGGGGCGGGTTGCCGTCGTCGTCGTGGAGCAGCACCCCGATCATCCGGCGGCGGATCGCGACGACCTCCAGCTCGAGCTTGTCCTCGTCCTTCGCGATCGCCGCGTAGGCCTTCTCGTCGGCGCCCTGCTCGTCCGCTGTCTTGGTGCGCTTCTCCAGCGCCTTCGCGTCACGGCCAAGCCGGGCGAGGTCGCGGCTGTCGTCCCTGATCCGGCGGGTGACGGCGTTGTCCTTCACGACCAGCCGGTAGGACTGGCCGGCGATCGTGACCTGCTGTTCCTTCAGCTCCGAGGTGAGCTTGTCAACGTCGAGTGTGCGCATGCGTTTCCTCCTGTCCCCGTGTGGGGTGTGGCGGTTGGTTTGCCAGGTCTGTGATGGGGGCGGTGACGGTCACGTCCACCGGCCCGGGGGCCCGGTCCAAAGCGAGCTGGATCATCGCGACGCACCGCGCCACGTCCTGCGGGGTGCGGACGTGTGCTGAGGCGTACACGTCGCAGTCGAATGCCTGCGCCAGCTCCCGGGACGCTTCTTTCGCGAGGCTCGCGGCCCGCTTGACCTTCTTGCGGGCCGCGAGCGCGCGGCGGTCGTCGCTGTCCAACGCCGCCCCTGTCGGCTAGGGGTTCGACACGGCCGTGGCGCCGACGAACTCGACCTCCACGTCCTTGTTGGACGAGTCCAGGTACGCGCCGAACTGGTAGGAGCTCACCTGGTCCTGCTCGAACGACTGGAGCGGCTCCGCGCCGCCGTCCGTGAGGACCCGGTTGTAGATCGTGACGCGCATCAGCTCGTTCGATGCCGGGGTGGTGCCGGCCGCGCCGCCGGTGAACGTCGCGACCAGCTTGTCGCCCTCCGCGAACATGCGCTCCAGCTCCCACGCCGGCTGCGGCGACCCGAAATCGATGCGGCCGGTGAACCGGGCGCGGCCGAGCTTGTTCTGGTTGGGCCACCACAACTTGCGGACCACGCTGTCGATCAGCGACGTGCGCGACTCGACGTTCGCGCCGGCGCAGTACCGCGACCGGAACTCGCCGATCAGGCCGTTGTCGAACGTCATCCCGAACCCGGCGACGCACGGGATCGTCACCGGCGTGGAGCCCTTCGTGACGACCAGGTCGCGCAGCAGGAACACGTCGTCCATCCCCGTGTAGGTCGGGGTCGCGGTCGACGCGGTCGCCAGCGGCCGCGTGTATAGCGGCTTCAGCGCGACGTTCATCGTGCCCTCCTGGTCCACCGGGAAGTCGAGCTCCACGGTGTCCACGGCGGCGCCGATGAAATCGTCCTGCTGCCCCTCCCTGACGAGCTTGCCCGTCAGGGCCCTGGGCACCTGGCCCGAGGTCGCCGCGAACTTCGACGTGATCGCCGCGGGGGCGGTGCCGGTGTTCGACGGGTTGCTCGAGAACCACGCGGGCAGCACCCGGCGCAGCACCTCCGGGTAGGTGCGGCACGCGAAGCTCGCGGTCGGGTCCGCCGCGAACGACTGGGGCGACGAGAGGCCACGCACGCCGCGGACCTCGTTGTCGCGGTCACGCACCTGGGTGTTCGCGTCCACGTTCCCCGACCCGTCCGTCACCGGCACGAAAAAGTCCGGGTCGGCGATCGTCGGCGGGTAGGTGCCGGCGGCATCCAGGTTCGTGCCGCCCGTCGAGCTGTTCGCGTCTGTCTTGAGTCCGAGCCAGCGGGCCACGGGTCACTCTCCGTTCTTGGTCTTGGCGCCCGTGGCCTTCGGGGTGGCGGGCTTCTTGTTCACATTGCGGGGCTGCGCGGCCGCCTCGGCGGCCTCGCGGGCGGAACCGAGCTCAGGGTTTGGCTCCTCGTAAGCGTCCTTCTTCTTGGCGGTCGTCATCGCACGGCCCTCACGGGTAGGTTCTGGTCAGCTTCAGCTCGAGCGGCACCCGGAACGCGAGCAGCTGCTCGTTCCCCAGCCGCTCGACGGTCGTCGACAAGCCCAGCCGCCGGCCGGCGGCCAACGCCCCCGAGAACGGGCGGGCAGCCTGCAACGCGGAGTCCAACGCCGTGCAGGCGGCGTCCGCGACGTCCTCGACCAGCAGCATGTCGCGGCCGTGGTCCGGCGCCGGCGGCGGGACGATCACCACGTCCACGCGCAGGAAGTCCTCGACCGTGCACTGGTCCGGCCGTTCCGCGCGGCCCGAGCTCGACAGCTCGTTCCACACGCACGGCTGCTGCATGTGCGGCTCCCACCACCGGTACACGGCCAAACCCCATCCGGTGGGGGCGATCGTCGCCTCGACCGCGACGAGCCCGTCGATGACCGCCGTGAGGCCCATTCATGCCGCCGCCCTGTGCGCCGCGGCGTCCAGCTCGGCCAGGCCGGCGCGGAACGCCTCCTCGAACGCCCGGTCGGCCGCCGGCTTGGACGACCGGAACATGTGGCGTGCGCGCTGGCCGCGCACATGCTCGACCTGGACGCCGCCCGGCAACCTGAACGACTGGGCGTGCCGCGGCCGGATCAGCTGGTGGCGGGGCCCGTAGATGCCGGTGCCCGACTCGACGAACTTCAGGCGCCACGCGACGTCCCTCGACGGGCCGACCGTCACGTGGTGGCCCTCGATGTCGGTCCGGACCCGCACCCGGGTCTGCTCGGCGCCGCGGCCCGTCTGGCGGGGAATGCGCGGCCGGACGACGGCGAGCGCGGCCTGCCCGGCCTGGCGGGCGACCTTGCGGGCGGCCTGGTCCTGCGCCTGGAAGATCCGGGCGGGGTCGAGCGGACGGCCGCTGGTGACGATCCGGCTCATCCGACCCTCGCGACGCGATACGCGTCCAGGGTCGCCGCGACCGTCGGCGGGATCGACCGGAAATACGACGCGACGCCGCCCTCCGGGTCCTGGGTGACGTCCGCGAGGCGCGCGTTGCGCTCGTAGACCGCGCGGGCCGCCATCACGACCGTCGCCTCGCGCACATCGGCCGGGACCTGCTCGAACCCGAACCGGCCGGTGATCGCGACGTCCCCCGCGGCCGGGTAGGGCAGCTCGACCCACACGGCGGGCTCGTCGGGACGGCCGGCGCGCGGACGCAGCGTGTAGTCCGCCGCGTCCAGCGCGACACCGTCAACGGTCACCTCGGACGCCTCGCGGACGTCTGGGACGCGCACGAGCCGGTCGCCGGGGACCGTCTGGACCACGACGTACACGTCGCTGGCCGCGTCCGAGGTCGGGGTGGGCGTGAACTGGCGGCCGGTGCGTTCCTCCACGCGCCGCGACGCCGCGTCCAGCACCCGCTCGTACAGGTCGGTCTCGTCGACGCCGCGAGCGACCGGGTTCAGGTAGCTGACGAGGTCCGCGACGTCCGCGAGCGGCCGGGGCGGGGCGAACGTCGGCACCTACTTGTCCTCCCGCGGCCCCTTGACCGCCTTGTTCTCGGAGCGGCGGGCGCGCCTGGCCGCCGGCTTGCGCGCCGCCGGCTTGTCCGGCTCGTTGGCGGGCCTCCACCCGTCCGGGATCGGGTCGCCGGCAGCGACGACCTTCACGCGGCCCTCCGCGGTGAGGTATTCGGTTGTGGTTGGCGCCCTGTTCACGGTGGCTCCTTGCCCGGTGCGGGCGAGAGAGGCGCCCGTGATCAACACAACCTGTGGCGCCTCTCCCGGCCCCCTTGCCGCGCTAGCTCGTCGCGACCTTGCAGAACGCCGACGGGTACGGAATCCCGGCGGCGAACCGTCCCTCGCTGAGGATCGCCACCAGGTTCTTGATGAAGAAGTCCGAGTGGCTGTCGGACGCGAGCACCTGCACGCCCTCCCGGACCCAGAGCATCATCTGGGACCAGTCGGCGACGATGACGGTGCCCTGCGAGACGGCGGTCGTCGGGACGACCCGCAGCCCCCACAGGGTCGACGCCTCCCCGAGCGACGGCGGCCCGAACAGGTAGCCGCCGGTGCCGGCGGTCGCGCCCGAGTCGTCGCGGGACAGGCGGACGGTCTCCCAGTCGGTCGGGTGGATCGCGACCGCGTTCGGCTCGAAGTAGTCGAGCCGGATCTCGGTGATGCCCTTGTGGACCCGGTCGCTGATCGACCCGCCGCCGCCCGAGCTGATCGCGTTGATCGCGGACGTGTTCGTGATGCCGCGCAGGTTCGGCGCGGACCCGTTGCCGGACACGATCTGCGACTCGAGCCGCAGCTGGATGCCCTGCCGGAGCAGGTAGTCGATGACCGTCTGGAGCTGCCCGGCGTCCGCGAGCGCGCGGCGGGTGACCGCCATCCACGCCGCGATGTTCTGCACGGGCGCCTGGACGACCGCGAACGTCGCCGAGGACTCCGGCTTGGTGCCGGTGGTCTGGGCGGTCGCCTCCGCGGTCTCCGCGGCGCTGTTCGTGAACGCGTCGTTGAGGACGTACTCGACGGTGTCCGAGTTCGTCGACCCGGTCGTGATCAGGTCGAGCAGCCGGACGGGCCGCAGCGGCAGCGGGTAGTACCCCTGCCGGTCGTTCTGCACGAACGCGCCGCCGGACGTGTCCGACGCGCCGGTGATGAGCGCCTTGACCTCGTCGCGGCCCATCGCCTTGCCGAGCGGCACCGCGCCGATCGGGCCGGACGACTGGAGCCGGCCGCTGTCAGCGAGACGCTTGTACTCCTCGCCGCCGGTGATCCGCTCGGCCGGGGACGGCTTGCGCTCCGCGGCGCTGCGCGTCTCCGGGTCGGTCGGGTCGGCGCGCCGCTCGGGCGCGTCGGGGGCGGACAGCTCGAGCAGACGCTCGTGGCGGGACCGCAGCGTCGCGACCTCGTCGGCGAGCTCGCCGTAGACGCGGCCCTGCTCGTCGAGCGCCGCGAACGCGTCGGAGTCCTCGCCGGCGTCGCTGCCGGCGTAGGCGTCCTTCGCGGCCTGCAGCTCGGTCCACGCGGCCTGGGCGCGCTCGTTGGTCTCGTCCAGCTTCGCCTTGATGGCGTCGCGCTTGGATCGAAGGTTCGACATGACGGGTGGTTCCCTCCTGTTAGAGGTGCCTTGGTGGTTGGTCGGCGGGCGGCGGTCGCCGCTTGGCCGGTCGCCTGGGCACCTCCGGGTGCTGTGGCGGCTTCTGGGACTTCACGTGTTGGGCGGCCATCTCGGCCCCCTTGGCCATGAGCGCGTCGAGTTGCGCCCCGACGGCGGGGTGGGCGGCCGCACCGGGTGTCATCAAAACGGTCCGCTGGTCGCGGCCCTTGACACGGTCGAGCTGGGTGGCGGGGTTCGCGCCGACGAGCACCGGGCCGGCCTCGAACAGCTCGATGTCGAGCAGCTCGCGGACCTCCATCTCGCCGTCGGCGCCGTCCTTCGTTTCGGTGACCATGCGGCTCGCGCGCGTCTCGAACCCGAAGCTGAACTCGCGCAGCGGCGGCCGTCCGTCGCCGCCCTGGGCGCGCATCGCGGCGTACACGGCGCGGGCGGTCGGGTGGTCCTCGCCGTCGCCGACGAGCAGCCGGCCGTGGATCTCAAGACCCCGGTCGGTTTCGTTGGCGGCGAGCGTGGTGCCGATCGGCGGGATGTCCCAGCCGTGCGCCCACACGATCGGCGGGAGGCCGCGGCCCTCCGGCGGCGGTTTCAGGGTGCGCGTGAACGCGCCCGGCATGATCCGGTCGCCGTAGCTGTCGATGTTGCCGAACACGGCGACGAGGGCCTTGAACTCGCCGGGTCCGATGTCGTCCCCGGCGGCGCGCAGCTCAAGGACGCCGAGCGTCTTGTGCTCGGCGTGCGCGTCCGTGCGCCCGTTCGTCGCCGCGGCGGCGTCCATGCCACCGTGAAGGATGAGGGGGGCCGCGGACAGCAAAACCGGGCCGCCGGGGCGCGGCCCGCGGACGGAAGAACGCGAAGCGGCCCGGAGCCGCGGCCGCCCTCGGCGATCAGCGTGCCGCCGATCAACTGCTTCTCGGTGGGTCGCGCGGGTCGCAGCGACGCCTGTGCGGGGACGGCGCTTTTAGACGAGGGCCAGCAGCACGATGTCTTGGAGCGCCTGGTCGGCCGGTTCGGTGGCCGCGGCCGCCGGGGGCGCCATCGTCAGGTTGAGGGCGGCGGCCGGGACGCGAACGACGCGGTCGACGGGTTCGGGGCGGGTGCCGGCGGTCCCGAGGTAGTCGGGCGGCGGGCTGGGCGCGACCGGGGCGGGCGGCGGTGCGGTGAGCGTGAGCGCCGCGGCCGGCGCGGCGACGGTGGTGCCGGCGCCCGCGACCGACGGTGCGTCCGCGGCCAACGCCAGCCGGCCTGGGGGGCTTTCGGCGGCGGCGGCCGCGGCCGCGGCGGGGGCGGCGAGGCCGAGGTGGCCGGCGGCCGGGTTGGCGTTGAGCCTGGCGGCGGGCGGGAGGGCCGCGAGCGCCATTTCGCCCGTGGTGCCGGTGGGGGCGATTGCCGGGGCGGGCGGGGGGCCGTCCAGGCTAGCTGTCGCGGCCGGGGCCTGGACGGTGACCGTGACGGCCGGTTCGGGCGCGCGGAGCGGCAACGGCTGCCACGCCGGCCACGTCGAGCCCGACGGGAACGTCGACCCGGACGGGGTCAGGCTGGACGGGTAGGGCACCTCAGTTCACGGCCCTGCCGGTCTCGATCCAGTTGGTGCCGTCGGAGACCAGCGTGATCGAGTCGTCGGCGGTGTTGGGCCCGTTGCCGGCGAGCTTGAGGTTCGACCCGTCCGTCAGTTGCGCGGTCGAGCTGTTGTACAGCACTACCTGCGTCCCGGCCGGGGCGGCGACCGCTGGCTGCTGGCCGGACCAGCTGATCGACGTGACCGCCTGGGTGCCGGTCAGGCGGCGGGCGGAGCGGTCGCCGTGGAGCACGACGTTGCCCGCGACCGACGCGACGTCGATCGTGTCGGCCGCGCAGAACGACGCGTTGTCGCGGTAGAAGCGGTTCGCGCCGGTCGCGGCGTCCAGGTAGCCGGTCGCGGCGGGGACGGTGCCGGTCACGCTCGAACGAATGTAGTTCTGGGTGATGGCGTAGGCGGCGCCCGTACCTGGCGCGACGACCGTCGCGAACGCCATCCGCCGCGTGGAGTTCACCTGGTTCGCGAACGTCGAGGTGCGCACGTGCCAGCCGCCGGTGATGCCGTTCTTGACGAACACGCCGAACGACAGGTGGGTGACGGCCGCCCCGGAGGCGTGCGTGGCGGCGGTCGTGCCGAACGCGCCGCGGGTGCAGCCGGTCAGTGTCGCCTGGCCGGACGTGTACGCCGCGCCGGTGTAGTAGACAAGTTCGCTGTCGACGAGCACGACGCCGCCGTTGCGCATCCCGATGGGCGGCATGATGTCCACGTTCAGCGTCGTGGTGGACGCGTCCCACCCGGACCCGGCAGGGGCGGTCGTGTCGACCTGGTGGGCGAACTCCTTGTCGTTCCAGATCGACCCGCTGGCGGTCGGGCCGCACCCGTCGAACGCGCACGCGTCGACGTGCGTCTCGATCCCGGCCCGGTGGTAGATGGCGTGGCTGCGGGTCGTCTGGAAAAGACAGCCGACGAAACGGATGAACGCGGGGGTGCCCGACCCGGCGTAGTCGACGGCGGGCGCGCGGTCCTGCAAGCCGTTGCCGTTGAACTCGACGTTCTCGAACGTCCAGTTGGTCGAGCGGCCCACCCTGACCGCGCTGGACGCGGTCGCGTTGATTGACCCGTTCGCCAGCTTGACCGCCGAGCTTTGCGCGGCGGTCGACGCCTCCACGACCCCGGCGTCCCCGTTCTGGAGCATGAAGTTCGCGACCGTGACCGTGTCCGCAAAGTTGACCTCGAACCAGACGGGGCCGGCCTGCACGACGCGCGCGCCGGACGCGTAGGTGCCGTCGGAGACGTCGCCGCCGGTGACGCCCTGCAGCGTGGACCCGGTCTTGCCTGTGAACGTGCAGCGCACCCCGCCGATCCAGCACGCGCCCGGACTGTTGTTCCACTGGCCGGCGATCGTCGCGGACAGCGCCACGTCGGCGCCAGCGAGCGGCCAGGTGATCGAGTTCGCGGTCGTGTAGTACTGGGTGGCGGACGTGCCGCTGATGTTCGACAGGTAGTGGCCGTTCAGCTGGACCGACCCGCCGCCGATCCGCCAGCCGTAGGTGTTGTTGCGCACGCCGACCACGTTCCCGACCGCCAGCGACGCGAACCTGATGGACGCGTAGATGTGCTCGCCGTCGCCGGACGTGCGGCGATTGTCGAACCCGGTGTGCAGGTTGTCGCCCAGCTGGAGGCCGGTGAACCGCGCGAACCCGGTCGCCGAGCGCATGTCGAACGCGCCGCCGGCGGACGGAACAGCGTTGCCGTACGCCCCGTCGATCGCGAAGTTCTCGAACGCGGAGCGGTAGCCGCCGTCCAGCGTGAAGCAGTAGAAGCCGGGGGGCGCGCCGCCGGCGCCGGTGATGCGCAGCAGCGAGCACCACCCGTCGCCGAAGATGCGCACGTTGTTCGCGACCGTCAGTGTCGAGGTGATCTTGTAGGTCCCGGGGGGGATGTAGACGGCGCCGCCGCCGTTGGTGATCGCCGCGGTTGTGTCGGCGTCGGTGATCGCCGCCTGGATCGCGGCCGTGTCGTCCGCGGTCCCGTCGCCGACGGCGCCGTAGGCGGGGTCGGTGACGACGAGCGGCTTGCAGCGCGCGTCGGTGTACCCGGACAGGCGCGTTTCGAGGTCGACCAGCGCGGACGCCGACAGCGGGGTGGTGTGGTCCGGGTCGTCCTTCCAGACCTTCGCCGTGAACGCCATCGCGGCGGCCCTCTCAGGCGACGGTGGATTTCAGGACCCCGGTCGCGTCCCAGATGATCTGGAACGTGACGCCCGACACCGTCTGGTCGCCGCCGAAGTCCACCCAGCCCAGCAGCGGGCTGGTTGACGGGGTGCCGGTGTCCTTGTAGACGACGGCGCGCCGGCACGTGAAGCTCGCGGCCGACCATGACGTGTCGTCGGCGTCCAGGCGCGTCTCGTTCGACGCGCCGTCATAGGTGACCGACTTGGACGCGAGCGTCGCGCCGCCCGCCGTGTACCCGGTGCCGGTGATCTCGTTGGTGACGTCCGAGAAGAAGGCGTGGGTGTCCTGGTTCGGGGTGTAGCTGGACGTGGTGAGCGCGACCTTGATCGTGTCGGACGCCCAGTCGACGCGGCGGGCGGCGGTCGACCCCCATTGGCCGGTCGCGGCCGCCCCGAACCAGTTCGCGGTGACAGCCATTTAGTCGTAGGTCTCCTCGTATTCGACGGGTGTTCCGTGCTCGTCGCGTTCGGTGACGCGAATGCGGCGGCTCTTGGGCAGCTCGACCTTCGCGTCGACGTTCACGACCGGCGCCGGCGGGGCGGGCGGGGCGGGCAGCGCGGCCGGCGGGGCGGGCCGGTGGTCGGGAAGGTCGAGGTCGGTACGCGCGTCAACGTGGATCGGGGCGGACTGGACGAGCACCTCCGGCGCGCGGGCCGACTCGACGTTGGTGCGCGCGTCGATCTGGACGGCGCCCGGGTCGACCTTCACCGTCGGCTGGGCCGGCTGGGCGCCGCGGCCCATCGCGACCGCCGGCAGCATCGACAGCGGCGCGAGGTTGTTCGCGGCGACGAGCGGCTCGTCGGCGGCCGGGTCCGCGAACGCCGGCCGGTTCTCCAGCTGGCGGATGTCGTTGATCGTCAGCGCCCCGGCGGCGAGCGCGTCCTTGTAGGCGGCCATGCGTTGCGGCGCGTCGCCCTTCAACACCTCGGACAGGTCGAACTCGACGAACAGGCCGTCGTCGGCCCATGCGGGTTCGGCGGCGATCAGCTGCGCCTCGATCTGGGACTGGACGAGCTCGAGCCACGGCCCCAAACACGTGGTGTACAGCATCCGCAGGCTCGTCTCGAAGTTCGCGAACGTGCCCTTGTCGAGGATGCCGATGATCGGCTGTGGGACGCCGTACACGGCGGCGATCTCCTCGCGGTTGATGCGCCGCTGGTCGATCAGTTCCGCCTCGACCGCCGTCTGCTGCGGGATCTCTTTGAGGTCGGTGACCGCCCCGGACAGCGCGACCGGCCGGCCCGCCTGGTCGGGGCCGCCGTGGTTGGCCTGCAGGGCGCGGATGACCGCGTCGACGTTCGGGTCGTCCGCGGCGATCGTCTTGTCGAGCATCGCGACGATCCCGACGCGCGCCTGGTTGCGGAGCATCGCGTCCGCGTAGCGTTGGGCGGCGTCCTCCGATCGGGCGGTGACGCCGAGCGGCGCGAGCGGGCTGACGCCGAGCTCGCCGTCCGGGGCCTCCCACCGGAAATGGACGACGTCGCCGCGCGCCAACAGCCGCTGCTCGCCGTTCGGCGGCCTGTGCGCCCAGCCGAGCACCATGCCGTCCTCGAGGACCGGCACCACGAACCGCCAGTCGAGCGGCCGCAGCCCGGACGGCGGGGCGCCCGCCGACTCGCGGACCTTCTCCGCGACACGGTTGCCGTTCACCAACAGGCCGGTCGCGACCTTCCACTTGAGGTCCATGCCCGACCGGCCGTCGGTCGGCCGGGACAGCGCCTGGGCGAGCGGATGGTCACGGACCCGTTGCCGGCTGCCGTCCGGTTCGAGCCGGTACACCTTCAGCGGCAGCCGGGCGATCTGCTCGCCGAGCGCGCGGACCGCGCGGTGCACCCACGGCTGGCGCTCGTAGAGCGACTGGAAGCTGACGGGCTTCCCGTCGATCAGGCTGAGCGACGAGTCGGCGGCCGGGAACATCGACAGCGGCACCGACGGCCGCTTCAGCCACGTGGTGCGGCCCGTGGGCGTGACGAGACGATCGCCGATCGCAGCCATCGCCCGTAAGTGTGGCGGATACCGCGGACCGCAACTAGTAGTAGCGGGCCTTCGCGAGCGACTGGTTGTCGACGTCGACGCCCATCGCCCGCAGCTGCGTCACGAGCCGCCGCCGCTGGCGGGCGGCGTGTTCGGCGCACAGGTGGACGCCGGGCGCCTTGATCCGCACGCCCGTGTCGCCGGCCATCTCCCGCAACGGCGGCCCTTTCGTGTCGAGATACCGGGGGTTCGCGGGCACCATCTCCTCCGCGGGGCGCCCGCACCCGTCGTGCTGGCAGGCGGCCAGGTGCGGCTGGTCCTCCACGCCCGAGGCGTCGCGGTCCCGGTAGTAGCGTTTCGCGCGGTGCGCGCGCGCCTGGTTGCCGCGCTCCACGTGGTCCACGTACACGTAGGCGGCGAGCCCGGCCCGGTCGCCCTCGCCGGGCCCCCACAGCACCGGCCCGCCGTCCACCAGGTAGGTGTAGTGGTTGCGCGCCACCGTCAGGCCCGGCAGCGCCCGAAAGAACTTCGGGAACCGCCGCCACTGGCCGCTGTCGCCCTTCTCGGACAGGCTGACGTTCGCGGTGTGCAGGTCGGTGGCGGCGAGCTTGCGGCGGACGAGGCCGACGTCGAACGGCCGCCACCGCTCGTCGCTGTCGACGATCACATACCAGTCGATACCGGGCCGGGCGTGAACGGACGCGTAGCGGAACATCGCGGCGCGCTTGGCGACCTCGCCGCCGTCCCACGACCCGTCCGGCAGGTGCAGCGCGAGCGGCGGACCGGCCGCCTTGAGCAGCGCCTGGTGCTGGGACGGGTGGCTGCGCGGCCGGGCGCCGGGGAACGTGCCGTACGCGCCGTCGACGGCGACGAGGTGGTCGAGCCACCCGACCGTGCCCAGACAGTCGCGCAACATCGACGCCTGCTCGTCGTAGAACGACAGCAGCCCGATCAGCCTGGGCGCGTCGGTCATCGCTCGCTGAACGGACGCGGGTCGCGGCCCGTGACGGGCCGGGCCGGGTTGCCCGCCCACGTCTCGCCGGCCGGCACGTCACGGGTCACGACCGCGCCCGCACCGACGGTCGCGCCCTCCCCGACCGTGCGGAACGGCAACACGACCGCGCCGAGCCCGACCTTCGCGCCGTCACCGACGACCGCGTGGCCGCCGATGATCGCGCCGGTCGCGATGTCCACGTTGTCGCCGACGTGGGCGTCGTGGCCGACGTGCGCGTGGGCGAGCACGATCGTGCCGGCCCCGACCGTCGTCGCGTCCCGCAACCCACAATCGACCGTCGCGAAAGCATTGATCCACGCGGTCGGGTCGACGTTCGGCGGGACCGGGTCGCCGTCGTAGCGGCCCTCGATCCAGTCGCGATGCTCCGGCGGCCCGCCGACCCTCGCCCACGGGTGCGTCCGCATGTTCACGCCGCGACCGCCCGCCGGTCGAGGTCCGCGACGATCGCCGCCTCCGCGTCCAACGGCCGGCAGTCCCACTCGCGCGCGCGCCGCAAGAACTCGCGGTCCTGCGCGACAAGCGGGTCCGGGCCGCGCACAACACGACCGTTCAGCGTGCGCGCCAAATAGTCCACCTCGAACGCGCCGTTGTCCGCGTGGACCCTCAACAACCGTGTTTTGGTTCGCGCCCACCCGGTGTGGACGGCCACCGTCGCGTCCGGGGCGAGCATCCTCGCGACCGCCATGTCATGGGTGCCGAGATGCGCGAGCGACTGGCCGCCCAACGGCCGCTCGGGCCCCTCGCGCCACGCGACGATCCGCCGGATGCCCGACGCGCGGCGCGCCACCTCCAGCACCGCCGGGTTGAACCGCTCCACATACCCGACCATGACCGGCGCCCGTGTCGCCAGCTCGGCGATCCGGGCCGCGTCACGGGTCGTCTCGCACATCGGCTTCTCGACCAGGACCGGCATCCCGGCGAGCGCGAACACGGCCGCCGCGAGCCGGTCGACCGGCGTCGCGACAACCGCCGCGTCCACCGCCGGCGCGTCCGCCAAACAACGATGGTCCGCCGGCGCCACAGGGTCCACCGTCACCACGCGCGCCCCCAACCGCCGCAACACCCGCCCATGCAGGCCGCCCATCACCCCGTTGCCCACAACCAAAACCCTCACCCGCCGCCCCCACTATCCCCGTCGGCGACCGTCACCATCACAACCGACGCGACGCGCACCACGACCATCCCGCCGACCGGGCCGCGGCCCACCGCCTCCGCCGCCGCGAGCTCCGCGACCCCCGCCCGCACACGCACCAACCGACCCGAAACCGACTCGTCCGCCAAATGCAACGTCACCGCCCGCCCCCGGTACGGGCGCAACTGGCGGCCAGTCACCCGACCCTCGCGAAAATCGCGGGCGGCCGGTCCGCCACAGCCGTCGCAACCCGATACGCCATCGCCGCCGCCACCGCAGCATCAATCGGCCGGCGCGCCCGGCCCTTCACCAACCGCCACTTCTCCCCGCCGACCGTCGACTTCGCCGCCGCCGCACAAACCTGGCCGGTGAACGCCTCGTCGCCCGGATGCTCCACCAGCCCGCCGCCCACAGCCCCCGCGAACCGCATCGACGCGTCCGACATCGGCGACGGGTCCTGCGAATGCTCCAACACCTCCAGGCCCAGCTCGTCACGGATGCGTTGCGCCAACCGCTGCCCGCCCGCGTTCGGGTCCAACACCACCCGCACACTCCACCGCCCGCTCATCCCCACAAGCGCATCCCACACCAACCCCTCGTCCAACATCGTCCCATCATGCGGCGGCACCAAAATCACCGGCCGGCCATACCGGACGCGCTCACCGCCCAACGGCTGGCACGGCACCAACGCCGTCGTGTCCCACTTCCACCCCAAGTCGATCCCGACCAGCACCTCCGACCCGTCCGGGATCTCCCCGCCCGGAACCGCGCACCGCCCCCAATCAAGCTCGCTGATCGCGCTGTCGTCGTCCTGCGCCCACACATTGCAATGAAACCGCGCCCACTGCGCCCGCGACGTGCCCGGCGCCCCCTTCACCAACCGCAGATTCTCGGCGGTCACGAACCTGGCCGGATTCGCGCGCTTCACCAACCGCAAATCGTCCAAATCGTCATCAGGCCCCAACGACCACTCGTGCAACACAAACCCGCCGTCCCCGCCCGCCGACCGCATATGCGTGCCGCGCCGCTCCACCACACCCTGCGCCAAAGCCGCCCGCCGCAACAACCCCAACGGCGAATCCGGGTCCGACCCGGCCGTCGAGATCGTCACCAGCTGGCCGCCGCGCTTCCCCAACCCGCCACGAAACACCGCCAACAACTCCCCCGTCCGATGGCGATGCAGCTCGTCCACCAACGCCAGCGTCGGCGCAACCCCATCCGCCGTGTCCGCATCCGCCGCCAACACCCGGATGAACCCGGAGTCCCGGACGCTCAGGATCTGCCGGGAACCCTGCTTCGGGTCATACCGGCCCGCAAGACCCGGCGAACGGCGCGCGAACCCCACCGCCGCCCCGAAGATGATCCCCGCCTGGTCACGCGAGGCGGCTGCGATGTAGCAGCGGGCCTCCGTCGTGAACTCCAGGTGGTAGAGCGCCAACGCCCCCAGCAGCGTGCTCTTGCCGTTGCCCTTTGGCAACAACGCCACCAACTCCCGCGCCCCGGCGAAATGATCGGCCAGCATCTTCGCCTGGAACGCCTCCAACCGAAACGCCGACCCGTCCTCCAACCGCAACAACCGCGACCACGCCCGAAAATGCGGCAACGTCCCCGGCCGGCCACGCAACTTCAACGCCGGCGGCCCCGTCCAACCCGCCCAACGACGAGCATCACCCTTCGCCACCCCGATCTCCGCAGCAGCATCGTCAGGCGTACGGCCCTCCGCGACCAACGCCAACACCTTCCGCTTCCGCGTCCCCGCCCGCTTCAACGGCGCAAGCGTGGAATCTCGCCCGCCATCAGGGTGACAGAGTGCAATAATCATAAATATTG
>CAZYPY010000033.1:4214-25772 GCA_964649545.1 uncultured Microthrixaceae bacterium | reverse complement strand
ACGCACGACGACAGCGCGTCGTCGTCCAGCCGCAGCGGACCGGTCCCGGCCCCCGGAGCGCTCACCGGAGCCCCACCCGTGGCCGGCGGCCGGGATCGAGACGCCCCGGACCGGTGACGACGACGGGGAGCCGTCGTCCCACCCCGAACGACGCGAGGCTCACCGGACCACCGCCATGGGGTCGCGGCCCGGGTTGAGGCGCCCCGTCGGATCGAGCGATTCCTTGATGCGCCGGGCCAGGCCGACCACCGGCTCGGGCAGGACGGGCGCCGGTGCCGGCTCGTCGACGTGCGCCACCCCCGTGCCGAGCTCGGCGAGGAACGGGCTCGCGAGCGAGGCCAGGTCCTCGGTCGCGCACGCACGGCGGTACGGCGGCACCGCCGGCGGCCCGTCCACCGCCGCCAGACCGAGCCCGGCGAGCACCGTGGCCTCGGCGGCGACGTCGGACTCGTGGCCCTCGAGCCACACCCACGCCGTCGCGCCGTCCCACAGCACGGCCGCCGGCCGGTACAGCGCCGTCCGCACCGCCGCGGGGTCGGCCCCCTCGCCGGCGAACCAGCGCGAGCAGCGCGGGAGCGGCCGGGTGCGCAGGACGACCTCGCCCAGCAGCCCGAGGGTGCCGAGCGAGCCGACCAGCACGCGGCACAGGTCGTACCCGCTGACGTTCTTCACGGTCGGCCCGCCGGCCTTGACGACCCGTCCCTCGGCGGAGACGTAGCGCGCCTCCAACAGCGCGTCCCGAAGGCGCCCTCGCCCCAGGCGCCCGGGGCCGTCCCGCCCGACCGCCAGCGCGCCGCCCACGGTGGCGCCCGGCCCTTCGGGCAGCACCGTCGTCTGTCCCGCCTCGCCCAGCGTCGCGTGCAGGTCCGCCACCGTCGTCCCCGCGCCCACCCGCACGGTCATCTCCGCGGGCACGTGCTCGACCACGCCGACGGGGGCGGCGACGAGGCGCACGTCGTCGCCCGGCGGCGCACCCCCCACGTCCCACGCCGTGCGCCCTCCCACCGCGGCGACCGGCCCCACCGCGCCGACGGCCGTCGCCATCTCCTCCAGGCCGACGCCCGTCGCCACCGTGGTCACGCCGACACCACGCCGTGAGCGATCGCGGCCACCGCCGGCGTCACACCCACACTCCGTCCGGGACGTGCTGGAGGTCGGCGCACCGCGAACCCGTCGGCAGCACCTTGGTCGGGTTGGCGAGGCCGTCGGGGTCGACGGCGTCGCGCACGCGGGCCTGGGCGTCGAGGTCGTCGGGGCCGAACAGCAGCGGCATGAGGTCCCGCTTCTCCAGCCCGATCCCGTGCTCGCCGGAGAGCACCCCGCCGGCGGCCAGCGACGCGGCCACGATCTCCTCGCCGGCGGTGTGGACCCGCTCCATCGTGCCGGGCACCCGGGCGTCGAACACGAGCAGGGGATGCAGGTTGCCGTCGCCCGCGTGGAAGACGTTCATGACCAGCAGGTCGTGGCGGTCCGCGATGGCGTAGATCTCCGTCAGCACGTCGACCAGCCGGGACCGGGGCACCACGGTGTCGTGCAGGTAGTAGTTGGGCAGGATCCGGGCCACCGCGCCGAAGGCGGTCTTGCGCCCCTTCCACAGCAGCGCCCGCTCGACCTCGTCGGCGGCGACCCGCACCGTCCGGGCCCCGTGGTCCTCCAACACCCGGACCACGGTCGCGGCGTCGGCCGCCACGCCGGCGGGCAGGCCGTCGACCTCCACCAGCAGCACCGCGGCGGCGTCGATGGGGAACCCGGCGTGCACGAAGTCCTCCACCGCCCGGGTGATGCGCTGGTCCATCATCTCCAGTGCCGCCGGCACCACCCCGGCGGCGATGATCGCACCGACGGCGGCGGCGGCGTCCTCCACCCGGGCGAAGTCGGCCAGCAGCGTCTGGACCGCCGGCGGGTTCGGCGTCAGGCGCACGGCCACGGCGGTGGCGATGCCGAACGTGCCCTCCGATCCGACGAACACCCCCCGCAGGTCGAGCCCCACGTCGGCGCCGGTACCGCCCAGGGTCGTGACCGTGCCGTCGGGCAGCACGACCTCCACCGCCAGCACATGGGCGCTGGTGACGCCGTAGGCGAGGCAGTGCGGGCCGCCGGCGTTGTTGGCCACGTTGCCCCCGATCGAGCAGGCCTGCTGGCTCGACGGGTCGGGCGCGAAGTGCAGGCCGAGGGGCGCGAGCGCCCGCGAGAGGTCGAGGTTGATCACCCCCGGCTCGACCCAGGCCACCCGCTCGACCGGATCGACCGACCGGATGCCCGCCAGACGGGTCGTGGAGACCACCACCGCCCCGTCCAGCGGCACGGCCCCGCCGGCGAGGCCGGTGCCCGAGCCGCGGGGCACGAAGGCCCGTCCGTGGGCCCGGGCCACCCGGACGCAGGCCGCCACCTCGTCGGTCGACGTCGGGAAGCACACCGCCGCGGCGACGCCGCCGTCGATGGTGGAGGCGTCGCGGGCGTAGAGCGCTCGGTCGAGGCTGCCGGCGTGGACCGACCGTTCCCCCAGCGTCTCGACCAGGTCGGCGACGATGCGCGCGTCGGCGCCGGCCACCCGCGAGGGGTCGTGGGCGGAGGTCGCGGCGCGCACGTCCGCCAGTGTGCCCGACCGCCGGCGCCGCCCGGTACGGTCGCACGGTGACCTCCCCCGACGACCTCCACGAGTGGCTGTCGTTCGAGGCCGACGACGAGCACCGCACGTGGCTGTTCGACGTGACCTTCCTCACGAGCAACTGGGACTGCATCTACGGACGGGGCTGCCCCGGGGTGCTCACCGGCCCGGCCGCGGACCTCGACCAGGGCTGCTGCTCCTACGGGGCCCACTTCACCGGCGAGGCCGACCGGCAGCGGGTCGAGGCGCGCATCGCCCAGCTCGGCGCCGACGAGTGGCAGTTCCACGACGAGGCCGCCGCCCTCGGGGGCGCCGTCCACGTCGACGCCGAGGGCGACACCGTCACCCGCCAGGCCGAGGACGCCTGCATCCTGCTCAACCGCCCCGGCCACCCCGCCGGCGCCGGCTGCGCCCTGCACCAGGCCGCGGTCGCCCGGGGCGAACGCCCCCTCGACTGGAAGCCCGAGGTGTGCTGGCAGCTCCCGCTGCGGCTCGTCGACCACGTGGACGAGCACGGCCACGTCACCTCCACGCTCCGGGAGTGGAAGCGTCGCGACTGGGGCGACGGGGGACGCGAGTTCCACTGGTGGTGCACCGAGGACCCGCTGGCCTTCGTGGGCGCCCGCCCCGTGGTCGAAGCCCTGCAGGACGAGATCGTCGAGCTCGTCGGCTGGTCCGCCTACGACCACCTGGTACGGGCCCTGGCCGACCGGCGCGCCGGCGTTCCGCTGCCCCACCCCGCCCGGCGGTCGCCGGCGTCCGTCGCCCCGCAACCTTAAGGACCGGCACCGCTCCGGCCGACGAGGAGATGGTGCGTTCCTTCACTGCAGCCGAGCTGAAGTCCGCGGCCGACCAGACGGGCATGTACTTCCCGTCCCACGTGCTCGACCAACTGGTCGCCGCGATCGACGCCGGCAAGCACGTGATCCTCACGGGACCTCCGGGCACCGGGAAGACCACCCTGGCCTACATGGCCGCGGAGGTCGCCCAGCAGGCCATGCTCTGCACGGGCTACCTCCCCACCACCGCCACCACCGAGTGGACGACCTTCGAGACCATCGGGGGCCTCCAGCCCACGGCCGAGGGACTGATCTACCGACCCGGGCTCTTCGTCGAGGCCATCGAGTCCGGGCGATGGCTCGTGATCGACGAGCTCAACCGATCCAACTTCGACCGGGCCTTCGGTCAGCTCTTCACCGTGCTCTCGGGCCAGCCCGTGGTGCTCCCGTTCAAGCGCAAGGGCCAACCCAACCCGCTGTCGCTGGTGCCCACCGGCGCCGAGGCGCCCCGCGACACCGACGTGATCCGACTGCCCAGTCGCTGGCGGATCATCGCCACCATGAACGTGTTCGACAAGAACCTGCTGTTCGAGATGTCGTACGCCCTCATGCGGCGCTTCGCCTTCATCGAGGTGGGCACGCCTGACGAGGCCTCCTACCAGGCCCTGCTGCAGGGTCCCGGCCAGATCGTGACCCAGCTCCTGCCCCTCCGGAACTTCAGCGACCTGGGCCCGGCCGTCTACCTCGACGCCGCCCGCTACGCCGCCCGGCGCCGCCAGGACGGCGCCAGCGACTCCCGCCTGCTCTACGAGGTCTTCTACGCCTACTTCCTGCCCCAGTTCGAGGGGTTCGACGACCTGCGCGCCACCAAGCTGTACCGGACCGTCGAAGGCCTGTTCGACCCCGAGGAGCAGGCCGAGGCGCAGCGCACCATCCAGGGCGTGCTGGGCGTCGAGCTGACCCTCTGACGTGGCCGCCGCAGCCGCGTTTCAGGGCGGGGTCCACGCCGACGCCACCCGGGCCCTGTGGGGCCGGCTGCGGCGACCCTTCGACGTCGTGGTCATGGTGGACGCGGTGCTGGGCCTCTCCCCCAACGTGGTGCGCCAGCTCGCGGGGACGATGATCGCGACGAGCACCGAGGCCGAGACGCTGCTCTCGGTGATGCCGCACACCCTGCGATCGCTGGCCATGTCGACGACCAGCTCGCCCGAGCAGTGCCGCGGCGAGCTGCGCGGCCCGGTGCTGTGGAGCGAGACCATGTCGGCCCGTTCGTCGAGCGCCGGCAGCCAGGACGTGTACGTCTGCTCGTCGCCCCAACGCGCCTACGACATCCCCGAGAACCAGGTGCTCGCCGCCGCGCTCGTCAGCATCCGGGACGCCGGCCGGGGCGTCGACTCGATGTCGGCCCAGGCCTACGACGACGACACGCTGCGGCGGGCCCGTCACAACGGCATGCGGGCCATCCGCTTCCTCGAGCACCGCACCATGGCCGCGGTCAGCCGAGAGCGGCCCACCCCTCGAGCGCTGCGCCGGACGCGCTCTGGCAGTCGCCGCAAGACCTACGAGCCCGCCCTGCGCATGCTCGACCGTGCCGCCGACCCGCTGACCGCCGACGACATCCTGCCGTTCTGCGATCGGCGGACCCGGGCCCAGCACACGCTGATCATGGGGTTGGTCGAGCGCCTCGAGGCACGCGGGGTGTCGCTGCCCCCGTTCCGGGCCTTCGAGGGGATCCTCTACTCCGGGCCCATCCGCTACAACCACCCGCGCCGGCTCGGCGACCGCAGTCGGCCCCACGGGGTGATGCTCGGCGGCGTGCTCGTCGACGTCCCCGAGCGCGTGCGCGAGGACAACCGGGAGCGCGCCGAGTACGCCCTGCGGGAACGCTCGGGTGGTCTGCCCACCGTGATCGTGCTCGAGCCCGACGACATCGACCGGGCCATCCAGGCCGCGGTCGAGGTGGCCCGGGCACAGCACCAGGCGCCGGCGGCACCCGTTCCCGCCCCCGGCTGACGGGCGTCAGCTGGCCCGGGCGGCGCGCCGGCGGTCGGCCTCGGCGAGGAGGCGCTTGCGCAGCCGGACGCTGTGGGGCGTGACCTCGACGAGCTCGTCGTCCTTGATGAGCTCGATGCCCACCTCGAGCGTGATCTCCCTCGGCGGAGGGAGCTTCACGGCCTCGTCCGCAGCGTGGGTGCGGATGTTCGTCTTCTGCTTGGCGCGGGTGACGTCCGCGGACATGTCGTCGGGGCGCGAGTTCTCCCCGACCACCATGCCCTCGTACACCTCGTCACCGGGTTCGATGAACAGCTCGCCGCGGGACTGGAGCTTGTCGAGGGCATAGGCGGTGGCGACACCGGCGCGGTCGGCCAGGATCGCGCCCCCTCGCCGGCCGGGGAGCTCCCCGACCCAGCGCACCCAGCCGTGGTTGTGCTGGTGCAGCAGTGCCGTGCCCCGCGTGGCGGTGAGCAGCATCGACCGGAAGCCGAGCAGCCCCCGCGTCGGGGCCTCGAAGGTCAGGATCGTCCGGCCGGAGTCGCCCGGCCGCAGGTCGGACACGATGCCGCGGCGGGGCGCCAGGGCCTGGGTGACGGTGCCGACGTACTCCTCGGGCACGTCGACCACGCCGCGCTCGAGCGGCTCGTGCAGCTGGCCGTCGATCTGCCTGGTGACCACGACCGGCCGGCTGACCTGGAGCTCGTAGCCCTCGCGGCGCATGGCCTCGATGAGCACGGCGAGTTGGAGCTCGCCGCGGCCGGCGACCTCGATCTGGTCGGGCGACTCGGTGGGGGCGAGCTTGATCGACACGTTGCCGAGGACCTCTCGCTCGAGGCGGTCGATCAGGTGTCGCGAGGTGAGGTACTTGCCGTCCTTGCCCGCCAGCGGCGAGGTGTTCACGCCGAAGGTCATGCGCAGGACGGGCTCGTCGACGGTGAGGCGGGGCAGCGCCACCGGGTGCTCCGGGCTGGCGATGGTGTCGCCGATCTCGACCTCGGGGAATCCCGCCATGACGAACAGGTCGCCGGCCACGCGGGTCTCGACGTCGACCCGGCTCAGGCCCGCGAACCCCTGGAGCTGGGACAGCTTGCGGGTGACGGGAGCGTCGTCCACGTCACCGAGGAGGGTCACCGGCTTCGACGCGACCAGCGTGCCCTCGATCACCCGGCCGATGGCCAGGCGCCCCATGTACTCCGACGCGTCGAGGGTGGTGACGATGGCCTGGAGCGGGGCGTCGGGGTCACCCGTCGCGGGCGGGACCGTCGAGACGATGGCCTCGAACAGCGCGGTCAGGTCGTCGTCGGGGCCGGGCCGGCCCACGCCCTCCATGGAGCGACCCTCGCGTGCCACCGTCGAGATGATCGGGAACTCGATGTGGTGGTCGTCGGCCTCGAGGTCGAAGAACAGCTGGTAGATCTCGTCGAGCACCTCGGCGGTGCGGGCGTCCGAGCGGTCGACCTTGTTCAGCACCACCACGGCGGGCAGGTGGGCGGCCAGGGCCTTCGACAGCACGTATCGGGTCTGGGGCAGGGGCCCTTCGGCGGCGTCGACCAGCAGCACCACCCCGTCGACCAGGGTGAGGGCCCGCTCGACCTCGCCGCCGAAGTCGGCGTGGCCGGGGGTGTCGACCAGGTTGATGCGCACGTCGTTCCACTCGACGGAGGCGGCCTTGGCCAGGATGGTGATGCCGCGCTCACGCTCCTGGTCGCCGGAGTCCATGACCCGCTCGGCGACGTGCTCGTGGTCGGAGAACACACCCGTCGCCCGCAACATGGCGTCGACGAGCGTGGTCTTGCCGTGGTCGACGTGGGCGACGAGCGCGACGTTGCGAAAGGTGGTGGTCATGGGTCGTACGGGCGCGGCAAGGGACATCGGAGGGCCCGGCGAGGAACCGCCGGGCGCCGGTCAGCTCACTGGGCCCAGAGCTCTCCGTCGTCGTCTTCGCGGTTCTCCTCGGCCAGGCACCACGAGGCGTGGTCGCGTCCGGGCTCGGCGCCACACTCGGCGCAGGGCTGCTCGTCCTTGAGATCGAGCAGGCGATCGAAGTCCAGTTCTGTCCGCTTCAGTGCTCGCGCTTCTTCGAAGCGACGGTGTCGACCCTTTTTCACGGGCCAGCTCCCCAGTTGAGGCCGCAGTTCGGAGTGCCAACTCTAGCGCCTGTCCACCCCGCGACCACGCATCGTCGTGACGCCAGGTCCTAGGCTCGGCCGCCGTGCCCGAGAACGTCCCGTGGTGGCGGTCAGCGGTCGTCTACCAGATCTACCCCCGCTCGTTCGCCGACACCGACGGCGACGGGGTGGGCGACCTGCCGGGCGTCACCGCCCGCCTCGACCACCTGGCGTGGCTGGGAGTGGACGCACTGTGGCTGTCGCCCTTCTTCCGCTCCCCCATGGCCGACTTCGGGTACGACGTCTCGGACTACTGCGACGTCGACCCGCTGTTCGGCACCCTCGACGACTTCGACGCCCTGGTCGCCGCCGCCCACGAGCGGGCGATCCGCGTCATCGTCGACTGGGTGCCGAACCACACCTCCGACCAGCACCCCTGGTTCGTCGAGTCGCGCTCGAGCCGCGACAGCGCCAAGCGGGACTGGTACGTGTGGCGGGACCCTGCGCCCGACGGTGGCCCGCCGAACAACTGGGTCGAGACGTGGGGTGGTGGCCCGGCCTGGACCTGGGACGAGGCCACGGGGCAGTACTACCTGCGCCTGTTCCTGCCCCAGCAGCCCGACCTCAACTGGGAGAACCCCGAGGTCCGCGCCGCGATGCACGACGTGGTGCGCTTCTGGCTCGACCGGGGGGTCGACGGCTTCCGTATCGACGTGGTCCACGCGCTGGGAAAGGACCCGGCCCTGCCGGACGACGATCCCGAGCTCATCCCGATCCCGCACTCGGCGCTCCACCACGACGCTCGCACCCACGAGATCCTGCGCGAGCTGCGGACCCTCGTCGACGGGTACCCCGGCGACCGGATGATGGTCGGCGAGGTGTTCCTGCTCGACACGGCGCTGGTGGCCGAGCACTACGGGATCGACGACGAGCTCCACCTCGCCTTCAACTTCCCGCCCCTCTTCTGCCCCTGGGACCGTGACGCGTGGCGTGCCCAGATCGAGCGCACCGAGGCCGCCCTCGAGCCGATCGGCGCCTGGCCCACGTGGGTGCTCTCCAACCACGACAACCCCCGCCACCGGACCCGCTACGGCAGCGAGGCCCGGGCGCGGGCCGCGGCCGTCCTCCTCCTGTGCCTACGGGGGACGCCGTTCCTCTACGCCGGCGAGGAGCTGGGCCTCGAGGACGCGCGGGTGCCGCCCGACCGCGAGGTCGACCCTGGTGGCCGCGACGGCTGCCGGGCCCCGATCCCGTGGGAGACCGAGGCGCCACACGGCTGGCCCGGCGCCGACCCCTGGCTGCCCTGGCCCCCCGAGCCCGATCGTGTGAACGTCGAGCGCGAGCGGGCGGATCCGGACTCGGTGCTGCACCTCTACCGACGGATGCTGGCCGAGCGCCGCCGGTCCTCGGCCCTGACCGTCGGCACCTGCACCGTGTCCGACGACACGCCGCCCGGTGTCCTCGTGATCGAACGGAGGGCTCCCGACGGCGATCGGCGGACGATCCTCGTGAACTTCACCGACGAGCCCCGGACGGTGACGGCCCGGGGCCGCGTCGCGGTGTCCTCGGAGCGCGCCGGCGAGGGTGCCGACTTCACCGGCGAGCTCGTCGCCTCGGGTGCGGTCGTGCTCGACCCGACGACCTGACCGGCGTGCCCCCCACCCTCGTCCTCGTCGGGCTGAGCATGGTCGCGGCGGGCCTCGGGGCGCTCGGCGGGCTCGGTGGCGCCGTCTTGTTGGTGCCCGTGCTCGTGCTCCTCGGAGCCGATCCCGCGGAGGCCGCCCCGCTCGGGCTGCTCGTCGCGGGCTCGGGCTCCCTGGCGGCGGCCGTCCCCCAGCTCGAATCGGGGCTGGTCCACCACCGGCTGGGCATCACCCTCGAGACCACGACCAGCATCGGGGTGCTCGCCGGCGCGCTCGCGTCCGCCGCGCTCTCGGCGACGACACTCAGCCGGGTCCTCGCCGTGGTGGCACTCGCCTCGGCCCTCGCCGCCGGCCGGCGCAAGGGCATGCGCAACCTGCCCCACCACACCTTCGACGCGGAGCCCGCCGGGGAGTGGCCGGGCACCCTCGCCGGCGCCTACCACGCCGACCAGGGGGTGGTGCCCTATCACGCGAGGCGGGTGCCGGCCGGGCTCGCCGCCATGGCCGGCGCCGGACTGGTCTCCGGGCTCTCGGGCGTGGGCGGCGGCTTCATCAAGACGCCGGTGATGAGCGAGATCATGCACGTCCCGGTGAAGGTGGCCGCGGCCACGTCGACGTTCACCACGGGGTTCACCGCGGCCACCGGGCTCGTGATCTTCGCCGCCCAGGGCCGGGTCGACCTCGACGCCGTCGGCGCCGTGGTCGTCGGAGGGCTCGCCGGTGGCGCCATCGGCGTCGGCGCCCAGCGCCGTCTCTCCCCGCCCAGGGTGCGGGTGGCCATCAGCGGTCTGCTGGTCGTCGTGGCGCTCGTGCTGTTGGTGCGCTCGTGACCGGTCCGCCACCCGATCCCCGCGTCGACCGGCAGCGGCGGCTCGCCCGGTTCCTGCGCATCGCCGCGGGCGCCACCTTCGCCCTGGCCGCCGTGGCGCTGGCGCTCCCCGGTCGTGCCGGAGAGATGGCGGGGTTCGCCGTGGTCGTGGTGCTCGTGGCCACCCCGCTGGCGCGCCTGGCGTGGCTCGGTCGACGCTGGCTGCGCAAGGGCGACCGTCGCTTCGCGTTGGTCGCCGCCCTGCTCGGCGTCATCATCCTGGCGGGCGCGGTGCTGGGCCGGTAGGTCGGCCCGCGGCCCGGATCCTCGCGCTACAGCTGCTCGTGCGAGCGGCGCTCCAGGAGGAGCCCGCCGTTGCCGTCGAACGCGAGCGCCGCCTCACCGTCGACCAACTGGCGGATGGGGCCGCCCGCCACCTCGGCGCGCCAGCCATGGGCGAGCCGGGCATCGGGGTCGCCCCGCAGCAGGGCCTCGAGGTCCGCCCGGGTCGCCAGCAGGGCGGTGTCGATGCGCAGGTCGCGGGCGAGCTGGCTCACCCAGGCCGACACCAGGCCGACCGCCGGCCGTAGCTCGCGGGCCAGCTCGGCGGGAGCGTCGGTGCGAGGCGGCGGCGGGGGTCGCTCGAGCCCCTCGGCCACGGCGGCCAGGATCCCCTCGGCCGCCGCCCCCCGGGTGTGGCGGTCGTCGATGCCGCGCACCTTGCGCAGCTCCTCGACCGTGCGCGGGGCGCGCTGGGCGATGCCCACGATGCCGAGGTCGGGCAGCACGAAGCGCACCGGCTGGTCGATGGCCGCGGCCCGACGCTCCCGCCACGCCGCGACCGTGCGGGCCACGCCGAGGGACCGCCCGCGGAGCTGACGGATCTCCTTGATCCGCCGCCACGCCTCCTCCGGGTCACGATCCCACGGGTCGGAGGTGCGCAGCCGCTCGCACTCGCTCTCCGCCCACCCGAGTCGGCCGTCGGCCTCGAGCTGCGCGGTGAGGCGATCGGCGAGCTCGAGGAGGTGGGCCACGTCGAGTGCGGCGTAGCGGCGCTGGTCGGCGGACAGCGGTCGGCGCAGCCAGTCCGTGAGACGATCCCCCTTCTCGAGCTTCAGACCGAGCTCACGCTCGACGAGCGACGCCAGTGACGGCGACGACATGCCCTCGAATCCCGCGGCGAGCTGGGTGTCGAAGAGCCGTGCCGGCACCGCGCCGCAGGCGTGGTGCAGGACCTCGAGGTCCTGGCCGGCGGCGTGCATCACCACGAGACCGGGTCCTTCGAGGACCGACCGCAGCGGCGTGAGGTCGACCGCCAGGGGGTCGACGAGCACGAGGCCGTCGGGCCAGGCGATCTGCACCAGGGCGAGCTTCGGGTAGTAGGTGCGCTCCCGGTGGAACTCCGTGTCGACCGCGAACCGGGGCTCGTCGACCAACTGGTCGACGACCGCACGCCACGCCCGCTCGTCGTCGACGAGGTCCGGCGCGGGCTCGGTCACGTTCCGCCCGCTCAGCCGGGCTCGAGGCCCGTGACCGTCGGTTGGCCCGCCTCGACCCAGGCCAGCGTGCCGCCGGCCACGTTGACCGCGTCGACGCCCTGGGCCCGCAGGTGCTCGGCCACCCGGAGGCTGCGTGCCCCCGAGCGGCAGATGAGGAAGACCTCGCCGCCCGTCGGGACCTCGTCGACGCGATCGGCGATCTCGCTCATGGGCAGCAGGACCGCGCCGGGGACGTGACCGTCGGCGTACTCGTTCGCCTCACGCACGTCGATCAGCGGCACGTCACGACGCTGGGCGAGCGTCTGGACATCGATCTCGGGCACCTGCGGGTCCACGGGGCGGCCTCCTGCCGGGGTGGTCGGGCTGCGGGGAGCGTACCGGTCACCCGTCGCCGGGGGGCAGATCCCCCGGCTCGTCGGCGTCCGCGAGTGCGGCCGGATCCACATCGGCCACGAGGATCCCCGGGAGCCCTTCCGCCGGCCGGCGCAACGAGCGCTCCCCCGCGGCGAACGCGGCCGTCCAGTGTGCCGTGGCCTGGGTCCGGTAGGCGCCGTGGAGGAACTGGCGCCGCCCGGCGGTCAGGGGGGCGGCCCACATCGCCGCCGGGTCGTCGCCGAGCGCGGTGACCACGGCGCGCACGGCGTCGGCCGACGGGGCCAGCAGATCGCACGACAAGAGCGCGACGACCTCGCAGGCGACGACTCCGAGGGCGGTGACCAACCCCCCGAGGGGGCCCTCCCCCGGATGCTCGTCGGCGACGACGGTGAGTCCCAGGGCGCTCAAGGACGGCGCGTCGCCACCCACGACGACGACCTCGGCGGCGCCGGCACCGGTCAGGGCCTCGACCACGGCGAGGACCATGGGCCGCCCGCCGACCTCGAGCAGGGCCTTGTCCCGTCCCATCCGCCGGCTCGCGCCCCCGGCGAGGACGACCCCGCTGAACCTCACGCTCGACCTCAGGCGATCCCCCCGTAGACCGCGTCGGTGCCCCGTGCCGCACCGTGATGCGCGACCGCGTCGGCGAGGTCGGCGAGGAACTGGTCGGCCACCGCGGCGTGCCCGGGCGAGACCATCACGTGGAGGCCACCCTGCTGGCGGTCGAGCTTCCAGCCCCGGTCGTCCATGACGTCGCCGATGGCGCTGATGTCGTCGGTCGAGGACGAGAACTCGAACACCGACATGTCCGGGTCGCCGGTCACGGCCAGGCCGGGCAGGGCCTCGATCCCGGCCTGGAACCGCCGGGTGGTGTCGCGCACCGACTCGGCCAGCCGCAGGTAGCCGGGCTCGCCCAGGTGGCGGATGGCCGCCCAGGCACCGGCGATCGGCGCCGCGGGACGGGTGCCCGCGGTGGTCGCCGAGCCGTACAGGCCGCCGGGCCAGTCGTCGAACAGGAAGAACTGGTGCTCGAGGAGGTCACGCGATCGGTGCAGCAGGACCGAGGCCCCCTTGAACGTGTACCCGTACTTGTGCACGTCGGCGGAGAGCGAGGTGACACCCGGCACCCGGAGATCCCAGGGCGGGACCGGCTCGCCGAGTCGCTCCCAGAACGGGAGCAGCCAGCCGCCGAGGCAGGCGTCGACGTGGCAGAGCAGGCCCCGTTCGGCGGCCATCGCCGCGAGGTCGGCGATCGGGTCGATCACCCCGTAGGGGTAGCAGGGCGCCGACCCCACCACGAGCGCGGTGCGGTCGTCCGCCACGTCCTCCACCGCGCCCACGTCGAGGCGCCGGTCGGCGCCCACGGGCACCACCACCCGCTCCACGTCCAGGTACTTGCACGCCTTGGCGAAGGCGGGGTGGGCCGTGTCCGCGGTGACGATCCGGGGCTCGGCGATGCCGCGCGCCGTGCGGGCGTGGTCGCGGGCGACCTGCACCGCCAGGAAGATGCTCTCGGTCCCCCCGGAGGTGAGCGCGCCGGCGTCGGCCCGACCACCGAGCAGGTCCGCGGCCATGGCGACGATGTCCTGCTCCATGTGCAGCAGGCTCGGGAAGGCGAACGGGTTGAGGGCGTTCTCGTGCAGGTAGAGGTTCGCGACCTCGTGCAGGACCCGTTCGAGCTCGTCGTCGGCGACGTTGTAGACGAGGCTGAAGGCCTTCCCTCCCCGCCAGTCGAGGTCGTCGCCACGTGCGTCGCGCAACTCGGCCAACAGGTCGTCCGCAGCAGTGCCCTCGGCGGGAAAACCATCCATGGCCGGAATCTACGACGCCGGGTGCCACCGCGCCCCGCCTGAGCGGCGCCGTCGGCGTTGTCGTTGTCGGCGGCGGGTGACCACCCAGATCAAGTACCGCGACGACTCCTGCTCGTGCTCCGAGGAGCGGGGCACGCCGCTCAGTCGAGATCGACAGGAGGCCAGGACGGGTCGAGCTGGCGCAGGAACAGCGCGCAGCGCTCCTCCTCGTCGCCTTCGCCGATCAGGCCGGCGGTGCGCCGCAGGCCGTCGAGGGCCCGCAGGAACCCGCGGTTCTCCGGGTGCTGCCACCGCACGTAGCCCGAGCCGCGCCAGCCGCTCTGGCGCAGCCGGTCGAGGCCGCGGTGGTAGCCGACGCGGTAGGCGGCGTAGGCCTCAACGGTGTCGCGGCCGAGGTCACCCAGGCGGGCCCAGCCGTCGAGGAACCGGGGGTGCACCGCGACCACCGCGGCGACCGCGGCACGGCGCTCGCCATCGGGTCGGCGCAGGGCCTCGGCCAGCCCGGCGACGGCGTCGGCCGGCTCGGGCCCCAGCACCGTCTCGGGAGGCCCGCTGGAGAACGAGACGTCGGTCACGGATCCGACGCTACCGCTTCCTCATCGCGGATCGGGGGTCGTCGCGACGGGGGCTGGCAGTGCCTCGTCACCGTGGAACCCCCGGCCGGAGATCGCGTCGAGGTGCGCGCCGGTGGCGGCGAAGGCCTGGGTGATCAGCTCGTGGCTCTGGCTGAAGTCGTTGTACTTGAGCCGAGGCGGTGAGCCCACGGGCAGCACCACGACCCGCACCTTGGACGGGAGGGCGGCGAGATCCTCGTGGTAGCGGTGGCGCCGGGCAATCCAGTAGGCCTGCACGATGACGTCGAGCGGGCGCTTGGGGTCGAGCCAGGGTCGGTCGAGCGTGCCCACGTGCAGGACGTAGATCGTGCGAGCGCCCAGCTCGTGGGCCCGGGTGACCGGGACGTCGTTCACCACGGCGCCGTCCATGTAGCGGGTCTCCCCGATCTGCACCAGGGGGAAGATCCCCGGCAGCGCCGCGGACGCGAGGATCGGGTCGATCAGCGGACCCGAGTCGAACCAGGCCTCGGCCGCGGGCTCGACCGCCGTGGCCACGCACTGGAACGGCACCTCGAGCGCCTCGAAGCGGTCGACCCCCAGCGCGGTCGTCACCACCTCGCGGAGGCCCTCGTTGTCGTGGACGGACGCCCGCCGCCGGGCGAGCATCACCGACGGCGGCAGCCATCCCGAGGGCATGACGGCGTCGTCGTCGATCGACCGCCACAGGTCCTCGAGCCGCTGGATGCCCTCGGGGGTCGGGTCGGCGGCGTAGGCGGCGCCGTTCAGCGCACCCACGGAGCACCCGAGCACCAGGTCGGCTCGGATCCCCCGCTCGACGAGGGCGCGGAGCATCCCCACCTGGATCGCGCCGAGGTTGCCACCGCCGCTCAGGACGAACGCCACCTTGCCCCGCCGCCGCAGACGCTGCCGCCAGGTCGGGGCCGGCGTCGCCACCGGCCTAGGGCACGCGGACCAGCCGGAGCTGGTCGGTGGCGGTCGAGCTGGGCTGCGTGCCGGCCAGCACCGCTACCGTGTCGCCCGAGCGGATGTGGCCGCGTGCCCGGGCGCTCTCGATCGCGGCCTCGACCTGGGCGTGGGCGTCGCTCCGCTCGGCCAGCGCCAGCGGGGTGGCTCCCCAGCTCAAGGTGAGCTGACGGACGGTGCGCTCGTCGGCCGAGAAGCCGAGGATCTTGCACTGCGGGCGGAACCGGGCGATGGCCCGGACGGTGAAGCCGCTGCGGGACAGGCACAGGATGGCCGAGGCCCGCACCTCGGTGGCCGCCCGCCATGCGGCCATCGTCATCGCGTCGGTGACCTGCGCGTCACCCGCACCGGGGACCACGGCGGTGAGCGCGGAGAGCTGCGGGGCCCAGCCGGCGTAGTCGAACTCCTGGTCCGCGCGACCCGCGATCCGGGCCATGGTCCGAACGGTGCCGACGGGATCGTGGCCGATGGCGGTCTCGCCGGACAGCATCACCGCGCTCGAGCCGTCGAACACCGCGTTGGCCACGTCGGAGGCCTCGGCACGGGTCGGCGTGCCCGCGTGGATCATCGACTCCAGCATCTGGGTGGCGGTGATCACCGGCCGGCCGAGGGCGATGCACTTGCGGATGATCCGCTTCTGGAGGTGCGGCAGCTCCTCGATGGGGAACTCCGCGCCGAGGTCCCCCCGGGCCACCATGATCGCCCCGGCCTCGGCCACGATGCCCTCCAGGTTGTCGACCGCGGCGCGCGTCTCGACCTTGGCGATGACGAGGGGGCCCCGGGGGTGGGGCTCGAGGCCGACCCGGCGCACGTCGTGGGCCGAACGCACGAACGAGACCGCGACCATGTCGACGCCGACCTCGACGAACGCGTCGAGCATGCGGAGGTCGGCCGGGGTGGGAGTGGGGGTGCGCAGCCGGTCGGACGGCACGTGCACGCCCGGCCGGCCCTCGAGGTGACCGCCGTGCTCGACCTCGACCTCGAGCGCGTCGCCGGTGCGATCGCGGACGGTGGCGACCACCGAACCGTCGCCGAAGATCAGCGGATCGCCCACATGGACGTCGTCGAGGAGCCCCTCGTAGTCGACCTCGATGACCTCCGCGCTGCTGTGCCCGCTGCCGGGCGTGACCCGCAGCTGCTGGCCGTCGGTCAGGTCGAGGCCCCCCTCGGGGAACGCCCCGGCGCGCACCTTCGGGCCGGGGAGGTCGACGAGGATCCCGAGGGGCCGACCGGCGGCCTCCGCGGCGGCCCGCAGCCGGAAGAACCGGTCGATCTGCAGGTCGAGGGTGTCGTGGGCCAGACCGAGCCGGGCGACGTCCATCCCGGCCTCGACCATGCGCTGGAGCACGGCCGGCGACTCGGACGCGGGCCCGATGGTGGCGACGATCTTGGTGCGACGGGCCATGACCCACCACGCTAGGGGGACGACGGTGTCGACCGTGGTCTCATTCGGCGCTCGGGATCCCCGGGAGGACGTGACGTGCAGCTCTGGTTGATCCGCCACGCCCTACCCGAACGGGTCGAGGGGGTCGTCGGCGGTGCGGACCCCGGTCTCGCCGAGGCAGGTCACGAGCAGGCCGCTCGCCTGGCCGCGTGGCTCGCACCCGTGCCCTTCACCGCGGTGTGGTCGAGCCCGCTGCGGAGGGCCCAGGAGACCGCGGCACCCCTCGCGGCGGCCCTCGGCATGGACCCGGTGGTCGACGACGACCTGGCCGAATGGGACCGTGACGCCGACGCCTACATCCCGCTCGAGGAGCTCAAGGCCGAGGGTGATCCCCGCTGGCAGGAGCTCGTCGACGGCACTTGGGCGGGTGACGACGAGGGGGCCGCGTTCGCCGAACGGTTGATCGCCGCGATGGAGCGCATCGTCGCCACGCACCCCGGGGGCGACGTCGCGGTGGTGTGCCACGGGGGCGTGATCAACGTGTACCTGGCCCACGTGCTCGGCCTGGCCAAGGCCATGTTCTTCCACCCGGACTACACCAGCGTGAGCCGGGTGCGGGCCGCCGGGACCGGGCCCCGCTCGATCGCCTCGATCAACGAGACCGGCCACCTCCACCCCGACCCCCGCTGAGCCGCCCAAGCGGCCTGAGGCGACTACGGGCCCGGGCGGGTCCAGCAGGTGGTCCGCGAGGGGGCCGGTTGCTCGAGGGCGTCGGCCAGGCGGCGGACGTCGAAGCCCGGGAGGCGGGTCAGGTGGTCGATCACCCCCTGGGACGCGGCCAGGGCGCTCGGCACCAGGCAACCCCGGGTGTCGTCCACGCCGAGCACGAGCAGTGCGCCGTCCTCGCGGTGCACCCCGACGTCGGTCGTGATCACCTCGACCTCCCGCAACTCGGACCAGCGCACCGCCTCGACCCGGCCATCGGCCAGGTGGCGCTCGACGTGGTCGTCGTCGACGACCAGCGCGGTGGTGGCCGCCGCGGCGTCGCGATGCTCGCGAGCCGAGCGGAGGTAGGCGAGCAGGGCGGCCAGCCCCAGGATCGCGACCACCCCCATGACAACGAACACAGTCACGGCGCGGCCTCGTCGGGATCCTCGAGGCCCGCCTCCTCCAGGCGGGCGAGGAGGCGGTCACGGATCGACGTGCCCGGCTCGCGTGCCCGGTCGCCTGTCGCCCGCCACCCGAGCCGCGAGCTGTACAGCAGCGGCGGGGCACCCAGACGACCGGGCTCGACGGCCACGACGCGGGCGAAGAAGAGGTCGTGGTCGAGACGCCCCGTGCCGGGGAGCTCGCCGACCCGGTCGAGGACCTCGCACTCCAGCCAGCCGATGGCATCGGGCACGGCCACGCGGGCCTCCTCCACCACCAGCCATTCGCGGGCGATCTGGCGGAAACGGCGCCCCGGATAGGAGAAGTACTGCGCGACGTCGACCTGATCGGCTGCCAGCAGCGACACCGTGAAGCGTCCCGAGGCGACGATCAGTGGGTGGGTGTCGTGCCGCGGCGACACCGACGCCATCACGATGGGCTCGGCGAAGCTCACCTGGCACACCCAGTGCGAGCAGTAGGCGCGGGCCACGCCGTCGTGCTGGGCGCCCACGACCTGGACGCCCTTGATCATCTGGCCCAGGCTGCGCTTGATCTCGGGGTCGATCATCAGTTGAGCCGGGCCCGGTAGCGGGTGGCGGCGCTGAGGTCGGCCTCGGCCCGTTCCGGGCGCTCGCCGGCGGCCAGCGCCTCGAGCTCCGCGGCGGCGGCGCCGAAGGCGCCGGCGGCGGCGAGCGCGCCGGCGAGCTCGCGCCGCTCGTCCGCCGTCGCCCCCGGGACCCCCGCCCGGAGCCGCAACACCCGGGCGAGCGCGACCCGGTCACCCTCGGACCGGTGGATCCCCACCAGGTTCGCCAGCACCCGCCGCAGCACGGTCCAGGCCCCGACCGGCTCCAGGAACCTCGGGTCGAAGGTCGCGTCGGACCCGTGCATGCCGTGGAACACCGCCTCGCAGCCGGCGGCGTCGAGCCGCGCGCCCCGGAAGGGATCGACGAACACGTCGGGATCGACGCGGTCGCGCAGCAGGAAGTGGCCGGGCATGGAGACGCCCACCACGGGAACGCCCAGCCGGCGGCCGACCGACAGGGCGAGGACCGCGAGGGTGATGGGAATGCCGAGCCGCCGCTCGAGCACCTGGTCGAGGTAGGAGTTGCGCGGGTCGTAGTACGCGTCGCGGTTGCCGGTGAAGCCCTCGCCCACGAAGAGGTGACGGACGAGCGCGTCGAGGGTCGGTGCCGGACAGCGCGCCGCGAGGTCGTCGAGCGTGGCCAGGCCGCCCTCGACGTCGACGCCGGGACGGGCGGAGGCGGCGATCAGCAGCAGGGCCTCGTCCAGGCGCACCTCGGCCTCGGGAGCCGACGCCACGAGCACGAACCGGTCGACGGGGTCCACGGGTGCACGGTATCGCCGCGCTCGGGGTGCCTCGTGGTCGGGCGCCCGGCGGTCGGCGACCCGGGCGGTAGCGTGCGCACGATGGCGAGCCGATGGCCGTTCCTCGACCACCCGGGGCCGTTGGCGTTCGCGCATCGAGGCGGCGCGAGCGACGCCCCCGAGAACACCCTCCCCGCGTTCGCCCGCGCCGTCGAGCTGGGCTACCGGTACGTGGAGACCGACGTCCACGTCACGAGCGACGGGGTGCTCCTCGCCTTCCACGACGACGTGCTCGACCGCGTCACCGACCGCACCGGCGTGGTGGCCGACCTCCCCTGGGACGAGGTGCGGGCCGCCCGGGTGGACGGCGTGGAGCCGATCCCCCTGCTCGAGGACCTGCTCGGCACCTGGCCCGACCTCCGGGTGAACATCGACCCGAAGCACGACGCGGCGGTGGATGCGCTGGCCGACGCCATCGAGCGCACCGGCGCGTTCGACCGGGTCTGCGTCGGGTCGTTCTCGGACCGTCGCCTCCGCCGCCTCCGCCAGCGCCTGGGCGAGCGCCTCTGCTGGTCGCCCGGCCCGAAGGGCGTGGCTCGCGCCCGTGCCGGCAGCGTCGGGATGCCGTCGGGGACCATCGCCGCGCCCTGCCTCCAGGTCCCGGTCCGCCAGGGCCGGGTCACCATCGTCGACCGGCGATTCGTCGACCACGCCCACCGCCAGGGGGTCCAGGTCCACGTGTGGACGATCGACGACCCCGTCGAGATGGCCCGCCTGCTCGACCTCGGCGTCGACGGCATCATGACCGACCGGCCGGCGGTGCTGCGCAACGTGCTCGAGGAGCGGGGCGAGTGGGTCGCCTGATGGAGCTGCCCCTCACCCCGCTCGACTTCCTGGCCCGGGCCCGGACCCTCTTCCCCGACCGGGTCGGCGTGGTGCAGGGCGACCGCCGCTTCACCTACTCGGCGATGGCCGAGCGCTGCGATCGCCTCGCCCACGCCCTCCGGCGGGATCTCGGGGTCGAGCCCGGCGACCGGGTGGCGTGGCTCGGCGGCAACACGCACGAACTGCTCGAGGCCTACTTCGGGGTCCTGCTCGCCGGCGGCGTCCTCGTGCCGCTCAACCTCCGCCTGGCCCCCGCCGAGCTGGCCGGCCTGCTCGACGACTGCTCGCCGACGGTGCTGTTCCGCCACCCCGACCAGCCCGACCCCGGCCACGTCACCCCCCAGGTGCTGCTGGGCGAAGACCACGAGGCGCTGCTGGCGGCCCAGCCCGCCGGTCCCCCCGCGGCTCCGGTCGTCGACGAGCGGTCACCGGCCGAGATCTTCTACACCAGCGGCACGACCGGCCTGCCGAAAGGCGCCGTGCTGACGCACCGCAGCCTCTACCTCCACGCCGTGCACTCGGCGCTCACCAACGGGATCACCGGTGACGACGTGGTCCTGCACACCATCCCGCTCTTCCACGTCAACGGGTGGGGCACCCCCCACTACGTGACCGCGCTCGGGGGCGTGCACGTCATGCTCCCCCGCTTCGACCCGGGCGAGGTCCTGCGCCTGATCGCCGACGAAGGGGTCACCCGGCTGTTCCTCGTGCCGGCCATGGCCACGGCCTTGCTCGACGACCCCGACCTCGGCTCGCGGGACTACCCCTCCCTGCGCCAGATCTCGGTCGGGGGCGCCCCCCTCGGCCGGGAGCTGCTCGGCGAGCTCGAGGCCCGCCTCGGCTGCCCGTGCATCTGCGGCTACGGCATGACCGAGTCCTCCCCCACCCTCACCCGGGCCCTCGACAAGCCCGGTGCACCGCCCGACCCGGCGAAGCGCGCCACCACCGGGCTGCCCATCCTGGGCGTCGAGCTCTCGGTGGTCGACGGCGAGGGACGGGAGGTCCCCCACGACGGCGTGGCCCGGGGCGAGGTCCGGGCCCGCTCGAACCACGTCATGGACCGCTACTGGAACGCGCCCGGCGCGACCGCCGAGGTGCTCCGTGACGGCTGGCTCCACACCGGCGACGTGGCCACCGTCGACCCGGACGGGTACCTGACCATCGTCGACCGAGCCAAGGACGTGATCATCTCCGGCGGCGAGAACATCTCCTCGGTCGAGGTGGAGAAGGCCCTGACCGCGCATCCCGCGGTGCTCGAGGCCGCGGTCGTCGGCGTCCCCGACGACCGGTGGGGCGAGGTCCCGGCCGGCTTCGTCGTCCTGCGCACCGGCCAGGAGGCCGCGCCCGAGGCGCTGATCGCCTTCGTTCGGGAGCGCCTGGCCCACTTCAAGGCCCCCCGGGAGGTGACCATCGTGGACGACCTCCCGAAGAGCGGCACCGGCAAGGTGGTCAAGGCCGCCCTGCGCCGCTCCCCCGCCTGACGCGTCGCGACCCGGGCCCACCGGATGGACGGCGCGGATCCGGGTCGCCGGGCGCGGCGGCGCCGCCCCCGGAGGGGCGGCGCGGCCGACGGAACTGTTCCTAGGACGAGAGGATCAGGCGGTGGTCGCCGTCTTGGCGAAGCGGCGCCGGGCACCGAACAGCGCC
>CAZYPY010000033.1:1927-4114 GCA_964649545.1 uncultured Microthrixaceae bacterium | reverse complement strand
GGATCAGGCGGTGGTCGCCGTCTTGGCGAAGCGGCGCCGGGCACCGAACAGCGCCGCGCCGCCGAGGGCCACGAGGGCGACGCCCACGCCGACCAGGGTGCCGGTGTTGTTCGAGCCGGTGCGGGCGAGGGTCACCTCGTTGCCGACGACCTCGAAGCCGAGCACACGGCACAGCGGCTCGCCGCCGGTGTCGGTGCCGCAGACCTCGAGACCGCAGTCACCGGCGGGCACGTCGGGCACGACGTAGGAGAAGGTGAAGGTGGTGCCGGTCGACGGGCCCTCGAAGACCACGGTCGGACCGCAGGTCAGGGTCGCCGTGACGGGGTCGCCCGCGGCGTAGCCGTGCACGGTGCAGGTGACGGTGTCGCCGACCGAGGCGCTCGCCGGGGAGCAGCCGTCGTTCGCGCCGGTGGAGGCGGCGAGGTAGGCGTCCAGGTCGAAGTTGCCCTGGTCGTCCACGAACTGCGACGGGTCCTGGTCCTCCGGGTCCCCGGCCTGCGCCGACGCGGGCCCCAGTGCGGCGAACAGCATCATGCCGCTCAGGAACAACCCCGCAAGGGCCGCTCGAAGGATGTTGCGCATGGAACTCGTCACGGATGTCCTCCCAAGGTTCGGAACAGCACGCAGTTATAGCACGTCCGTCGGCAGAGACGTGGATCCTCGTGAGCGGGTGGCCCGCGCCCGGAGCGCAGCGAACGCGACCCCGACGAGGAACGCGGCGTTGGCGGCGATGACCAACCCGGTCGGCCAGTACCAGACCGGACCGGATCCGGCCGGCAGCCGCAGTTGGCCGTCGTCCGCGATCGCTGCCGGCGCCGTGCCCCGCAACCACCCCCAGGCACCGGGCCGCGCCCACGTCGCCGGACCGGAGGCCTCGAGGTGGACGACCGGGGCGATGGGCCCGCCGGCCTCGAGGGTGCGGCCCCCGTCGGTCACGACCTCACCCTGCCAGCCCGCCACCTCGAACAGCTCGAGGGTGGGCCCGTCCACGACGCGGCGCAGCCCGGGGTCGGCGCGGAGGGCGTCGTAGGTCTGCCAGTCGATGTCGTGCTGGAGCACGACCCAGCGCACACCCAGGCGGGCGAGCTGCTCGCCGACGGCCTCCCCCGCCTGGATCCGCAGCGCGAGCAGATCCATGGCCGGCTCGCGTGGGTCGGCCCGCTCGCGGGCCGGCTCGTCGAGGTTTGGGTCCGACGCCACCAGGACGTCGCCGCCCAGGTACGACGGCATTACCGCGAGGACTCGGCGGCCCCCGGCCACGTTCAGGTCGAAGTACTGCGCCCACGGCAGCGAGACGACCGGTCCCGGTTCGTCGACGATCCGCTGGCGGGCGTCGGCCCACTCGACCGGGATGACGACCGGGTCGAGCTGGCCGCCGGCGCCCCCGAGCCCGGGGAGGAGCAGCCATGCGCCGGCCGCCAGCGGCAGCGCGAGCCAGGCGACCCGGCGGGGCCCGGCCACGCCCTGGCCCAGGCGACGGGCGCCGAGGGCGGCGGCGGGGGCCAGCCACACCAGGTAGAGCGGCAGCAGCCGGTGGCCCTCGCGCAGCGGCGCGCCGACCGGTGTCGTCGCGAACGCCTCGTAGGCCGCGTCGAGGAGGGGCACCGCGCTCGCCAGGGCCAGCACGGCGCCGACCACCGCGACCCAGCCCGCGGGCCGGCGCCAGGCGGACGGGAGCTCACGATGGCCGAGCACGGCGAGGACGAGCAGCACCCCGCCCACGACAGCCACACCGACGCCGCCGCGGCCCACCTGGAAGGCGTCCTGCCAGAAGCCGTGACCGGCGAGCACCCGCAAGGGGCCGCCCACACCGTCGGCTCGGGTGGCGAACTCCGTGGCGGCGGCCGGGTCGACCCCCTGGCGGTAGACCACCAGACCGGGCACGAGCCAGGGGACCTGCGCGGCGACGGTCAGTCCGAGCGCGACGGCCGGCCGGCGCTCGCGCTCCGCGACGAGGCCCGCCACCACGAGGACGCCGGCGGCGATGCCGCCGGCGACACCGGTCAGTCCCAACAGCGCGGCGGCCAGGAAGGTGTGCGGTGCGGAGGCCGACGGCCGGGCGAGTCGCGGGAGGGTCCACGGGAGCACGGCGGCCATCAAGGCCACCCCGAGGTACCCGGTGGCCACCCGGGTGACGAGGAACGGGCTGCCGGCGTACACCAGCCCCGCCGCAGCAACGGTCGCGGG
>CAZYPY010000033.1:0-1827 GCA_964649545.1 uncultured Microthrixaceae bacterium | reverse complement strand
ACCTGACCGAGGGTGTGGGGCACGAGGAAGATCACGCTCGTGATCGAGAAGGCGACGTACCAGGCCGCGTAGTCCGGCGAGTCGACCTCCACGGCCACGAGCAGCGGGAGGGCGAACGTGGGCGCCTGCACCGCGAGGATGCCGAGGTAGTTGACCGACGAGTACCGCAGTCCCGCCCGCCACGACGCCGGCAGCGGGCGCAGGGCCGGTCGCCCGCGGCGGCGCACGACGAGCGTGGCCGCGAGGGCGTAGCCCGACAGCGCCGGGATCCCCGCGACGACGAGGAAGAGCCACAGGGCCTCGTCGCCGATCGGGTGGAGGAACACGAGGGCGAAGCGCACCAGGCCCACCACCGCGACCCGGCCGAAGACCCATCCCCAGCGACGGAGGGCCATGAGCCGCACCTCGACGAGCACCGCGCAGGACATGCCGAACACGGTCACGAAGAAGATGAGCGCCCCGGCCGGACCGCCCCACTGCAGGAGGGTGTCGCCCATGGACTCGGGCAGGAAGAGGAGGAACAGCGCGGTGCCCACCGCCGAGGAGGCGCCGGTGTAGAGCAGCGCCCAGTTGAACAGCACGGTGGCGCCGTCGCCCTCGTCGGGGGCGTAGCGGGCGACGGCCACGGGCAGGCCCATGTTGGTCAGGTAGTTGATGAAGAGGACCGCGGTGAACAGCGCCGAGGCCCGGCCCACCTCGGTCTTGGTGTCGATCTGGGTCGCGATGTACCAGAACGCGAAGCCGAAGAACGCGTTGGCGGCGACGCTGGCGAGCAGCCAGGCCGAGCCCCGCAGCAGGTGGCCGTGGTCGCGGACCAGGGCGGCCGGCTTCGACCGTGGTGCCCCGACCTCGGCGCCCGTCACCGCGGTGGGCCCGGTCGCCGACTCACGGGGATGGCTCAGTGGGGCCAGACCTGGTCCCGGTGGCCGAGCAGGCGGGCCACCGAATCGAGCTTGGCGAGGATGAGCGCCTTGATGACCACGTTCCGCGCGAACCAGGGCAGTTCCTTGGCCTGGGCCCAGGCGTTGCGGGCCCGATCGGTGGGGTCCAGGCGCTCGCACCGGTAGGCGGTCATCGACGTGGTGCGACCGAGATAGCGGAATCGCCCCCCGAAGAAGAGCGACGTGACGATCGCGAGCGTGACACCGACGGAGCTGAACGAGTCGTGGATCAACAGGGTCCCGCCGTCGGCCACCCGGTCGCCCCACCGGCGGATGTCGTCGCGTGCCGGGGCGTACCGGTGGGCCCCGTCGATGTAGAGGAGGTCGATCGGCCCCTCGACCGCGTCGAGGGCCTCCTGGCTCGGCCGCCGCACATGGCGCACCCGGTCGGCCACGCCGGCGGCCTCGAGGTTGGCGTTGAACGCCTCGTGGTCCCGCTGGCCCTCCTCGGGCACCGCCTTGATCTGCTGTGGGCCCCGGTCGTTGCCGCCGTGGGGGTCGATGGCGACGACCTCGACGCCCTCCGCGGCCGCCGAGGACAGCACGATGGCGGAGCGGCCCCGGTAGCTGCCGATCTCGACGACGGTGGCGGGCGGCCGCAGCACCGAGGCCCGATCCCAGAGCCAGCGGGCCTGGGCCGGCGTCATCCAGCCCTCCACGTGCGCCACCGAGGCCAGCACGTCGTCGAAGCGGCGCGGCGCGCCCGGCTCGGGGGTGGTCGAGGGGGTGGGGACGGCGTCGGTGCTCATGCGCTCGTGGGTAGGTGGCCGGGGACGGGTGAAGACGACCGGGGACGAACGTCGCGTCGCGCCGGGAGCGGCGCCGCGGCCCGTCCGGGCACGTGGACCAACCTAGGATAGCGCCCACTGTGACGACGAACCCGACC
>CAZYPY010000032.1:0-25927 GCA_964649545.1 uncultured Microthrixaceae bacterium | reverse complement strand
CGCACCTTGCGCAGCACGTCGTCGATGTTCTCCGCCTCGTTGTAGGTCGGCAGCACGATGAGGGCACGCAGCACGGGCGCCGATGTTAGGACCGCGGCCGGCTCCCCGTATCATCGCCGCATCGCCGACCCGACCCCCGACCCCGACCGGACGCCCCCGGGCGTGCCCGAGGCCACCGCTCCCCTGCCCTCGCCGGCGGCGAGGGCCTTCGCGGTGTTCCTGATCGTCGTGGCCGGTCTGTGTGGTGGTCTGATCGGGTACGCCGTGGCCGACCTCCAGTGCACGGGCGATTGCGGCCTGCTCGTCGGCGCCAGCGCGTTCCTCGGCGCGGTGGCCGCAGCGGGCGGCGTCGCCGTGGTCGCCGTGCTCGCGCTCCGGGCCATGGCCGAGTGGGACACGGTGCAGGAGCGTCAGCAGCGCTCGTCCTGATGGAGCCCTCGGCGCTGCTCGCCCTGGCCACCGAGACGGGGGAGGCCGCCGCCGCGCTGCTCCTCGACGGGCTCGGGCGCGCCAGGACGCACGTCGGCACCAAGTCCTCGGGCACCGACATGGTCACCGAGATGGACCGAGCCTCGGAGGCCCTGATCGTCGAGCGCCTGCTCACAGCCCGCCCCGAGGACGGCATCCTCGGCGAGGAGGGGGCCGACGTCCGCGGCACCAGCGGGGTCACCTGGGTGATCGACCCCCTCGACGGCACCACCAACTACCTCTACGGGTACCCCGGCTTCTCGGTGTCCATCGCCGCCCTGCGCGGGGACGTCACCGTGGCGGGCGTGGTGGTCGACCCGATCCACCGCGAGACCTTCACGGCCGTCGCCGGCGGCGGCGCTCGGTGCAACGGCGAGCGCCTCGCCGGCCCGCGTTCCTGCCCGCTGGGCGAGGTCCTCCTGGGCACCGGCTTCTCGTACGACCCGGCCCGCCGTGCCCGCCAAGGAGAGGCGATCGCCGCGGTACTCCCCCAGGTGCGCGACGTGCGCCGGGGTGGCGGGGCCGCGGTCGACCAGTGCTGGGTGGGCCGCGGGCGGCTCGACGCGTTCTTCGAGCGTGGCCTGGCCCCCTGGGACCTCGCCGCCGGGGCGCTCATCGCGGCCGAGGCCGGCGCCCGGGTCGGCGACCTCGACGGCGGCCCCGCCGGGGGTCACGGCGTGCTGGCGGCGCACCCCGACCGGTTCGACGAACTGGCGACCTGCCTCCGGGAGGCCGGCGCCGCCGACGCCTGAGGCGCCGCACCCGGAAAAATCCCTGGGGATGACCACGATCGCCGTGCCGATGAGGCACCATGGGAACGTGGGAACCCGGATCCTGACCGTCGAGGACGACGAACGCATCCGCACCGCCGTCAAGCTCGCGCTCGAGGACGAGGGCTGGGACGTGGAGGAGGCCGTCGACGGCGAGCAGGCCCTCGAGGCCTTCACCCGGCACCCCGCCGACGTCGTGCTCATCGACATCATGCTCCCCGGCATCGACGGTTTCGAGGTGTGCCGCTCCATCCGCCGGGTGAGCGACGTGCCCATCGTCATGGTCACCGCCCGCGTCGACACCCACGACGTGGTCGCCGGTCTCGAGGCGGGTGCCGACGACTACCTCACCAAGCCGTTCGCCCCGAAGGAGCTCTCGGCCCGCATCCGCGCCCTGCTCCGGCGGGCGCGCAGCGCCAACCCGGCGTCCACGCACCTCCAGTTCGACGACCTCGAGATCGTGCCCGACGAGGGCATCGTCACGCGCAGCGGCGAGCAGGTCCACCTCACCAAGACCGAGTTCCGGTTGCTCGTCGAGCTCGCCGCCAGCCCCGGACGGGTGTTCAGCCGGGAGGTCCTGCTCGAGCGGGTGTGGGGCTACGGCTACTTCGGGGACGGCCGCCTCGTCGATGTCCACATCCGCCGGCTCCGGACCAAGATCGAGGTCGACCCGGCCAACCCGCGCCACGTGGTGACCGTCCGCGGCCTGGGCTACAAGCTCCAGCCCTGATCGCCCGGTGCGCCTGCGCCTCCACCGTCCGGGGCTGCGGGCCCGCATCACCCTCGCCTTCGGCCTCAGCGCGTTGCTGCTGTCGACCATCCTGGCGGGCACGACCTGGACGCTGACCCGCTCGCAGCTGCTCGACCAGCGTGAGCGCACGTCGCTGCGGCAGGTGTACCTGAACGCCCGCCTCGTGCGCGACGGCCTGAGCTCGGCCGAGGACGCCAGCGACTTCAACGCCCTCGATCTGCTCGGCTCGCTCCAGACCCCGGTGGGCGCCCAGCCCATGGTGGTGTTCCAGGGCGACTTCTTCTCGCCGTCACCGGTCGAGTTCGGGGAGAGCTCGCTGCCTCCGCAGCTGCGCGACTCCGTGGCCGAGGGCGACGCCTCGACCATGCGCTACCTCCACAACGGCGAGCCGGTGCTCGCTGTGGGCATCCCCATCCCGGCCGTCGGCGCCGAGTACTTCGAGGTCGTCTCCCTCGAGGAGCTCGACGACACCCTCCGCTCTCTCGCCATCGTGTTGATGGGCGCGGCGTTCCTCACCACGGTGGCGGGCGCGCTGCTCGGCTGGGCCGTGGCGGGTCGCGCCCTGCGGCCACTGACCGAGGTCGGCCAGGCCGCCCAGGCCATCGCCGGCGGGCGCCTCGACACCCGGTTGGTGAGCCCGAACGACCCGGACCTCGACCTGCTCACCCGGTCGTTCAACGAGATGGCGCAGGCCCTCGAGGACCGAATCGACCGAGACGCCCGGTTCGCGTCGGACGTCAGCCACGAGCTGCGGTCACCCCTCATGACTCTGTCGGCCTCGATCGAGGTGCTGAAGAAGCGCCAGGACGAGATGCCCGAACGGGCACGGGCCGCCCTCGACCTCCTCGTGGCCGACGTCGCCCGCTTCGAGCGCCTCGTCAACGACCTGCTCGAGATCTCCCGCTTCGACGCCGGTGCGGCCCACCTCGAGCTCGAGGAGGTCAACCTCGCCGAGCTGCTCATCCACGCGGTGGGCTCCTCGTCGGCGGTCGGGGTCCCCGTCCAGTACGACGAGGCCCTCGCCGACCTGATCGTCCCCGTCGACAAGCGGCGCCTCGAGCGGGTGATCGCCAACCTGCTCGACAACGCCCGCAAGTACGCCGACGGGGCGACCGCGATCACCTTGCGCCGAGCAGGTGACAAGGTGCAGATCGTGGTGGAGGACCGAGGGCCCGGCATCAGCCCGGAACAGCGTGAGACCATCTTCGACCGCTTCGCCCGTGGTGAGGAGGCGGGCCGCCGAGGTGGCGACCGAGGCGTTGGCCTCGGCCTCGCCCTCGTCGCCGAGCACGTCCGCCTGCACGACGGGCGGGTGTGGGTGGGCGACCGTGCCGACGGCGAGCCGGGGTCGGCGTTCGTGGTGGAGCTCCCGGTCCACCAGGCCGTCCCCGCGGTGGCGGGGCCCGCATGAGTCACCGGTGGACGCGCCTGGCGGCGCTCCTCGCCACCACGGCGCTCGGCCTGGCTGCCTGCGGCCTGCCCTCGGACGAGACCGCCCACGACATCGACCCCGACGCCGTCCCCTTCGACCTCCTGGCTCCGGGCTCGACGACCGTGCCCGAGTCGCCGTCGCCCGGCGTGACCGAGCTCGTGAACCTCTACTTCCAGGACGACGAACGTCTCATCGCCGTGCCCGCGGAGGTGCCGCAGGCCCGCTCCGGCCGGGTCTTCGACCCCGAGACCGCCGTCGACGCGCTACTCGAGGGCACGACCGGGCTCGGCGTCCCGTCCGGCGTACGGTCGGCGATCCCGAGCGGCACCCGCCTGCGGACCGCCGAGATCAGCGGCGACACCGTCACCCTCGACTTCAGCGAGGAGCTCGGCGGCGTGGAGAGCAACGGCCTCGTCTTCGCCATCGCCCAGATCGTCTACACGGCCGCCGGCATCACCTCCGACCGCCCCGACGGCACCTACGAGATCGTCATCCAGATCGACGGCGAGACCATCACGGTGCCCGACGACGACGGGGTCGAGCTCGACCGGCCGGTGACCCCCGCCGACTACGCCAAGCTCCGCCCGGTCATCACCGGCGTCGAGGGCTGACCGCCACGCCCCGGGGCCCGGTCGGCGACGTGCCGCCGCCCGGGACCCGGCTAGGTTGCGCGCATGGGAGTCGTGATCGCCATCGACGCCGGAACCACGGGTGTCCGTTCGTTCGCCGTGGACGAGGCCGGGAGGCCCACCGGCTACACCTACCGGGAGTTCACGCAGCACTTCCCCCAGCCCGGCTGGGTCGAGCACGACGCCGCCGAGATCTGGCAGGCGGTCGAGGCCACGCTGGCCGAGCTCGTCGCCGACCTGGACCAGCCCGTCGCCGCCATCGGCATCACCGATCAGCGGGAGACCACGGTGGTCTGGGACCGCCGCACCGGCGAGCCCCTCCACCGGGCCATCGTCTGGCAGGATCGCCGCACCGCCGATCGCTGCGAGGCCCTCGAGGCCGCCGGGCACCTGCCGCTCGTCCGGCGGACGAGCGGGCTGGTCCTCGACCCGTACTTCTCGGCCAGCAAGCTCGAATGGCTGCTCGGGCCGGGCGGGGTCGAAGCTGGCCCCGACCTCGCCTTCGGCACCATCGACTCCTGGTTGCTCTGGAAGCTCACCGGTGGCGCCGAGCACGCCACCGAGGCCTCGAACGCCAGCCGCACCCTGTTGTTCGACATCGGGGCCATGGCCTGGTCCGACGAGCTGTGCGACCTGTTCGGCGTCCCGACCTCGGTGCTGCCCGAGGTGCGCCCGACCTCCGGGCGGTTCGGCGTCACCGCGGCCGACACCCCGGTCGGCGCCGGCATCCCGGTGAGCGGCATGGCCGGCGACCAGCAGGCCGCCTTGTTCGGCCAGGCCTGCTTCACCCCGGGCATGACCAAGAACACCTACGGCACCGGCTCGTTCGTGCTCATGAACATCGGCGATCGGTGCCCCGAGCCCGTCGACGGCCTGCTGTCGACCGTGGCCTGGGCCGTGGCCGGCGACGACGGGGGCCTCTCCCCCACCTACGCCCTCGAGGGCGCCATCTTCGTCACCGGCGCCGCGGTGCAGTGGCTGCGTGACGGCCTCGGCATCATCGGCGACGCCGCCGAGACCGGCCCGCTGGCCGAGACCTGCGAGGACACCGACGGCGTGTTCCTGGTGCCCGCCTTCACCGGCCTCGGCAGCCCCTGGTGGGACCCGTACGCCCGGGGGGCCATCGTCGGCATCACCCGCGGCACGACCCGGGCCCACCTCGCCCGGGCCACGGTGGAGTCGATGGCCTACCAGACCCGAGACGTGGTGGACGCCATGGCGTCGGTGTCGGGGCGCACGGTCGCCGAGCTGCGGGTCGACGGCGGCGCCTCGGCCATGGATCTGCTGCTCCAACTCCAGGCCGATCAGCTGGGCGTGCCCGTGGCCCGCCCCCGGATCCAGGAGACCACGGCGCTGGGCGCCGCCTACCTCGCCGGGCTCGCCGAGGGGGTGTGGTCGTCCCTGGACGAGCTCGCCGGCCACTGGGCCCTCGACCACCGGGCCGAGCCGACGGCGGATCGCACCACCGCCGACGCCGCGCACGCCATGTGGCTACGGGCCGTCGAGCGCTCGCGCGACTGGGCGCGCTGAGCCGAGCTCGGACCAGCGGCTGGCCGCGATCCGGCCCAGGAGGGCCACCCGGTCGCGCTGGCGGGAGCGGAAGTCCCCGCCGTCGCGGCCGAGCACCAGCGCGAGCTCGCCCGGGCGCACGGTGGCACGGATCACGTCGGGCACCCCGTGCTCCCCGGCGCCGCTGTCGAACGCGAGCAGCCACGGCACCGGGGGGTGGTCGCCGTGGCGGACGACGGCAGCATCGGCCTGCAGGTCGAGCACCACCGTCCACTGCGCCTCGGTGACGGTGGTCGCGGTGCGGCACAGCGCCTCGAGCAACGCCGAGCGGTCGGCGGCTTCGATCAGCTCGGCGGCCATCTCCAGTGCCTCGACCCGGGGGTCGTGCACGACGTCGCTGGTCGGTCGCACCTCCTCCACGTCCACGCCGTCGACCTCGGAGACCTCGTCGATCAACAGCCGGACGCGGCTGGCGTCGGGGAGGTGCACCACGAGCTCGTCGATGGCGCGGCCGGCGCCCTGCTCGATGATCTCGATGCCCACCACGTCGCCGCCGGCGGCGCCGATGCGGCTGGCCACGGCCCCCAGGGCCCCCGGCCGGTCGGGCATCCAGACTCGCACGATGAACGACTCCACGGCCCCACGCTAGGCGGCGATGATGAACGCCGGGTTTCCCACACGGGTCGGTTTCGGCTCTTGACCGGCCAGTCAAGTCTGCCTACGGTCGGATCGGTGACCAGGCGGCTGACCCCACGGGGCAAGGAGCGGCGGCGCCAGCTGATGGACTACGCCACCACCCGGTTCTCCGAGAACGGCTACCACCCGACCTCCGTCCAGGAGATCGTGGGCGGCCTCGGCGTCGGCAAGGGCGTCTTCTACTGGTACTTCTCCTCCAAGGAGGAGCTCTTCCTCCACATCCTGCGCGACGCGCAGCAGGACCTGCGGCGGGCACAGATGGCGGCCATCGTCGACGAGCCCGACCCCATCGCCCGCATCGAGCTCGGCATCCGCGCCAGCCTCGCCTGGTCGAGCGAGCACCGGGATCTGCTCAGCCTGTTCCAATTCGCCGCCACCGAGGAGCGCTTCGCCCCCGCGCTGCGGCGGGGCCAGGACATCGCCATCGACGACGTGGTCCGCCACGTGAAGGAGGGCATCGTCGCCGGCCGCATCCGCGACGGCGATCCGACCCTCATCGCCCACGCCATCCTCGGGGTGACGGGCCACCTCTCGCGCGTGTTCATCCACGAGCGCGACGAGCCCATCGACGAGGTCGCCGACGCCGCGGTGTCGTTCTGCCTCGAGGGCGTGCTGGCCCGGGATTGATTCGGTCCGCGCCGCCGCCGACCGACCCGGTGACGGCGCGGGCGGTCAGGCCGGCTCGGCCGGCCTCCCGGCCACCGTGCCGGTCTCGTCGGCCCCGTCGGCCCCGGCGTCCTCGGCGGCGGACACCGGTGACCGCACGATCACCATGGCCAGGGCGCCGACCACCACGGCGATGCCGACCACCTGCTGGACGGTGATGGTCTCGTCGAGCACGAGCGCGGACGTGGCCACCGCCGCCACCGGGATGACGAGGGTGAGCAGCGAGGCGGTGGCCAGCGGGATGTGGCCGTGCGCCCAGTTCATCAACCAGTGCCCGAGCCCGCCCGACACCAGGGCGATGAGCAGGATCACGACCCACGTGCCGGCGTCGGGGACCGCCAGCGGCGTGCGGGCGACGAGGGCCACCGGGGTGATCACGATCCAGGCGACGGCGAGCAGCCCGGCCAGGTACTCGAGCGACGTCAGGGTCGTGCGGGCCTGCTTCGAGGCCACGAAGAACGCCGCCCACGAACAGGTGGCGGCGAGGGCGAGCAGGTCGCCGTAGAGGCTGTGGGTGTCGTCGTTGCTCGCGGCCGAGCCGGTCAGCACGGCGACCACCCCGACGAGGGCGACCGCGGTCCAGAGGAAGAAGGTGCGGTCGAGCCGTTCGCCGAAGAGCTTCCCGACCACCAGGGCCACGAGCACCGGCTGGAGCGACGAGATGATGTTGGCGTTGGCGATGGTCGTGGTCTTGAGCGCGGTGAAGAACAGGGCCACGTCGAGGGCGAACAGGGCACCGCCCGGGGCCGAGGCGCGTACGATCCGCCAGGAGAGGCGGGTGCCGCGGAGGCGGAGGACGACCAGCGCGGCCAGGGCGCCGAGCCACATGCGGTGGAAGGCGAGGCCGAGACCGTCGAGGCCGTCCGCCGTGCGGGCGAGCACGGAGAACGAGCCCCACATCACCACGCCCACCACCGCCGCGATCGCGCCGGCGACGGGCCGGCGCAGCGCGGGTCGGGTGAGGTCGGCGGTCGCCACGGCGCCGACGCTACGGCGTGCGGGCCACGGTGGCCGAGTCCGTTTCGTCGGGCGGGGCGCGAGGGCGCTAGTTCAGCTTGACGAGGGCCTTGCGCAGCGAGCGGATGGCCTGGGCGATGCGCTGCTCGTTCTCGATGAGCGCGAAGCGCACGAACCCCTCGCCACCCGGACCGAAGCCGATGCCGGGCGACACCGCCACGTTGGCCTCCTTGACCAGGAAGGACGCGAACTCGATCGAGCCCATCTCCTGGTAGGGCTCGGGGATGGGAGCCCACGCGAACATCGTGCCCATGGGCTTGGGGAACTTCCAGCCGATGCGGTCGAGGCCGTCGCAGAGGGTGTCCCGGCGCCCCTGGTAGATCTTCTGGACCTCCTGCGGGAACTCCGGCACCTCGTTGAGGGTCACCGTCGTGGCGATCTGGATCGGCTGGAAGGTGCCGTAGTCGAGGTAGGACTTCAGCTTGGCCAGCGCCTGGACGACCTCGGGGTTGCCCACGAGGAACGCCGAGCGCCAACCCGCCATGGAGAACGACTTGGTCATCGAGTACAGCTCGACCGCGACCTCCTTGGCGCCCTCGGCCTGGAGGATCGACGGCGGCAGGTAGCCGTCGTAGCCCAGGTCGGCGTACGCGAAGTCGTGCACGAGCACGACGTCCTTCTCCCGGGCGAAGTCCACGACCCGTTGCATGAACTCGAGGTCGACGCAGGCGGTGGTCGGGTTGTGCGGGAACGACAGGACGATGGCGCGGGGCTTGGGCCAGGAGTACTCCCAGGCCTCCTGCATGGTGGCGAAGAAGTCGTTCTCCGGCCCGAAGGGCATCTCGCGCACGTCGGCACCGGCGAACAGGGGGCCCCAGATGTGGATGGGATAGGACGGCGAGGGCACCAGGGCGGCGTCGCCCGGCTGCAGGAGCACCCACATCAGGTGCGAGAAGCCCTCCTTGGCCCCGATGGTGTTGATGACCTCGGTGTCGGGGTCGAGCTCGACGCCGAAGCGGCGGCGGTACAGCTCGGTCACGGCCTCACGAAGCTTCGGGATGCCGCGGCTCGACGAGTACTTGTGGTTCCGCGGGTTGCGGGCAGCCTCGGCGAGCTTCTCCACGGCGATGTCGGGCGACGGCAGGTCGGGGTTGCCGAAGCCGAGGTCGACCACGTCCTCGCCCGCCCGACGCGCCTCGATCTTCAGCCCGTCGATGATCGTGAAGACGTACGGCGGCAGCGAGGTGATGCGGCGGAACTCCATCGGGGCGAGGCTACCGGGTCGGGTCGTCGGGCCCCCAGCCCCTTTCCGCGGCCAGGAGGGCCGCGCCGAGGGCGCCGGCGCGCTCCCCCGTCTGCGCCGCGACGACGGGCACCGCAGGGCGATGACCGTGGCCCAGGACCAGCTCGCCGTAGGCCGCCCTGGTGGCATCGAGGAAGAGGTCGACGTCGCCGGCCAGGCCCCCGCCGAGAACCACGATCTGGGGATCCAGCACGTTCACGAGGTTGGCCACCCCGAGCGCCACCCACCACCCGAACACGTCGAGGACGGCCCTCGCCCCGGCGTCCCCGGCCCGGGCCGCCGCCGTGACGTGCTCCCCCCGGACGCCCTCGGGGTCGCCGCCCGCCAACTCGATCAGGGTGTCCCCACGCCCGGCCAGTGCGGCCTCGCGACCGAGTTGTCCGAGCCCCGAGCCCGAGGCGAAGCGCTCCCAGCATCCCCGCTGGCCGCACGGGCACCGGGGACCCCGGGGATCCACGATCATGTGGCCGGGCTCACCGGCCATCCCGTTGGCCCCCCGGTGCAGCCGACCGTCGATCACGATCCCGGCGCCGATGCCCGTGCCGAGGGTGACGAGCACCGCATGGTCGTGACCTCGGCTCGCGCCCCGTCGGTGCTCGGCCCACGCTGCGCAACTCGCGTCGTTCTCGACGCGAACCGGCACGCCGACCCGGTCCGCCACGGGCCGCTCGAGGTCCAGGTCGACCACGCCCGGCAGGTTGGGCCCCAGGCGCAGGACGCCGTCGAGATCGATCAGGCCCGGCAGGCCGACGCCGACCGCGTCGGGGGTCACGCCACCGGCGTCCGCGAGGGCGTCCTCCACCACGCCGGCGACCGCGTCGACCAGGGCCGGCGCGCCTCGAGGGGTCGGACGGCGCGCGACCCCACGCGGCACGGACGCCGCATCGCCTCGGTCGAGGACGACCGCCAGGAGCTTGGTCCCGCCGACGTCGACCCCGACGGTGGGGGGCACGTCAGTAGCGCAAGAGCGCGCCGATGCGGCCGAGGACGTCGAGGTCGGCGTTGCCCACGCAGATCTCGATCCGGCACGACTGCAGGAGCGCCTCCTCGAGCGCGTCCTCGACGACGTCGGGGACCTCGACCATGTCGGCCCCACAGAGCGGGCAGGTGCGTCCCACCGACGCGAGGTGCGCGCACCCGGGGCAGCGCCATCCGGCCTCGCTGTAGCCCTCGGAGACCACGAGGAGGTCGACCCGCCGCTCCACGAGCGCGGCGAGGACGGCCTCGAGACCGGCCACCGCCTTGCGCCCGGCCCCGACGGCCTCGCGCAGGCGCTCCACGACCCGGGTCTCCCGCTCGCGCACGAGACGATCCTCCGCCTCGAGCACGGCCGCGCGCAGCACCGCGTCGGAGGCGTTGACGGTGACGGCCAGTCGCCCGCCCAGGCGCTCGACCAGGTACGGGTGGAGGTGGTGCTCGAGGGCGCCCGCGAGCTCGGCGGGCGCGCCGATGAGGAGGTGGGCGAACTCCTGGGCCTGGTGGGCGGCGAACGCGGCGGCCGCGGCACGCCGCAGGTGCTGCTCGACGAGGTCGTCGACGTGGGCATGGGTGTCACCCCGCTCACGCTCACCACGGTGGTCGTAGTCGCGCGGCAGCTTGTCGATGAGCTCGGAGCGGTCCACCAGCACGCCGAGCTCGAACACGAGGACGCGTGCCTGCTGACGGTCGACGAGCAGCACCCCGATGCGCTCGTAGGTGCGCAGCAGCTGCTCGAGCTGCCCCACCGCCGGGCTCTGGTTCACCACGATCTGGTTGCGCACCGCCACCGAGAGCGGGATGGCGCGCCAGAGCCCGCTCGACTGGCAGCTGAACAGGGCCAGACCTCGGGTCTCCGCCCGGTCGAAGCCCGCGTGCACGTGCTCTTCGATCCGGGTGAGGTCGGCGGCGACCGAACCCGTGCCCTCGGCGCGGCCGCGGGCCCGTCGCACGAGGTGCTCGAGTTGGGCTTCGTAGTCCTGGCGGCGCGGGTAGCGGCGACCGTCGACGTCCAGGTAGCAGCTGACGACCGGGGCCCCGTCGCCTGACACCCCCGCCAGCTCGCGGACGGTCTCTTCGGTGAGGTTGGCCATCGCGGCGATGGTAGTCAGCTGCTCCGGGGACGATGACCGACACCCCACCGTCCATCCGAGCGGACCGGGGCGTCGGCCCCTCTGCCGAACGTCAGGCGACGAGGACGGCCGCGACCTCGTCGCCCGCGGACTGGGCCCAGCGGCGCACCCGGGCGTCGTCACCCACGAAGACCACCTGGACGGCGTCGCTCATCCGCACCAGCCGCTCGAGGAGGTACTCGACGTCGTCGTCGGCGACACGGCCGAAGGGGTCGTCGAGGACCAGCGGCAGGGCGCCGGCGTAGGAGACCGCGCGCAGCGCGGCCAACCTCGAGAGGAGGTACCACTCGATCTGCTCCACCGAGCCCACCTCGGCCCCCTGGCCGTCGACCGAGGCGATGGTGGCGGTGACCGTGAACCCCCCCGGATCGACCGCGCCGGGCGACCCGGCCGATCCGTCGCCGACGGCCTCGGCGTGGGCCTGGGCCGACGCCAGGGCCCGTGCAGCGGCGTCGAGCAGCGCGCTCTGCGCGTCGATCTGCTCGTCGAGGGCCAGGAGCTCGGCCTCGATCTCCGCCAGGCCCTCCTGGAGGTCGTCGAGCGCGGCGTCGCCGAGGTCGACCGGCTGACCGCCCACCAACCCGTCGCCCGCGGGGGGACCCGGGGGCGGCATCGGCGGAGGCGGAGGCGGAGGCGTTGGGGGTGGGGGTGGCGAGGCGGCGGCTGCGGTACCGGTCGCCAGGTCGGCGACGCTCGGTGCCGAGGTCTCGAGCTGGGCGAGCTCCACCTCGGCACCAGCGACCTCCTCGTCCAGCAACGCCAAGGCCCGCACCAACTCGTGGCGGCGAGCCAGGGCCTCCTCCATGTCCACGAGCCAGACCCGAGCGACGTCGAGCACCTCGTCGTCGGCGAGGTCGAGCGCACCGAAGTCCACTCCTGCCTCGCCGAGTGCGAGCCGGAGCGCGACGACGGGTTCGGTGTCGCCGGTCGTCGTGGGCTCGTCGATCACCGTCCGCGCCCGCAGCGCGTCGACGAGGTCCGGCTCGTCGAGGTCCCCGACCATCGCCCGCGCCGCCTCGCGGGCGACGTCCACCGCGGCGGCGAGCCTCGAGCGCTGCGGATCGGACTCGGCGGCGGCCACCGCCTCCCGGAACGCGGTCTCGGCGTGCTCGTAGTCCTGCTCGGCCCGCTCGTGCAGGTCCCGGAGCTCGGGGCTCACCAGCGGCACGCTCGTGGACATGACGTACGCGGTGTAGGTCGCGAACCCCATGCGGCCGAGCACCTCCTGCTCGACGGCCGCGGCGTCCTCGAGGCGCTTCTTCAGGCTCTTGCTGGGAAGTCGGGCGGCGGTCAGCCGCAGCTCGGCCTCGAGCAGCTCGTCGTGGGCCGCTTCGAGCGCCGCCGCGTCGGCGGGGTCGATCACGGGCGGGCGGATGGCGGCGTCGGCGGCGAGGAAGCGTCGTTGGGCGTCGTCGAGGCGGCGGTAGGCCGCGAGCGGGCCGCGCCCGGTGGTCTCCACCTCGGCGTCGTAGGCGTCGAGCGCCTCGATGGCGGCCGTCAGCTCGTCGGCGAGTCGGTTGGCCACCGGATCGGGGACGTCCACCGGCCGCGGGCGGGACTCGGCGACCTCGAGGGCGGAGGCGACCGCGCCGACCTCGATGCCCTCGAGCGGCTCGAGCTCGGCCACGACCTCGTCACGACGGGTGCGCAGGCGGTCCACCCGCGCCGCCGCGGCCGCGAGCGCCGCGACGGCCTCGGGCGACGGGCCGGGACTGTCCAGCACCACCGTGGCCGCCCGCATCACGGTGTGGGTCGGCGAGCTGCCCTCACCACCGGTCGCCGGCGGCGACCCGTCGCCCGGGCGTTCGGACGTCTGCGGCGTCGCACCGACCTCGGCGAGGGCGAGGGCGAGGGCGGAACGTCGGGCGAGAACGCGGCGATGGGCGTCGTGCAGGTCCTCCAGCGAGGTGGCCAGAACGTCATGGGTCGCCGTCGCGTCGCGCACCGCCTGTTGCGCTGCGGCCGCGTCGAGGCCCGCCGCGGGGGCGCCGACGGGCTCACCGGCTGGACCGGAGCCTCCGGGGCCGCCCGAGCCACCGAGCAGGTCGCGTGCGCACACGACCAGGTCGAGGTCGGCGTCGAGGTCCAGCAGGCCGAGCGCGCCCGGGGCGAGGTCGAGGAGGATGCCGTTGACCTCCACCTCACCGGAGACGCCGTCGAGGGCGGCCCCACCGGCCGCCCGGGGCAGTGCACCGAGCGCGGCCACGAGCCGGGCCCGTGCGTCCTCGGGCAGCCCGGCGACGACCGACAGCCGGGGATGCAACTCGAGACGGGCACCACCGGGCGCGTCGTCGTGCAGGCTCAGCAACCTCATTGCTGCCCTCATCGGCCGCAGCACCCCCACCTTCAAGGTTCCGGCGGCCGCTCGGGGCCGTCCCGTCGGCGCCGGCGGACCGAGCGCCGGCGACTCAGGTGACCGGGATGTGCTCCACCGGATCGCCGTCTCCGCCGTCGCCCGGCCGCCCCGGTCGGGCCCGTCGGGCGGCCTGCGCGACCCCGTCGAAGAGCCCCAGCACCGCCGAGGCGGTGCCGGGGTCGCGCACGACGTCCTCGGCCACGTCGAGGAACGCACGAGCGGCGGCGATGAGCTCCTCGGCGGCGGTCTGCAGGTGTTCGAGGCCCTCGTCGGCCCGCTCTTCGTTCACGTGCCCGGGACCTCCTGGGGCTCGGCGCCGGCCTCGGCGACCCGTTCGGCGCCGAAGGTGACCTCCAGTGTGCCGTCTCGGAGCGTGGCGCCGTCGACGGACCGGCGGCGCAGCGTGTCGGGCAGCAGGAGGGCGCGCCGGTACGGACCGGCCGTCACGATCAGCTCGTCGCCCCGGCGGGCCACGTCCACCAGGTCGCGCTCCGCGAAGGGGAGCTCGAGGTCGAGGCGCCAGGCGTCACCGTCGCGCTCGATGCGCAACGGCGCCCCCTCGTGGAGCCGGGCATCCGGCTCGAGCTCGCCGTAGAGCGCCTCGGCGAACCCTCGCAGGGCATCGAGCCCGACGAGCTCGTCGGGGGCGAGGTGCGCGCGCAGCACGGGCAGCGGGGCGAAGCCCTCGTCGATCGCCACGAGGTGCTCGGTGTGCAGGGCCTGCCAGCGGGCGAACCAGGGGTCCTCGACCTCGCCGGGCAGCACGCGGTTGGCCACCACCGCGTCGACCCGGTAGCCGAACAGCGACAGGTAGGTGTGGGTGCGCCGGGCCTCGGCGATCACCATCCGCTCGGGGTTGACCACCAGGCGGGCGCTGGTGACGAGCGGGTCGGTCAGCAGGTCGCGGACCCCGTCGAGGCGGTCGTAGAAGCGGTGCGCGGCACCGAACACCTCGTCGCCGGCCACGGGCAGGTTGGTCACCCGGCTGAGCACCGGCGACAGCACCCGGTTGAGCCGCCGACTGGCCGGGAACACCCGGTCCATGTACCAGGCGAGGATCTCGGGCAGGGACAGGAGGCGGATGGTCTCGGCCGTGGGCGCGCAGTCCACGACGATCGTGTCCCACTCCCCCGAGGCGGCGAAGGCCTTGAGGTCGGCCAGGGCGAAGATCTCGTCGAGACCGGGGAGCACCGCCAGCTCTTCGGCCTCGATGCCCGCCACCCCGGCCCAGTCGAGGACCTCCGTGAGGTAGGCCTGGATCTCGGACCAGGACTCCTCCATGCGCTGCTGGGCGTCGAGCTGTTGGCCCCAGAGCCCGTGGGCCACCGGACCGGGCTCGCTGCCGAGGGGAACGCCGAGGGCGTCGCTCAGCGAGTGCGCGGGATCGGTCGACAACACGAGCGTGCGGCGGCCCCGATCGGCGCAGCGCAGGGCGGTCGACGCGGCGACCGTGGTCTTGCCGACCCCGCCCTTGCCGGTGAAGAGCAGGATGCGCACGAGACCCTCAGGCCGCGGCGCCGCGCTCGACCCAGCTCTTCAGCTCACGCAGGGCGGTGTGCACGATGCGCGTCTCGGCGCGGCGCTTCACGAAGCTCGGCAGCGGCACGACCAGCTCGACCACGAGCTCGTAGGTGACGTCGGTGCGTTCGGGTTCGCCGTCCACGGGGGCGAAGTCGTACGAACCGTCGAGCTGGCGGGTGATGTCGCTCTCGAGCAGGGTCCAGGAGATACGGCGGGGGGCGGCGGAGTAGTCGTAGCCGAGCACGTAGGTGGTGCTGCGCCCCATGGCCGCGGCCCGGTAGCGCACGCGGGTGCCGCGGCCCTCGGCGTCCCGCTCGAGGACCTCGGTCTCCTTGATGTCGTGGGCCCAGGTCGGATACTCCTCGAAGGCGAGGGCGGCCGCGAGGCAGTCGGCGGGCGAGGCGTCGATGGTGGTGCGCTCGGTCGCGTGGTCCGGCATCGGCGTGGAGCCTAGTGGGAGGGGGCGTCCCCGCCCGGCTCTTGGCCGTCGCCGTCGGTCTCCCCCCGGCCGGGACCGGCGGCGGCGGGCGGCGACTCGTCGAAGCGTGCGCCGAAGGTGCCGTACCGGGCCCCCCAGAGACCGGCCTGGCCGAGGCCGAACATGGGCACGAGCACCCCGAAGGCGAGGCTCGTGAACGGCTGCAGCGAGGCGGTGACGAGGGCCACGAGGACCTGGAGGCCGAACGGCACGAGCAGGGCGACCTGGACGTCCCGCGGTGCGCTCCCGGCGAGGAAGTAGAGCCCGCCGATGCCGATGGCGTCGGTGCGGCTGCGGTTCACCGCCACCCCGAAGGCCCAGAGGAACACCACGCAGCCCACGAAGAACAACGCCAGGGCGACGACGACGGCGATCACCCCGAACCGGTCGCGGTCGATGACCGCGAGCACGGCGGTGACCGTGAACACCGCGGTCCCGACCCGGCTGACCGTGATGATCCGCCGCCCGGGTGGTGCATCGCCGGGCGCGGCACCCCGCGCGGCCCGCTTCCCCGGCCCCGCGCCGGCGGGTCCCGGGCCGCTCACGGCAACGCCCCGGCGAGACGCTCGACCAGCACCTCGTAGGCGAACTCGCGCTCGGCCCGCTCCCGTGCGGCGCGGCCCATGGCCGCACGACGGGCCGGGTCGTCGAGCAGGTCGGCCAGCGCCCGCGTAACCGCGTCCACGTCGCCGGGATCACCCACCACGAGCCCGGTCTCCCCGTCCACCACCGCCTCGGCCGAGCCGCCGCTCTCCCCCGCCACCTGGGGGACCCCGGCCGCCGCCGCCTCGAGGAACACGATGCCGAACCCCTCCTGTTCGAGCCCGGCCCAGCGGCTGCGGCAGAGCATCGCGAACACGTCGGCGCAACCGTAGAGGTCGGGCAGGTCGTCGTCGGGCACCCGACCGAGCAGGTGCACCGGAGCGCCGGTCTCGGCGACGAGGCGGTCGAGCCGGGCGCGATCACGACCACCACCGGCGATGGCCACGGTGAGATCCGGGCGGGACCCGACGAGCGCCGCGGCGCTGCGGATGAGCACGTCCATCCCCTTTCGGGGCACGAGGCGGCTGATGCTGACGACCAGCCGCCCGTCGAGCGGCAGGCCGAGGCGTTCGCGTGCCGCGGCGCGCCCGTCCGCATCGAGCGGTCGGAAGCGGGCGACGTCGACGCCCGGGGGGACCAGGACGGCCGGCAGCGAGCGGCCGGCGGCCCGCTCACCCTCGGCCAGCGGATAGCCGCCCGCCGCCACCACGAGCTCGGCGCCTCGCAGGACTCGCCGCAGGGCCAGGTTCGTCCCGGGCAGCCGGCCCGGGATGGTGACCTCGGCCCCGTGCAGGATGACGCCGTAGGGCCGCTGGAGGTGGGGACCGATCAGGCCGAGGGGCAGCGCCGGGTCGAGCAGCACGAGCGCGGCGCCGACCTCGGCGGCGAGGCGGTCGACGTGGCGGGCCAGCACGGGATTGGGCAGCAGCACCGGCTCGCGGGTGCGGACCACCCGGTAGGCCTGATCCGCATCCCAGTCGGCCGCACCCTCGTAGGGCGTGGTCAGCACCGTGGTGGAGGCGGGGTCGAGGCGCCGCCAGAGCTCCCACAGGTAGGACTGGATGCCGCCGACCTTGGGGGGGAAGTCGTTGGTCACGAGCAGGTGGTGGGCGCTCACGGCCGCGCTCCCGCGCCGCTCGGCGCCTCGGCGCGCCGAGCGAGCCGCGCCCGGGCCCAGCGGGCGTGCTCGGCGAGCAGGTCGTCGTCGCCCGCCGCGACCTCGTCGAGCACCCGTCGCACCTCGCCGTCGTGGGGATCGGCGGTGTTGCCGAGCGCGAGCAGGGCGTTGCGGCGCAGGTACCGGGGGTCGCGCTCGGCGATGTACCAGCGACCGTGCCGGTCGAGCAGGGTGGGGTCGTCGGCGGCCAGCAGGTCGAGCAGGTCGACGGCCGCGGTGGCCCGGTCGGGCGGACCGAGCGGGAGGGCCGGCTCGGCGACCTCCCGGTCGGTCCGGCGGTTGGGCGGGCAGACCTCCTGGCAGTCGTCGCAGCCGTAGATGCGGTCGCCCAATGCGTCGCGCCACCGCTCGGGGAACGACCCCGGAGCCTGGACCAACCACGCGAGGCAGCGACGGGCGTCGACCACGCCGGGCGCCACGATCGCGCCGGTGGGACAGCCGTCGAGGCAGCGGGTGCACGCGCCGCAGCCGTCGGCCACGCGCTCGGCCGCGGGAGCGAGCGGGGCGTCGGTGACGACCGAGCCGAGCACGAACCAGCTCCCACGGCCGGGCAGGAGCACGTTGGCGCTCTTGCCGTACCAGCCGAGGCCCGCGCGCACCGCGGCCTCGCGGTCGACCAGGGCGTTGTCGTCGGCCAGGACCCGTGTCCGCCAGCCGTCGGCACGCAGGTGGGCGGCCATCGCCTCGAGGCCCTCCCGGAGGGCGGCGTAGTGGTCGTGGCGGGCGTAGCGGGCGACCCGACCGACCGGACGGACCGACTCACCGGCCCCGACCGCGCCGTCGCGCTCGTGGGCGTAGGACCGGGCGCCGACCACGAGGGCTCGAGCGCCCGGTAGGGCGCGCTCGGGCTCGGTGGAGCGGCCGGGGTTGCGGTACGTGAACTGCATGCCCCCGGCGAGGCCGGCGGCCTTCCGTCGCTCGAGGTCGTCACGGGTGCCCACGAACGGCTCGGCGGCCGCCACGCCGACCGCGTCGAGCCCCGCGGCTCGGCCCACCGCCTCGAGCGCGTCGATCACCCGAAGAGGTCAGCCCGTGCGCGGGACGTGGCGCAACTCGGGCACGAGGCCGGCCTCGGCCAGCAGGCGCACCGCCCGCACCTCGGCCACGTCGATCACCACCGCGTCGTCGGGCTCCCGGTTGACGAGGAAGGTGACGATGCAGTCGTCACAGGTCGACGTGTGCTGCATCTGGCACTCGTCGCAGTCGATGCGCAGGGTGTGGTCCTCCATGACGCCATCCTCCCCGAGGGGTGTGACAGGAATCCGACGGCCGATCGGTCAGGGCCCGTCAGCGACGGGGTGGACGGCCGCGCCGGTGCCGCACCAACGACAGGCGACCTCCTCGATGGTCTCCTCGAGCACCTCCTCGTCCTCCACCGCCAGCTCACCGCCCACGGTGTAGTGGTGGAAGGCCCGGGTGCGGCGCGTGCTGGTCACGTCGAACCGGGTGAGGTTGCCGCACGCGTCGCAGCGGTAGCGGGGCGGGGCGGGGGTCTCGGCGACGTCGGCCACGGGTGGGAGTGTACGGGCACTTGCACGGGGAACACCTGTTCGCTTCACTGTGGTGATGCAACGTACGTTCGATGACCTGGGGACGCCGCTCATCGACGTCACGTTCTGCGTGATCGACCTCGAGACCACCGGCGGTGCCGCCGAGGACGTCGGCATCACCGAGATCGGGGCGGTGAAGCTCCGGGCCGGCGAGTGCCTGGGCACCTTCCAGACGCTGGTCAACCCGGGCCAGCTCATCCCGCCCACGATCACCGTGCTCACCGGGATCACCCAGGCCATGGTGCTGCCGGCGCCCCGGATCGAGGCCGTGCTTCCGGCGCTGCTCGACTTCATCGGCGACGCGGTGATCGTGGGCCACAACGTCGCCTACGACCTGCGCTTCCTCCGGGCGGCCACCGATCGCGGCGGGCGCCCGGCCCTCGCCAACCAGGTGGTGGACACCTGCCGCCTCGCCCGGCGACTGCTCAGCGACGAGGTGCCGAACCACAAGCTCGGGACGCTCGCGGACCGGCTCCGGCTCCCCCACCAGCCCTCGCACCGGGCCCTCGACGACGCGCTGGCCACCGGCGACCTGCTCCACGTGCTGCTCGAGCGAGCGGGGCGCCTCGGCGTGTCCGGCCTCGACGACCTGCTCCACCTCCCCAAGCTGGCCGCGCACCCGCAGGTCACCAAGCTGCGCCTCACCGACCGCCTGCCCCGGTCCCCGGGCGTCTACTTCTTCCGGGACCGGCGCGGCCAGGTGCTGTACGTGGGCAAGGCCACCAACCTGCGCACCCGGGTGCGCTCCTACTTCTCCGGCGACGGCCGGCGGAAGGTGGCCCAGCTGCTGCGGGAGACCGAGCGCATCGACCACCTCGTGTGTCCCGGGCCCCTCGAGGCCGAGGTGCTCGAGGTCCGTCTCATCCACGAGCTGCTCCCCCGCTTCAACCGGCAGGGCACGCGCTGGCGCTCGTACACGTACGTGAAGCTCACCTGCAACGAGCGGTTCCCCCGGCTGTCCGTGGTGAAGTCCACCCCGGACGACGGGGGCCTCTACCTCGGGCCCGTGTCCTCGACGAGGGCAGCTCGCCTCGTGGCGGAGGCCATCGAGAGCGTCGTGCCCCTCCGCCGCTGCACCGCCCGGATCGGGGGGCGCGGCTCGGCATCGTCCGCTCCGGTGCGCGACGCCCCGTGCACGGCCGCCCAGCTGGGCGTGAGCACGTGCCCGTGCTCGGGGGCCATCGGCGAGGCCGAGTACGGCGCCCTGGTCGACGGGCTCGTCCACGCGCTGACGTGCGACCCGGCCGCGTTGCTCGACCCCCTGACCGAACGCATGGAGGCGCTGGCCCTCGCCGAGCGCTACGAGGAGGCCGCCGACGTCCGCGACCGCGCCGCCGCCCTGGCCCGGGTGCTCGCCCGCCAGCGCCGCCTCGATGCCCTCCGACGGTCCGGCCGGGTGCAGATCGAGCTCCCCGGCGCCGGCGGGGTCGAGCTCCGCCACGGCCGCCTGGCCCGTTCGTGGGGGCCACCCGAGGCCGAGCGCGCCGGTGCGACCCTCGCCCTGCCGTTCCCGGTGGGACCGTCCGGCGACGATCCCGGCGACGGTGACGAGCCCGGCGAGGGCCTGCTCTCGCCCGGGCCCGGGCCGGCCCTCGGCGAGCCGGTGGCGCGCCACCAGGTCGACGAGCTGGTGTGCGTGGCCCGCTGGCTCGACGCCACGGCCGGACGCGCGCGCCTCGTGCACGCCGACGGCGGCCTGTTCTCGCCCCTGCCCGCCCTGGCCACCTACGAGCCGGCCCGCACCTGATCGCGGCCACAGCCGGCCGTCGTCCCCGTATCCTGGGAGCGTGCTACGGGTGCTGATCATCGTGACCGTCGCCTACCTCGGCTTCGTGGCCCTGTGCACCGCATCGGCGGCCGGTGTCATCTACGCGTTGCGCCGACGCAACCGCGTGGCCGCCACGGTCAAGACGCCGGCACCGACCACCTGGCTCGTGTCGCCCCGGGCCCCGGCCCGCATGCACCGCCGCCTCCGCAACGCGTGCACGTCGGCACGGGCCGCGTACGCCCCCACCGTCGGCCAGGCGCATCCGCAGCTCCCCGAGCTGGCCCACACGCTCGAGGGTGAGGCCGTGCTGCTCGACCGCCTGCTGGTCGAGGCCAGCCTCCGCCCGCGGCCCCACCGGCGCCGTTCGCTGCAGCCGCTGCAGGCCCAGGTCCGCGAGATCGAGCGTCTGGCCCAGGAGATCGCCCACGCGGCCCGGCGTGCGGGCCCCGATGCCCTCCCGCAGGCCAGCAACGGGCTCCAGGAGGTCCGTGACCAACTCGCCGCCCTCCGCGAGGCCCAGGCCGAGATCGAAGCGCTGGACGGTCTGGCGCAGGGCCGGGTCGACCTCGGCGACCGATCGGCGCTCCCACCGTCGCCGCCACCCGAGGCCGTCGCACCCGCCCGGGGGCACGAGGTGGGGCCGGTCTCGGCACCTCCGGCACCGCCCGTCCAGATCATCTGACCGGGGACGCCCCTGACCCGGGCGCCCGGGGCTCGGGCGACCCGGCCCTCAGGCGAAGCTGCGGAGCCGGTCGAGCACGCCCGCGGCACGACCGTCGTCCACGGAGGCCTGCGCGGCCTCGACCCCGGCGGCCAGGTCGTCCACGGCGCCGCCGGCGAGAAGGCCGGCGGCGGCGTTGAGCACCACGATGTCGCGGTGGGGACCCGGTTCGCCGGCGAGGACCCGGCGGGCGGCCTCGGCGTTGACCGTGGCGTCGCCACCGAGCAGATCGGCGGGCTCGGCCCGGGCGAGCCCGAACGCCGTGGCGTCGACCTCGTGCGTGCGCACCTCACCGTCGACCCACTCCATCAGGGTCGAGGTGGTGGTGGTGGTGAGCTCGTCCAGACCGTCGTGGCCGTACACCACGAGGGGTCGCTCGGCCCCGTTGGCCACCAGGACCCGGAGCATGCGCTCGGCCATGCGGGGGTCGGACACCCCGACGACCTGGCGCCGCACCCGGGCCGGGTTGGCCATGGGACCGAGGAAGTTGAACGCGGTGCGCACCCCGAGCTCCTTGCGGGTGGGGCCGGCGTGGCGGAGCGCGGCGTGGAACCGCTGCGCGAAGCAGAAGCCCATCCCGAAGTCGGTGACCGCTCGGGCCACGGCCTCGGGGTCGAGGTCGATGGGCACGCCCAGGGCCTCGTAGACGTCGGCCGAGCCGCACTGCGACGATGCGGCCCGGTTGCCGTGCTTGCACACCGGGACCCCGGCGCCCGCGACGACGAAGGCGGCGACGCTCGAGATGTTGATCGTGCCGCTGCGGTCACCGCCCGTCCCACAGGTGTCGATGGCCTGCACCGACGGGGCGAGCACCACCGGGTCCGCGGCCTCGACCATGGCCTGGAGCAGGCCGCGGAGCTCGTCGACGGTCTCGCCCTTCATCCGCAGCGCGATCGCGAACCCGGCGATCTGGGCCGAGGTGGCCTCGCCGGCGAGGATCTCCGCCATGGCCTCGTGGGCCACGTCGGTGCTGAGGTCGTCCCCCTCGGTGAGCGCGCCGAGGACCGCTGCCCAGTTCACGGCGGCGACTCTAGGGGTTGGGGCCCGGCGCGGGCGACGCGGAATCGCCCGCTCGCGGCGCGCTCAGCTGGCGCGGCGGCGCTGGCGGATGATGCGGCGCCGCTCCTTCTCGGTGGCGCCCCCCCAGATGCCGTCTTTCTCCCGTCGGCCCAGCGCGTGTTCGAGGCACGCCTCCTGCACCCCGCACAGCGAACAGACGGCCTTGGCCTGCTCGGCCTCCTCGTCCGTGGCCGGGTAGAAGATCTCTGGATCGAGCCCCCGGCACGCGCCCTGCTGATGCCACGCGTGGTTCATGGGCGGAGATTGGCACCGCCACGCGAGCGTCCGCAAACCGAGGGTGTCCGAAGGGTGAACGACGTTCTGGACACCCGTCCGCCCGAGGGCGGCTCAGGCGTCGGCCAGGTCGGCCGCGAGCGAGGCCCGGGTCTCGTCGCCGAGGGCGATCTCGTGGCGGTAGTGCTCGTGCGTGACCGCGAGCGCGACGGGCCCGGCGCGGAACCGCGCGGCCTGCTCGGGGGTCAGCGCGAAGCGGACGTAGTGGACCGACGCGGTGATCTCCTCACGGGTGAGCTGCGCCTCGTGAGCGGCCTCGGGGATCGACGGGACGCGCTCGGCGCCCGGTCCCTCGCCGAGCCGGAGCTCGACGGCGTGCTCGATGCCCACGAGCTTCGGAAGCCAGCTCATCAGGTCGTCCTTCGACGTGAGCTCGATGAACAGCGTGGCCGACAGGTGGCCCGCGTCGGGCAGCAGCGGGTTGTAGGCGGCGAGCTCTGCCTCGATGGCCTCATCGCTGATCAGCTTCTCGATCCGGGCCATCTCCTGGATCTGGAACCGGATGGTGTCGCGGTTCTCGAACACCAGGGTGATGAACGGCCCCACCGTCACGCGCCGCAGCTTCTTCAGCGCGATCACGCGGGCGCGGAACTCCTCGCGCTCGCGCTCGTAGGCGCGCAGGTCGGCGATGTCGTCGAGGGTCAGCGGCGCGGTCATCTCGTCTCCTCCTCGGGGATGCCGTAGGCGCGGGCCAGGAACTGGATCGGATGGCTCGGGCGCTTCCCGGTCTCCTGGACGATGGCGCCGTTGGCGAGGTGGCAATCGCCGGCCACGGCGTCGTTGTCGGCCTTGTCGATGGCGGTGGCCATCTTCTTGGCCACCTGCCGGGAGGCCTCGAAGTTCTCCTGGCGGTACCCCCAGGTGCCGTCGATGCCCGAGCACTCGCTGACCACCGTGATCTTCGTGCCCGTCAGCTTGAGCAGGTCGCGGCTCTTCAGGCCGATGTTCTGCGCCCGCAGGTGGCACGGGGCGTGATAGGTGACGGCTTCGGGGACCTCGCCGGCGAACTCCGTGTCGAGCGGGGTGCCGCCCTCGGCCTTGTGGAGCTCCATGAGGTATTCCGCGGCGTCGCGCGTGCGCTCCGCGACCAGTTCCGCGTCGGCGCCACCGATGTAGTCGACGTAGTCCTTCTTGAGGACGTAGCTGCACGTGGGCTGGGGCACCACCACGGTGGCGTCGGGGCCCGCCTCGCGCAGCGCATCGGCCAGCACGGCCACGTTCTTCTTCCCCTGGGCCACGAAGCGGTCGACGTCACCGGAGTGGAGCCAGGGTGCACCGCAGCACACCTCGCCCTCGGGCAGCTCGCAGGAGACGCCGTTGCGCTCGCACACCTTCACCAGGTCGTGGCCGACCTCGGGGGCCTGGTACTCGACGATGCAGGTCGGGAAGAGGACGGCGGTGTCGCGCCGGTCGGCGGCCCCGGCGACGGGCGCGGTGCGGGTGCCGGCGGCACGACGCTTGGTGAACCAGGTGGAGAAGCGCTGGCGGGCGTAGGGAGGGAGCAGCCGTTCGGCGGCGATGCCGACGGTCTTCTCCATGAGGCGGCGGGGACCGGACCCCGGCGCGGCGATGGCCTTGTTGGCCAGCGGGGCCAGCGCGGTGTTGGCCTTGCCGGCGAGGTCGGTGCGACCGAGGGCCTGGGTGGTCAGCTTCTGCTTGACCGTCTGGCGCTCGTTGCGGTGACGCACCTGCTCGGCCCGCAGCATGAGCCGGGGGAAGTCGAGCTCCCACTCGCTCTGGCCGGGGATGTACGGGCAGATGACGTAGCAGAGCTTGCAGTTGAAGCACTCGTCGACGACCCGGTTCTGCTGCGCGGGCGTCATCCGGGCCGCGTCCTGGTCGTCGAACTCGTCGATCATCTCGAACAGCGACGGGAAGGCCGGGCAGAGCTTGAAGCACATGCGACAGCCGTGGCACAGGTCGAAGACCCGGGTCATCTCACCCCGGAGGTCGGCCTCGTCCCAGTAGGCCGGGTCGTGGGGGTCGTAGGTGATGGTCACGGTGTGCGTCGGCCTCCAGGGGCGGTGGCGAGGTGGCGAGGTGTCGGGGTCTCGAGGTCTCGAGATGGGGACAGGGCGTCGGGCGAACCGGGGGTCCGCCCGTCCGGGTGGCGGACCGGCCCGTCCCGGCGACCATGGGGGTCGCCGGGACGGACGGGCGCCGGCAGGTCAGGAGAGGGACTCGAGGCCCTGGGTGAAGCGACCCGCGTGGCTCTTCTCGGCGCGGGCGAGGGTCTCGAGCCACTCGCCGATCTCCTCGAAGCCCTCGTCGCGGGCGGTCTTGGCGAAGCCGGGGTACATCTCGGTGTACTCGTAGGTCTCACCCTCGATGGCCGACTTGAGGTTGTCCTCGGTGGAGCCCACCGGCACGTCGGTGACGGGGTCACCGGCCTCGGCGAGGAAGTCGAAGTGGCCGAACGCGTGGCCGGTCTCGCCCTCGGCGACCGAGCGGAACAGCGCGGCGACGTCGGGGTAGCCCTCGACGTCGGCCTTCTGGGCGAAGTACAGGTAGCGACGGTTGGCCTGGCTCTCGCCGGCGAACGCCTCCTTGAGGTTCTCGTGGGTCTGGGTGCCCTTCAGATCAGCCATGGGCTGCATGCTCCTTTGGTTGTGCTGCTGGTGGGTAGGTCGGGGTGGTGCCGTTCTGGCCGCCCCCCTGGCACTCCCGGCACCGGCCGCGGAAGACGATCTCGGTGCTGGAGACGGCGAAGCCCACGTCGTCGGGGACGTGGACGTCGGAGAACTCGGTGTGCAGGTCGGTGACCCGACCACAGGTGTCGCACACGAGGTGGTGGTGCGGCTCGACCGTGGGGTCGAACCGCGACGAGCCGGTGCCGAGGCACACGTGGGTCAGCTCCCCCATCGCCGTGAGGTCGTTGAGGGTCTGGTAGACGGTGCGCAGGGAGATGGTGGGCATCTCCCGACGGACCTCGGCGAAGACGGCCTCGGCGGTCGGGTGCTCGCGGGTCTCGTGCAGGGCCCGGAAGATGCGCTCGCGCTGGGGGGTCACCTTGAGTCCCTGCGCACGGAACGACTCGGTGAGCTCCTCGGGCGACTTCACGCCGGAGACCCTACTACACACCGATTGCTGATCAACAACTCTTGTTGATTGACCGACGGAGGGTGAGGGGGCGCCTCGGAGGATCCGCTCCCTAGTATGAGCCGCGATGAG